>JALGUG010000338.1 GCA_029820995.1 Candidatus Zipacnadia bacterium
CACGGCCACCGCCCCGTAGGCGCCACCGGCTGCCTCGTCCTTCCACGCCGCCCCGATCCGAGCGTAGTAGTTCGGAACCGGTGGCCCGGCAGCCCCATCTCCCTGCGGCGAGCCGCCAATGGCGGGCAGCAGGTAGAAGAAGTAGCCCTTGAGTCTTAGCGGCCGCTTCCCCAGATTCTCGACATCGAGGAATCTGGCGGCGAACCAATTGCAGTTCGGATACATCACAATCCGGTGACGCACACGGAAGGGTACCGGCGTCGTGGCGAGTTCCTCCTGATGGCCCTGGTCGTCCACGGCCGTGATGGCCTGCTCGCCGCCCACGGCCGTCAGGTCCAGCACCAGGCGGTCCCGCCCACGGCCGTCAGGTCCAGCACCAGGCGGTCCGGGCCGTTGCTGGCCTGCACGTCCTCAAACTTCTCGGTTTGCGTCCACGCATTCTGCCCGGGATCTTGCCAGATTAGCGGATTGTAGCGCCCCAGGACGAGGTCTCCTAACTTGACCGCGTCCACGATGTCCCCAGTGGCTTCCGTCTTCTCCAGTCGTAGGCGGCCGTTGTCCGCGACGAACCCGCCCTCACGCGCCTCAAACCGCACCGCTGACTGCCCCTGCGTGCGCCTCGCGGGTCGCTGAAGCAGGCATATGTAATAGGTGCGGCTCTCGCCGGGCGCCAGTGGCCCGAGCGCCAGCGACAACTCCGCGTTGGACGTGAGCTTGCCCGACGGCGCATCGAGCTGCCAGCGGCCACTCCGACCACTCGGGTCCAATACCGTCAGTCGCTCGGGCTCGACACGCTGCCACTCTATGCCTCGCAGCTCGGGCAGTCTCACCACGATGCTCTGCGCCGGCAGCGGTGCCGGGCCCTTGTTCGAGATGACGACCGGAATCCGCCGCAGCACCTGGCCCGGCAACTCCGGCCAGGGAGCCCCCTTGACGTACACCGGTAGCGCCGCGCGGTTGTCGCTACGTGTGAGCTCATTCAATTTGCCCTCGGGGTCCGCCACGACGGTGAGCAGATGCCCGCCAGGTTCCGCCCGGGGCTTCCACCGAACGGTCTGCTCGGCGCCCGGCCTGAGCTTGAGCGTCTGTGCATGGCGTTGGCCCGACAGCGCGAACCGCAGCTCGAACTCCGCCGCAGCGCTCCCGGTGTTCTGCGCCTTCACCGCCGCCTGCCCATCCTCCCAGGTCAGGTCCGACAGCGCGATCGCCGTCAGCGTGCGGGCGTGGCGTTCGTACACCTGCGGATTGAGCCGCCTGGCGGCCGCGGTCAGGAGCTTGTACGGCTCATCCTGCTCGTTGACGAGGCCGTAGTTCGTATCCTCCGGGAAGGTGCTGGAGATGCCCAGTGCGGGCTCGTCCACCCACATGAAGAAGTCCGATCCGACCATGAACGGGAGCGCGAACAGCATCTGCTGGAAGATCTCGAAGGCCTGCGTGCGCTGCTGCTGAGTGTCGAAGCGCTGGCCCGCGCCGTGCCGGCAGGGCAGGCCGCTGTCCAGCGCGGGGAAGGACCACTCGGTGATCATCAAGGGACGCTGCGCCTGCTTGTAGTACTCCGTGAAGCGCTCCGGGAGGCCCGGTGCCTCGCCCTTGTCCAGGTCCACCCGACCGTAGTAGTTGAAGGTCACGATGTCGCAGTACTTGCCGGCGATATCCCAGATCCCCGCCGGGGCATTCCCGGCAAAACGGCAGCCGATGATCATGTGGTTGGGATCGTACTTCCGGATCGCCGCCGCGCAGGCGCTGAAGTACTTCTCCGCGACGAGGCGTGTAAAGTCAGTCTTGTCCTGGCGCACCTGCTCCGCGTTCTCGCCGTCGAGAGCCTCCTGCCTCGCCAGCTCCTCATACGACCGCAACTTGGTGCCCCAGGCCTTCGCCAAGTCCTGCGGACGCGGGTATCGCTCCCGTAGGAAGGCGAGGGCCGCCTGCTTGCCGGTGTGGTCGGCCGGCTTCTTCAGGGCCTCGTCGAAGAGACCCCACTCGCGGTGCGACTTTCCGTACCATTCCAGCTCGTTGTCCAGAAAGTACCCGAACAGCCAGGGATCACCCTTGACCTGGCTGCAGATCTTCCGGGCGCGCTTGTCACAGTACAGCGGCCACTTGGGGCTGAACACGTTGGGGAAACCGGTCCAGTGCACCTTCGGGCAGATGTCGTCAATGCCGGCGAAGCCGGAGCCGAAGCTGATGAACTCGGTGTGCGCCAGCCCCCGGTACCGCGCGGCCCGGTCGCCGCCCGCGCCCAGCAGGTTGAACCCCCAATCCTTCAGGCGACCGGTGGCGCTCTCGGCCCATTTCTCCGCCGTTCCGTACTTCTGTTTCGTGTTCCGCCCGTAGGGCGCATACCCCAGCTTCTCACACCAGTGGCCGCCGTACCGGCAGTGGTCGGTGCCCACGGCGTAAAAGCCGCGGCCCAGCGGGTCGAAGCACCACCAGATCCCGTCCACTTGCTTGACGTGGAAGAACCCGGTCGCCTTGTCGCGCAGGGGCGAGGTCGTCGCGACATCGTACGGGGGGAACTCGACCTTCTCTTCCGGTATCTCGACGGGGTCCGAGGCCTGTACCTTGACGTCGTCAAACAGGCAATCGAGGCTGCCGACGCGAAGCGCGGCTCGGCCGTACGTCACCGCCTCCGCCGTGAAGTCGTAGCCCGCTGTGGCGCGCACTGTGCCGTCCAGTTCCGTCAGCCGCCCCCGCACGCCCTGCGGCGTAACCTCGATCCGCAGCCGGTAGGGATGATTGTACTGCCAGTCGAACTCGCGTCCGGTCGGCTCGATGCTCTTGAGATTCTGCTGAGCCAGCCAGGCCCCGTCGCGCATCTCGACCAGCTCAATGAAATGCTTGAACTTCATCCCCTGGGGCGACTCCACCAGCGCCAAGTGCCAGAAGTTCCTGGCATCGGCCAATACGCACACGGAGGCGATGGCCCAGTCCTCACGGTGACGCCTGAGGGGTGTGAGGGTCGCCTCGACGCTGATGCGCCGGTAGACCTGGCCCTCCGAGAGCACCGCAAATCCTCCCGCGCGGCCGTCGGCCAACAGCGCCCCGTCGCGAACCTCCCATAGGATCGTATCAGTCTCCCATCGCGGCGACCCGTCCGATCCGGCCGCGTACTCGGAGAAGTCCTCGGTCAGCCGGAACTCCTGCGCCCACAGGGGCCGGCACGCTAAGAGCACGGCCAGCAGTGCAAGCTGCCGCATAACACACCTCCGCTTAGCCTCGAATCGGTCGCGGCCGAAAGGCCTTGCATCAGTGGTAGCAGCCAATCCACTCGCGACCTCGCGACCAGAAACAGTTTCATAACCCCAGTAGGAGCGCGTCTACGGGCGACTGGCGTTGGGCCTTGAGGTTATGAAACCACTTCCAGACTCGTTCTTCGAGATTCCTTCCTTGTGCGCGTGCAGGTCTCCTCCGCGTAGGGGAATACGTGGTCCGCCGCGAATGAATCGGAGACATTCACAGGCACCTCGGAGGGACGATGATGACCAACCGCGAGCGCGTCTGGGCCTCGCTGCGTCACGAACAACCCGATCGCTGTCCGTACACTATCGGCTTCACCCAGAAGGCTCGTCAGAACATGGTGGAGTACTTCGGCGACGCCGACTTTGCGGCGCGCCTCAACAACTGCATGTACACCATTGCGGCCAATCCCGGGCCGCGGCAGGGGGAGATTGAGCCCGGCTTCTGGCGCGACGAGTTCGGCGTAATCTGGAACCGCACCGTAGACCGGGACATCGGCGTGGTGGACAACTGCCTGCTGCCCGAGCGCACACTGGAGGGCTATGAGTTCCCGGACCCGTACGATCCGCAGAAGTTTGCCGGCTTTGGTCAGCGCCTGGCCGCCTCCAAGGGACGCTTTGTGGAGTTCGCCATCGGGTTCTCGCTGTTCGAGCGTGCCTGGACCCTGCGCGGCATGGAGAACCTGCTGGTGGACATGCTGGAGGCGCCGCAGTTCGCGCACCAGCTACTGGAAGCGATCTGCGACTACAACTGCGCGCTGGTCGAGCAGGCCCTGGAGTACGAGATTGACGGCGTCCACTTCGGCGACGACTGGGGATGCCAGAGAGGTCTAATCATGGGCCCGGACATGTGGCGGGAATTCCTCAAGCCGCACTTGGCGCGCCAATACGGACTCGCGAAGGCGAGGGGGAAAGCGGTGAGCATCCACTCCTGTGGTATGGTGACCGAGGTAATCCCCGACCTGATCGAGATCGGCGTGGACCTGTTCAATCCCTTCCAACCCGAGGTCATGGACGTATACTGGATGAAGCGCACCTACGGAGACCGCTTGAGCTTCTGGGGCGGGATCAGCACTCAGCAACTCCTCCCGTACGGCACGCCGCAGGAGGTCAGGGAGGTCGCGCGGCGGATGATGGCCGAGGTGGGCCGGGACGGGGGCTATGTCCTGGCGCCGGCGCACTCGATCCCGGGCGACGCCAAACCGGAGAACATCGCGGCGCT
>JALGUG010000339.1 GCA_029820995.1 Candidatus Zipacnadia bacterium
CAGCGGGAGCGAGAACAGACAGGCCGGCAAGGGCAAGGCCAAGGGCGAAGAAGGCCCGGTGTGATCTATTCGGCGGCGTCAATGTGCTCATTGGTTGCTGCTGTCGTTTGGTGACATCTATCGGACAACAGGAGCCGGATGGCAAACCCGAACTTCGAGTTAGGGCGGCCGCGTCGGCATAGTCCCAAGGCTAGAACAAGATTTCATGTGAGGCCGGCGATGACCGGACTAGGGGGGATATGGCGGCCCGGGTTTGCGCGGCGTCCACATTCCAAAACACCGAAAGGACCAGCAGGACGGGCAATAGCAGACGACCCATGGCGTAACCAAGGGGTCGAATGCCTTTCATGGCCGACAACACATCGTGATCTTTCGCCTCGTGATACCCGCGCTTCGAAGGAAAAGCCGACTGCTCTTCCTTGCTGGGAACACGGCGTGGACCGGTTGGTTCCACCAACGGCCGCGGTGCGCCATGTAATAGGCGATGCGCGCCATTTCACGCGCAGGCAACCCCAGCAAATGCAAGGCATGTTGGCCGCCTGGCGAATCTCCGCGGGTCGTTTCGACGTGCGCCAGCCGCCCTGGGATGCGGATGGCTGGCCGCGCGCGGATCTGACCCCGGCGCTCTGGGGCTTGCTCCGGAAGTGATCTCAAGAATGGGCCGAAGGGAGTGGGGAGCGGTTGTTAGACGTCCTTCTCCTTTCGGTCCGAAAGTGGATGAACGAGGCAATGGTGCCTCGGCGCTGCGGCGAGAACCAGATGGGTGACTGAACAGATCGCTGAGGGTGGCGATCATGAGTCCGAGCAAGAAGAGACAGGCTCGAATCGATTCTTGAAAGATCACGCATAATCCGTCGCGTGTTCCCAACAAGAAGAAAAAGTTGGGCCCGACAACCTTTTGACTGTTGGCACGTCGCCCTAATGGGCAACCGCTTTATACACCGCCTTTCTCTTGTCGCGAAAGAAGGCTAACTGTACAGTTAGCCCGACGGACTTCAGGGCCGGATGCGAAGACGATAAAACTGGCGCGCCGCCGCCGAGGCCGGGAATCGCGCCACGAAGCGTGTCGGGGCTAACTGCCGAATCGCCACCGGCTCGATGGGCGTCCAGTTCCCACGCTCCACCGACGCCCGGCTTTCAACCGTGTAATTCCGCGAGCCAAGCGGCGAGGCAAACTCAATCTGTGCCTCGTTGGCTTGCCAACGCAACTGGAGAAGCTTCACCCCCTCCTCAGCCTCGAACCGCAGGCGCCGGACCTTGCCGCTCCAGCCGGTCACATACACCGTGTCGCCGGCGACGGCCAGGGCGTAGGGGTTATGCAGGGTTGGCACGTTCGCATCCGCCCAGCCGTGGAGCAAACGGGCATAATTGAGCCCGCACTCCACCCCGGGATAGTAGCTTGTGGCCAGGGCGCGCACGGTCAGGTTGGCGGCGTCCGGTTCCAGACGAATCCGCCAAACGCCCTGCGGATTCTTGACCGCGTACAAAGTGTGTTCATCCGCGAAGCCCACGTCCTTGAACTCTTTGCTCCAAGACACATCCCACCACGGCGCCAGCGCGCTGGTCGGCATACAGATATGGTTCCACGCTTGCCAGTCGGGCATGTCATTGAGTCGTTGGACCCAGCTACGATGGAGAATCGCGATTCCCTGGGCTGTGGCGAGGGCGATCCAGCCGGCGGGATGCACATCCAGCCGATGAACCGTTTTGAACTTGAGGCACTCTAAGGCCGCGCTCTTCACCACTTGAAGCGGCGCTCGTGGTTGATCCCGACTCGGCGGGCCTTGCGGATAGGACACCCTGTAGAGATGCAGCGTGGGCGCGCTTGACAAGCCGTTGGGCCTGCTGCCCACGACCAGCAGATCCTGGCTCCCGAGCGTGAAGCGCTTCATCGAGGTGGTCAATTGCTGTGGACCAAAGGTGTTGGTGTCCAGGCCTGACGTTCGGCACTGCTCGTGGAGGTGGATGCTGGGGACGCGCGGATCTATCACATAGGCGCGAAACCCGTCGCTGCCGGTGGTCATGAAGACCAGGTCCGGCCGAGCCCACACCACACTAACGCCTTGACTCCACAGACCGGGCGGATCGATTTCTTCAGACGCTGCCAACAGCTCAATGTCGCTGGGCGTTTCGCGATAGAGCAAGCCGATGATCTTTTGTCCCCATGCCATGGCCTTCTCGTGTCCCAACGCGGCAATCAACAGACCGGCCTCGGGATCGCGCCGTGTGGCCAGGGCGCTGACCGGATGAGGTTGCGGTTCTGCCAACGACCAGTCGAAGGGTACATGGCGCCATTGGGACTCGTTGGTCAGGTGGAACCGGTCAGCGCTCCAGGGGCCCGCCCCGCGGCCGGCGATGTAGATGCGGTCGGCGGTCAGATGCAACCCTTCGGTCATGGAGGCGGCCGGCGTCCATTGATAATCGGGTTCATGGCTTAGTGGATCGGCGGCCGCGCGATTGTAACGCAGGGTAAGGAAGCCGCCCCATTCATCCGCAACGAAGATTTTCCCCGTGCCGGGAGTCTTGGGATCAGGCGCGCCGGCAACGTCGAAGGCCCAGTCCAGCGAGTTCATGCTGGCCAACGGCGTCGAGCCGGCGCCCACGGTGTCCATGAGGAAAATGTCCGGCCGTTGCCCCGCCCACGCGCACCCCACTGTGACCGCATTGTCAAGAATCTTCACGCGTGTAGCGCGGCCCGGGGACCACTTGCCCCTGATCGTGCGGCGCCACTGCAAATGGTTGGCGCCTGGGCGAAGCATATACGCGCGGAACAATTCGAAGCCGCCTCCCACCAGCCCGGCCCACAGCACGGCCCCCTTGGCCTCCATGTCAAAGGTGAGGAATTTGGGGGTCGGTTCACGATGGAGCAGCGCAGGCGCCTTCAGATCTTCGAGGGTCAGTTCCAGAATATACTGATTCGTGCCCAGCAGCGATTCCGCTCCGGAGACATACGCCTTGCGGAAACGCGGGCCCAGAGCTACGGCGAACTGGCGCTCTTGCGCAGGCACGGCGCGCGCAAAGACGCCCAACAGTCGCAGTTCTTCATGAGCGAATTGATAAAGCAGCACGCGCAGTTGATCCGAGCCCCAGCGCGGCGCGTATTCGGTCAACGCCACGATGTGCCCCTCAAGTTCGCCGCTCGGGTCCGGTTGGGCGTCGACGGACAGACACGAAAAGCCGGTGACAGCGGCGACCGGCCGGGCTGGTCCGCTTTGCAGATCGGCGCAGCGAAACACCATCAAGCCGTGGTCGCCTGCGCAGAATAGGTGATCGCCCACAAGACGCAAGTCGCCCACACGCTGGTTTAGATAGAGTCGGCTGCAAAACCGGTGAGGTTGTCCTGGCTGGATTTGATAAGTCACGAGCGTCTCCAAGCCGCACACCCCGTAAAGATGCGTGCCGTCGGTTTCGACCAAAAACGCCGCGCCCCAAAGCCCGGTGTCTTCCAGCTTGAAGCCGGATGGGGGAAACTGGCCTTGCGGGAGCGGGTGGTTGACCGTGAAGGGCAAAGGGGCCGAGCGTTGTCCATCCGCCCGCCGGACACGGAGTGTCCCCGAGGCCGCCTCTGGCGGCACTTGGAAACGGACGGCAGTGTCGGTCCAAACCTCGGCTTTGACTTGGAGTCCGCTCACGAGCACACAGCCTGGTGACGACCCCAAACCGTGACCTTGAATCACCACCCGATCGCCCGGTTGCACCGCAGAGCGGGACAGACTCAAGATCTCGGGCGCCCCTTGGCTTCCGAGGGCGTGAACCGATGCGGACGGCCAACTCAGGGCCGCCACTGCGGTCCATACCGCCATGCTTCCCATGAGTGTTCCCTTGGTTTTCATCAGTTCGCGTGGGTTCCAGCGACACGTTCCTGCGGTCTGTTTCCCAAACACGATGGGGTGGACCAGAGTTTCAAAAAAGCTCGCCTCTACCTGCTGGAGTAGGCCCAAAAATCTGAGGCGGCCCCGAGACCCCCGCAACCGACGGCGCCGCTGCGTTGGGCTGTGCAGTTAGCCTTCTTTTGTGACAGGAGAAAGGTGGGGTATAAAGCGGTTGGGACGGAGCGAAGGCGCCTGCCTGTGCCGGGCACGGCAGACAGGTAGCCGAAGCGGAGTTCCAACCGCCGGCGCCCGGAGCAACGGAAGGAGAGATCAAACATGACGACCGCGGAAAAGAAACTCGTCAAACACC
>JALGUG010000340.1 GCA_029820995.1 Candidatus Zipacnadia bacterium
CGGTTGCGCACCCAAGCGGCGAAGCGGTTCAAGAAGGTCGAGAACGCCACGGCGGTGATCTGGAAGTTGCTGCTGATTGCCGAGCGCCGGTTTCGCCGTCTGAACGGAGCCGAGCTGCTGGCCGAAGTCTGGGCCGGAGCGAAGTTCGTCAACGGCATCCGCATCAAGAACGACCCAGGAGAAACCGCCGCCTAAACTGCATTTACACACTTCTTGACGCAAGCTCTTGGCTGTAGAACCGTGAACCAAACTACAGATCAGGGTCTCGCGAGCAGGTGTGTGCTTCCCGAAGCGCCTCTGTCGCCCAGAAAGGGTGTGCACAGAAGTGCAAGGGAAACTGTTCACACTGGCTCGGGAGTTCCTGCCGTATCTGGAGGCCGAACGCGGTTGTAGCCGCCTGACGGTCTCGTCGTACGCGTCGGACCTGCGGTTTTTCTTGGCTCATCTGCAAGCCAGCGGACAGTCTGAAGAACCGAGCTCTTTGGCCCTCCCTCACACTCGTTCCTGGATTGTGCAAATGCACCGCGCCGGTCTGTCGCCGACGACAGTGGCCCGTCGCATCTCCGCGCTGAAGAGCTTCGCGCGCTATCTCGAGGAGCAGGGGCACACTGACCGGAACGAGATTGCCCGGTTCCAGTCCCCGGCTCGGCAGCAGACGCTGCCCACTCGCGCGGACCAACGTCACCCGGAGGAGTAGGTCAGATCCGTACCGAATATGGTTGGGGATGACAGACGTGCATCGGAGGGGTTGAGATGGCCAGATACGCGAGTGTGCTGGGTTTAGCGGCCCTGGTGCTGTGCGCTTCGGCCGCTGCCGCCGACCGCACGTTTGTGGCGTCGGCTCGGACCGAGTTCAGTGTAGACATCTGGGTGGACCGCGACGACTGTCGCTATCGTATCGGCGAATGCGGCATCGTTGGGTTCTCGACGGACCGCGACGGCTATGCCTACGTTATGGACATCCCAGATGAGGGCGATGTGTCGGTGCTGTTCCCCAACCAGTGGGCGCGGGACAACGAGGTCAAGGCGAACCGGAGGTACCTCCTGGGGACGGCCCGGGACCGGTACGAGTTGCGGCAGGAGGGCCCTGCTGGGGAAACGACGCTCAAGCTGATCATTAGCAGGGAGCCGATTGACGTGGAGCGGCTGCGCACCGACGGGGGACGTTCGCCGTTCCCGGTGCTGCGCTTCGACGATGCGAGCAGGACTTTCCGTGCGCGGCTACGACGCGACAACTGGCGCGACTGGGCGGAGGATAGTATTCGGATCACTGTCTTGCCGGAGCATGTGGACGGGACTCCGCCACCCCCGCCAGAGGATGAGGCCACCCCTCCGGAGCCCGTCACGGAGGTCCCGGACGACGCCTGGGATGAGCCCGCGAACACCCGAAGCGAACGGTTCGCGCTGTGCATCGGTGTGGCCGACTACCGAGACGACGGCATCACCGACCTGCGGTTTTGCGAAAAGGATGCTGGACGAATGAAGCAGCATTTTATCAGCCACCTGGGGATCCCGGAAGAACACGTCCGCCTGCTGACCGGGTGCCACGCGACGAAGCAGAATATCCGGGAGCAGATTGCCTGGCTGCAGAATATCTCCGACGCGGACGACTACTGCTACGTCTACTTCTCCTCCCACGGCGCAACGCTGGAGGATACAGACGGCGATGAGCCTGACGGATTGGATGAGTGCTTCTTGCCGTATGACGCGGAGCTCTCAAATCTGGGTGCGACCGTGATCATAGACGATGAGTTCCACCAGTGGGTGACCGCAATCCGAGGTCAAGTCGTATTGCTGTTCGACTCGTGCCACGCGGGTGGGGCAGCTCGCGGCCTGAAGTGCGCCATTCGCCGGCCGCGCGTCCGGAACGGTCGCAACATCCGTGTGGACCGGTGGGGCATGCTGGAGCGGCGGCGGCGCGATGCACGCCGGCGCAGCGCCGAAGAGCCCATGGGGTTGAGCGCCTGTCCGGCGTCCAGCCCCTCGTATGAGACCACTGACCTGACGGCCGGAGTGTTCACCCACTTCCTGCTGGCAGGACTGCGGGGTCCTGCGGACACCAACGGGGACCAGATGGTATCGCTGGTCGAGGCCGCTGATTACGTCAAGCGCGAAGTGGCCGAGTACGTGGCCGAACATAGCGGGATTGACCAGACACCGGTCACAATTCCCGAAACGCTGCCGGCCGGCGCTACCAAGATCGCTTTGGCGCAGGAGCGTTAGATCACACGGCGACCCGAGCCGGCGTGACTCACGTGAGAGGCCAGCGGGACGGTGGGTCGCCCAGCCGGGGGAGGAGTGAGAGTCGATGGGCCGGGGTAGTGTATCTGCTTGGAGCGCGATAGTCGCGGTGCTCTTTGTGCTCGCGACGCCGTTGTCTCCGCAGGCTTCGGACCGGACTTTCCAGGCCATTGCCCGGTTTGAGGGGGTGACGGGCGACCGGTGGGCGGTGATCATCGGCATCAATGAGTACGCCGATGACAACGCGCGGGACCTGAAGTGGGCGGTGGCCGACGCGCGGGCCGTCTACGAGTTTTTGACCGACCCGGAGCGGGGTGCGTTCCCGGCGGAGCATGTCCGCCTGCTGGTAGACGACGCCGCGCAGGACTATGACAGACCGACGCGGGTGAACATCCTGAAGGCGGTGCAGACGGCGGCGCAGAGCTGCGAGGGCGGGGACACGATGCTCATCTATTTCGCCGGTCACGGCGGGATCGAGGAACAGGGGATCAGCTATCTGATGCCGTGTGACGCCCAGTTGAGCTTGCTCCGCGATACGGGAATTGCGGTGGAGCGGTTTAGGGAGCTGATCGGCGGCAGTCGAGCGCGGCGGCAGGTGCTGATCTTTGATGCCTGCCACGCGGGCGGCGCGCCGGTGGACCGGGCGGCGACACCGACGACGGCCGACTTCCAGCGGCTGGTTTTCGGGGAGGCGGAGGGGCGGGTCACGCTGGCCGCGTCCCAGCAAGGGCAGTCCTCATACGACTGGGATGAGAAGCGGCATGGAGTGTTCACGTACTTTCTGCTGGAGGCATTGGGTGGGGCCGCCGACGCGAACCGGGATGGGTTTATCACGGTGAGTGAGACGAACCAATATGTCACGGCGCAGGTGAAGACGTGGGCGTTCAAGCACAACAAGCACCAAACGCCGCGGCTGTTGGCGAGCGTGTCGGGTGAGATCGTGCTGGCGTTGGCGCGGCGGCCTCCGGCACAACCTCCGGCACAAGCAGGCTCGCAGTCGCCTAGTGCCGCGACTGTGCAGAGGACGGACACGGCCAGGGCCATGGCTCACAACAAGCGAGGGCTGCAGTTGTACGGCAAAGGCGATCTTGAGGGCGCTATGCGCGAGTACAACCAAGCGCTGCGGATTGACCCCGGCAACGCTGTGGTGCATTACAACCTCGCGCTAGTCTTATGGGAAAAGGGCGACCTGCTTGGCGCTGTGACGGAATGGTATGTGGCAGCCCGAAACGACCCCACTGGCGCCGGTCCGCACTTCCTCCTCGCCGCGGAGAACTACATGCTCGGCGACCTGAACGCGGCAATTGGAGAGTTGCGCAAGGGCATTGCTCTCGATCCGCGCAACACGATTGCGAAGCGCTACCTCGCTGAGGCCCTCCTGGAGAAGGGCGAAGTCGACGAAGCCATCCGTGAGTACAAGGAGGTAACCAAGATGCGTCCCAGAGATCCAGACTGCCACTACGGTCTTGCCAGAGCGTACGAAAGGAGACGCCGGAAGAGGGATGCGATAGCCGAGTTCGAGCGCGCTTTGGAGCTGGGGCTTGCCGGCGACCAGGCCCGGAGCGCGAGAGAAGCGCTTCACCGCCTCAAGAGGCGTTAGTAGAACGGCATCTCCAGCAACGACAACGAGCGCGGTACGTGGTGCGCGTCGTCCAGGAGGCCCTAAGCCGTTGGAGTTTGGCAGTTTGGGATTTGGAGTTTGAGTCGTTCGCCGTTGGTCGGGGCTGTGGAGGAGGGGTGGAATCGCGTTGGGGAAGGGAGAGGTGAGCAAGCCGGTCGCGCCTGGTGTGGCACGGGTCATCTTGGCCCGTGTGTGAACAGGGGCGAGAGGTTCGAGCGGTTTGGAAGGGCCGGAGTACGAGCGGCCGCGGAGCGGTCGCGAGTATCCAACCCGAGGGCCCTACGGCGGGCCGGATGGGGCCCCTGCCCCATCAC
>JALGUG010000341.1 GCA_029820995.1 Candidatus Zipacnadia bacterium
GTGCGCGAGGGCATCGAGGACTACGAGTACTTGCGGATGCTGCGCGATCGGCTGGCGGAGCTGAAGCAGAAAGGCATGAAGGGGCCTGAAGTGGACGCGGCGCAGAAGCTCCTGCAGACCGGCCCGGAGGAGGTCTGCGGACCTACGTACGATCCGGGGCGGATCCCATGGAAGTTCGACAAGGACCGCTCGGTGGCGGACCGGGTGCGGAGGCAGGTGGCCGAAGCGCTGATCAGGCTGGCCGGGAAGTAGCCGGTAAGGCTGGAAAGCGGATCATTCCGCCCCGTCGCAGAGATTCAAACTCAACAGGAGAGATACGAGATGAGTGCAGCAGACGAGAAGCTGGCCCTGCTGGGCGGGCCGAAGGCGGTGCAGACGGACCCGGGCGACATCTTCACGTGGCCGATCATCACCAAGGAGGACGAGGACGCGGTGCTGGAGGTGCTGCGTCGCGGCGGGATGTCGGGCACCGACGTGAGCAAGGAGTTCGAGCGGGAATTCGCCGAGTGGCACGGGATGAAATACGCCCTGGCCCACAGCAGCGGCACGGCGGCGCTGCAGGCGGCCATGTGGGCCGCGGGCGTCGGCGTGGGCGACGAGATCATCGCGCCCAGCCTGACCTACTGGGCCACCGCCTTGCCCGCGTTCTCGCTGGGGGCCACCATCGTGTTCGCCGACGTGCTGCCGGACACGATGACCATTGATCCCGACGACATCGAGCACCGAATCACCGACCGCACCAAGGCCATCGTGCCGGTGCACTACTGCGGCTACCCGTGCGACATGGACCCTATCATGGAGATCGCCGAGCGGCACAATGTGAAGGTGATCGAAGACGTGTCGCACGCCCATGGAGGCTTGTACAAGGGCAAGCTGGTCGGGACCATCGGCCACATCAACGCCATGTCCATTATGTCGGGCAAGGCGCTCCCGTGCGGCGAGGGCGGCTTTCTGATCACCAACGACGAGCACGCGTATCAGAAGGCGGTCGCTTGGGGGCACTACGAGCGCACGCAGGAGACCCTGACCTACCCGGACCTCAAGCCCTTCGCCGGGCTGCCCTGGGGCGGGTACAAGTATCGGATGCATCAGCTCTCATCGGCCGTCGGGCGGGTGCAGTTGAGGCACTACCGGGCGCGCCTCGAAGAGATCCTGAAGGCCATGAACTACTTCTGGGACCTCCTGGAGGACGTGCCCGGCGTGGTGGCGCACCGGCCGCCGAAGGACTCCGGCAGCACCATGGGCGGCTGGTACGCGGCGCACGGGATCTATCACGCCGAGGAGCTGGGCGGGCTGAGCCTGGCCAAGTTCGCCGAGGCGGTGCGGGCCGAGGGCGCGACCTGCAGCCCCGGGGCCAACTTCGCCCTGCACCTACACCCGCTGCTCAACGAGGCGGACATCTACGGTCACGGCAAGCCGACGCGCATCGCCAACAGCGACCGCGATCTGCGGCAGCCCAAAGGCAGCCTGCCGGTCACGGAGGCCATGCAGGAGCGCTGCTACAGCATCCCGTGGTTCAAGCACTACCGGCCAAAGATCATCGAGGAGCACGCGCTAGCCTACCAGAAGGCCGCCGCGCACGCGGAGGAGCTGAAGGCGATGGAGTGAGGCCAGATGTTGCGGGCCGGATAATCCGTGCGGCTCACATGTGTGAGCCGCACTTGTATGCGCTCCTGCCTGACAACGCCGCTTTCTAGTCTTCGATCGTGACCTCGCCCGCGCCGTGGGAGCTGTCGTAGATCGCTTCGCCGATCTGTAGGGACTTGTAGCTGTCCCACAGGTCCGGGCCGCCCTCCACCAGGCCCAGGCACCGCTGCGCGAAGTGGCGCACCTCGCCCGTGTAGCCGAAGGTGATGCTGCTGCGCGCCAGACTCGTCCAGCCGGGGCGCCAGACATATTCATATCGTCCGGCGTGGGGCGTTGCCTTGGTCCAATCCTCCTTCGGCTGATAGCGGACGCCGATCTTGTCCTCACAGATTAGGTGGGTCTCCAGGCCGATTACTTCGAGGATCTCGGTGATGTCCCGAAAGCCCTGCTTGTCCTCCAGGCTGTTCACGTCAAGCTGCCCGAGCGCGCCCGATGCGAAGCGCAGGTTGACCGCGTAGGCGAACTGCGTGTCGGTCGCCTGGTGGAACATGGCCTGCACGGTTTTGACATCGCCGCCAAAGAACCGGATCAGGTCGAAGATGTGGCAGAGCTGGCCGATGAGCATGGCTCGCTTGGCCGAATCGATCCCCCAGATCTGCGGGTAGGGCCCCTGGCCGAACTTGCACTTGATCAGGTGGATCGGGCCGAACTCGGGCCGAGAGATGATCTCCTGGGCGATGGCGTACGGGTCGGCGAAGCGCTTCATAAAGCCGACCTGCCCCCAGGTGCCGTTGGCCTCGGCCAGCTCAGCCAACTCCTTCGCCTCGGCCGAGGTGTTCGCGGAGGGCTTCTCGACGTACACCGGAATGCCGCGCTGGAGCACCTCGGGCGCCAGCTCGTACTGCTGCGGTGCGGGGCCGATGACGAAGACGCCGTCCAGCTCTTCTTTGTCGAGCATCTCGTGCAGATCGGTGTACACGCGGCGCGCGCCGAAGTTGCGGGCGTTGCGCTCCGCCTTCTCTTTGACGATGTCGCAGACGGCCACCAGGTCTATTTCCGGGATGAGCGGAATCTGCGGGAAGATCGAGGCGGTGGCAAAGCCGCCGCAGCCGATGAATGCCAGTCTGGCTTGCTTCTGTTCGGGCATGATCGAGATCCCAGCTTTCTGTCAGCAAGTGGTCGGGGCGTGCAGCCCCAGTGTCGGCTCGCTTCCCGTGTCCGGGCCGCGATTCCTCCAAGTTCCTGAACGGCGCGGGCCGGATGCGTCAGCCTCGCAAGACGCAGCCTCTGCCTCGGGTCCGGAGGGGCTGAATGTGAAGCATCGAGACCGAAGGGCTACTTCCCTCCTAGAATGCGCATCTGCGTGGAGAGAGTGAAGGTGCGCCCCTCGATCTGGTAGACGGCCTCTCCGAAGACCGCCGCAAAGCCCTGTGCCGGCGGGGCTTGCTCGGCGACCCAGGCGTCGCCGTCCTGGTTCATCTGCTGCGGCTGCCACTTGGCCTCGCGGAAGTCGGTCTGCTTCGCTTCGGCGCGCCAAAGCAGGGCCTTCTGCAACGGCGGGTCGGACGTGACAGTGAGCTTGACCTTGTTCCCGGCGTCCTCGTACTTCCAGGTCAGCTTCGGGAGGGGCTTTTCAGCCGCGACCAGCGCGGCGAAGCTGAGCACTGTGTTCATGACGCGCAGGCGGTCATCGAGGCCGTGGCCCGAGTTGGGCGCGTACAACAAGAGCTTGGGGTCGGGGAGGTCGTCCCAGTAGAGGTTGGTGGCGTCTACGGTCCAGTACGGATCGTTCGTGCCGTGGACGAGGAGCTTGGGCATGGTCATCTTATCGCGATAGGTGTACGGATCAACCAGCGCGCCAAGCTGTCGGCCCTTCTCGGTCTCCATTTGCTGCTGCAAGCCCAGGCGGGTGTAGTCCTCGATCTGTGGGCTGTACCGGCCCCACATGTCAAGCTGATGGGACATCTGGGCCGCGAGGTTGAGATTGTCGTAAACCAGGGGCATGATGGCCGTCACACGCGGGTCCACACAGGCGGTGAAGAACGTGGTCCAGCCGCGCTTGGAGGCGCCCGTCGTGATAAACCGCGTGATCTCCTGCTGCCATTCTTGCCGGCCGAACTCCTGCAGCGCGTCCATCGCTTTGACGGCGGCCTTCGCCATCGGGAACAGCAGCGGCCAGTTCTCATCGCCTGTTTCGAGGAACTTGGCGAAGGTGTAGGCGATCAGTTCGTCTTCGTGCTTGCCGCCAAAGAGGGGCTGCTGCGGGATATGGTACAGAATCGCAAAGGTCATGCCGGTGCGCTGGGCCGCCAACATGCCCAGTTGCGTCTCCTCTTCGCCGCCGCCTCCGCCGGTGATCAGCAGGCCGCAGATGTCCGGGAACTGGGGCCGGCTGGGCCGGAAGACCTGGAGACGGTGCTCCCAGGTGATGCCCTGCCAGACCTGAGAGACCAAGTGCAGCTCGTAGGCTTTGACCTGCGCGAGCTGCTGTTCACCCTTCTTCTCCCACTTGTACGCGGGCTCCGGGCGTTGGACATACTCAAAGATGTCCGCTGCGACAGGCAAGGTGGCGAGCAGCAAGC
>JALGUG010000342.1 GCA_029820995.1 Candidatus Zipacnadia bacterium
ACATCCTCCGGCTTGGCCACGTGAATGCGCTTGCGCACGACCACGCCGGGCGCGCCAAAGAACGTGCGCGCCTCGCCGCTGCCGTCATCAGAGGCGTATAGGCCCTCCTGTGTGACCTCGTAGCGGAAGTCGTAGTTGACCAGGTGCACGGTCTGTAAGTCCCGCTCGGGGACGTTCATCACGTTGATCATAACCTTGCCCGGCCGGGGCAGGCGGACGGAAGGCCGCAGCAAGGCAACTCTGCGCTCCGGCTCGAGTTGCTCCAGGCTCACGGGCGAATACAGCACTTCGCCGCGCCCGAGGCGAGCGCCCGTGGCGGCCCGCGCTCCCAGGAGGATGACCGAGTACACTCGGCCCCGTTCGCCGCGGTCCGCGGTGACGCTGAGAGCGACGGTATCCCCCGGCTTCAGATCGAAGGCCGGCGTGCTGTGCCAGTGCTGCTTGTTGTCCTCGGCGTCCAGCAGCCCCTCGTAGACGACCTTGTCTCCGACCGCCAGCGAAACGGGTGATGTGCCGTCATTCTCGTCGGTGATGCAAATATGGGCCACGTAGCTGCCCGCCGGGCCCTTGAATTTCAGCGACGCCCGCCCGACTTTTTCCTTCACGCGGATATGCGAGGTGCCTTCCGGCTCGAAGCCCTCGAGCTGCCATTCGCGTATCGGCCGCGATACCAGACGCAGCGGCTCCAGGAGCCTTGCCGCGGCCTGCGGACGCGCGGGCCGCCCGATGGAGTCATACACCGCGTATTCGCCGGTCACCACCACGCGGCCACCGGCCTCGGCGAAGCGCAGCAGCCCCCGGGCGCTCGCCTCGTCCTCGTAGAGGACGTTCGGCACCAGGAGCGTGCGCAGGCCGCCCAGGCCGTCGCCCGCCAGGTCCGACGCCACCACAATCTCGTACGGGATTCCCGCGTCGGTGAGGGCCGGACCGAGCTGCCCAATGTTCTGCAGGCGTCGGTTCTGCAGACTTGTGGCCGTCGAGTAGTAGACCGCCACCTCGCTGCCGGGCTGGGCGCGAGCGTACAGGTCCTCGTTGACGTGCAGGAACGTGTACGACTGCTTGATCGCTCGATGGATGCGCCGGCAGAAGGGGTCGGTCAAGTCGGTAATCGGCAGCGAGGGGAACAGGCTGTAGTTGGGAATGTAGATGCCGCCACACGCTGCGGCCTCCGCGGCCGCGAGCGCAAACTCCTCGGCGAGGGGCGAGGACGGATAGAAGAAATGGTGCATTCCCTCATTCCAGGTGCGCCGGCCCCGCTGCGCGGCAATGTGCGGCGGCAGATAGGCCAGCATCCCCGTCGGTTTGCCGTGGGTCGCCGCCAGGCCGGCCTTGTAGCGGAACGCGTTATTCACAAACGGCGGGTGACTCATGGTCTCATAGAAAAAGAGGTCAATGGCGCCCGCCTCCGCGGCGGCCAGACCGAAGTCCGACCCGGCGTTGGGGCAATTCAGCAGCGGCGGATCGTGCCGGTGACAGAACTCCCGGAGCGCGGCGTGATAGGCGGTCAGGCTCGCGTTCGAGAAGGCGCGGGAGGCGGCGGCCAGCTCGCCGGTGTAGATTGGAGGAATATCGTCGCCGGGCGGCAGGCCCTGCCGGGCGGCCCAGCTCTGCCAGGCGTGCACCGTCGCCTGCCGGTGGTCGTCGCCCGGCCAGAAGGCATTGTCGAAGAAAATCGCGGCCACATCCGGCCGATCCATCACCCTGCGCGCCCGCTCCCGGACGTACTCCGGCCAGGCCGGGACGTACAGCGACCCATAGCGGCGCACCGGGTTGTTGTAGGCCAGGAATTCGCTGCCGTCCTCGCGCAGCACGACCGCGTCCTTGAGCTGAGGGTGCTTCTCGATCTCTCGAACGGTCACTGTGCGGCTGCAGACGTACGGCATATAGCGCAGGCCGTGCTGCCGAGCGTATTCGGCGGTCTCGTCGCTGTCGAAGTACCCGCCGTGCACGAAGGTCTGCCCGCCGTCCAGGAACAGGTCCACCAGCTTGCGGTCCGCGCGCGCATAGTGCAGGCACCAGTACAGGCGACCGCGCTGCGCCCACTGCGGTAGTTCGGGGTGCTCGGTCCAGTGGGCATAACACGCGCTCGCAAGCCCCAGAACGGCTGTCCAGAAGGCCAGTCGGCGTCGCATCATCTTCCCCTCCTCTGCGCGCGAGTACTTCGCGCCCGGCGTGCGATCTCCTGCGGGCGAGAGGACCACCGCGCGTCACGGCGAAGGCGCCCAGTGAGGGTGAGCGGCGATGAACGAGTTGCCGGCCGTCCGTTCGTACCCGGAGGACATCGAGGCCAGGGTGGCGGAACTGCTGGCGCACGTACCGGCCGGTCCGGTCCCCGAAACCGTCGGCGCCGACCTGTACCTGGACCTCGCCGAAAACGCAGTGCGCCAAGCCTGCGCCTGGCAGCAGGCGAAGGGGATGGTCGGCGATCCGTACGCGCCGCCGGGCGTGGAGACGCCAATGAGCACTGCACGATATGCGGGCGCTCTGGGGCGACTGATTGCGGCTGGACGGTGCGCGGACCTGCTCGACCGGGCGGCCGACGCGCTCGAATACTGTGTCAGCCGGCTGGACCACAGCCAGAGAACGGGCGAGCGCCTGCTGGGGGCGGACTTCTACCTGCGTGACGTGATGGTCTGCTACGGCGCCCTCGAGCCGCATGTGCCGCGCGACCGGGCGGATAGCTGGCGTGAGAGGCTGAGCGCCCTGGAGCCCCGGCGCCTGTACTACGGCGGGGCCAACTGGAAGTTCTACGCCGCGACCGGCGAGGTGCTCCGGGCGCGCTACGCCGCGGGAGGCGACGCGGAGTTCGTGGACCGGATGATTGACAGTGAGATGCCCCACTGGACCGCCCAGGCCATGTACCGGGACCCCCACGACCCGGTCACGTACGATCTCACCGTGCGCCAGAACCTGGCGATGATGCTCAACAACGGCTATGCGGGCCGCCATCGAGACTGGATGCGCGACATTCTCCATCGCGGCGCGCTGGCGATGCTGCTGTTCGTCTCCCCTACCGGCGTCGCGCCCTACGGCGGTCGCAGCAATCAGTTCCACATCATGGAGGGCATGATCGCGTACCTGGCGGAGTGGCAGGCTCAGCAAGAGTTAGCGGCGGGGAACACGCTACTGGCCGGCGCCCTGCGTCGAGTGGCGCTGAACGCGGCCGCGGCAGTGCGCAGGTGGTTCCTGCGGGACCCCTACTTCCCGACCAAGACGTTCCTGTATCCCGAGCAGGCCTTTGGCCACGACGGCTACGGCGGCGGCTTGCCCTCGCACACCTCCTACGGCATGTTGGCCGCCAACCTGTTCGGCGCCGCCTACCACGTGGCGGACGAGAGCATCCCCCCGGGGCCGGCGCCCTACGATGTCGGCGGCTACGTGCTCTACCTGGCGGAGGCCTTCCACCGCCTCTGGGCCACCGCCGGACCATATCACATCGAGATTGACACCAGGGGCCAGCGCGGACACGACGCCACCGGCCTGGGGCGGCTGCACAAGAGGGGCGTGCCCGTGGAGACCGCGCTCAACATGAGCATCGTCGCTCAGCCCTCCTATCGGGTGCCGGTCGCGCGGGCCGAACGGTCGGTGGCGCTGGGCGTGGGCTGGCCCGAAGGCGAGAGCTGGCGCTACCTGGCGCAGGCCGACCGCCAGACGCACCGCGTGGAAGTCGAGGTGGCTCGCGAAACGGGTCCGGTTGAGTTCACCGTGACTTACGTCAGCACCGATGGCGGCCTGGGGCAGGCGGCGCGAGTGATCGAACGCTACTGTCTGTCCGAGAGCGGCCTGCGCTGCACCTGTGTAGTGTCCGGCGCGTCGCGCGTGCGCTTGCAGGTGCCGGTCATTGAGACGAACGGAGAGGACGAGGGCACCACCAACCTCTCCGCCGGCCTGTTGGAGGTGAAGTACGCCGGCCACCGCTACGAGGTGCGTGTCGCCGAGGCCACCGGTGAGCCGCGACTGGAGCCCTTCAGGGCCGCCAACCGCAATGCCATCTACCGCGTGGCCGTCTTCGAGGCCCAAGGGCCTCAGATCTCATACAGCGCAGAGCTGGACTAGAAGCTGCTTCATAACCCCTGTAGGGGGACCTTTGGGCGCGATGACGCTCGGCAGGAGCCCCTTTAGGGGCGATTGTCCTT
>JALGUG010000343.1 GCA_029820995.1 Candidatus Zipacnadia bacterium
GGGTGGTACTGCACCGAGAACACGGGCAGCTCCAGGTGCCGCAGGCCCTCATTCGTCCCGTCGTTCAGGTTGATGTGGGTCTCGTTGACCGGCTTGCCCTTCAGCGATTCGAGGTCCACTGCAAACCCGTGGTTCTGCGCGGTGATTTCAATGCGCCCCGTCTCCAGATTCTTCACCGGCTGGTTGGCGCCCCGATGGCCGAACTTCAGCTTGTACGTTGTGCCGCCGTAGGCCCACCCCAGAAGCTGGTGGCCCAGGCAGATCCCGAAAACGGGCCGCTTGTCCAGCAGCTCGCGAATCGTCTTGATGGCGTAGTCGAGCAGCTCCGGGTCCCCCGGCCCGTTGGACAGGAAGATCCCGTCCGGGTCGTGGCTCAAGACCTCCGCCGCGGTCACGTTGGCCGGCACCACGATGACCTGGCACCCACGGTCAGTTAGCTTCCGCAGAATGTTGTACTTAATCCCGTAGTCAATCGCGACCACACGGAATGTGTACTCCGGCGGCGCCGGCCGGCGAGACGGAGCGCCGTTGGCCAGTTCCAACGGGAGCTGCCTGGCGGCCGGCACAGCGTCCGCGAAGCCCTCGGAGCCCCACCGGCGGTGGTCGGCGCGAGTGACCAGCTTAACCAGGTCAACGTCGGAGATCCCGGGACTGTCTATCGCCTTCTGCACCACGCTCTCGGCATCCAGATCCTCGGTGGAGATGACACCTTTCTTGGCCCCATAGGTCCGCAGGTGCTTGGTGAGTCGTCGGGTGTCAACGCCCGCGATCCCGATGATGCCGTGCTCCTGCAGAAAGTCCGCCAGAGGCCTCGTGGCCCGCCAATTGCTGGGCGCCTCGGAGTACTCGCGCACCACAAAGCCCTCCACCCACGGCCCCTCCGATTCGAGGTCCTCCTCATTGACCCCGTAATTGCCGATCAAGGGGTACGTCATGGTGACGATCTGCCCCTTGTAGCTGGGGTCCGTGAGGATCTCCTGGTAGCCGGTCATGCTGGTGTTGAACACAACCTCGCCGCAGCGCTCGCCCTCAGCGCCGAAGGCGCCGCCGTGAAACACCGTGCCGTCTTCAAGCGCCAGAATCGCCGGTTTCATGGGCTCTTTGCTCCGTCTCGCGATATCAGCACGGCACCTTCGCGAAAGACCACGTTCCCCTCAACGATCGTCAGAATCACCCGACCCCGCAGCTCTCGCCCGATGAAGGGCGAATTCTTGCTCTTGGAGTACAGGTCCTTGGTATCCACAACGTGACGCTGGTCCGGATCGAACACCGCCACATTGGCCTGAGCGCCGACCTTCAGCGTTCCGCCGTCGAGCCCGAAGACCTGCGCCGGCGCAATGGTTAGCTTGGCGATGATCTCGGGCAGCGACATCTCTCCCGGGTCCAGCAGCGCCGTCAGGCTGGCCGGCAGCGCAGTCTCCAGGGCGATGACCCCGAAAGGCGCCAGGAGCATTCCCTGGTCCTTTTCCCACTCGGCGTGCGGAGCGTGGTCGGTGGCGATTATGTCAATGGTTCCGTCGCGCAGAGCCGCCACCAGCGCCCGCCGGTCCTCCTCCTGCCGCAGAGGGGGGTTCACCTTGGCGTTGGCTCCGTGCTCGCGAACAGCCTCCTCGGTCAGCGCCAGGTGGTGGGGACACACCTCGGCAGTGACCCTCATCTTGGACTTCTTCAGTTGCCGTATGAAGTCCGCCGTCGCTTCCGCACTAAGGTGGGCCACGTGTAGGTGGAAGTCCCGGGCCTGGTCCTGCAGCCACGCCAGCCAGTGCAGCCGCACGCCCGCCAGCTCTCCCTGCGCGGCGTGCCCCGGAAGTCCCAGCTCATCGGCCAGCTCGCCCTCGTTCATCACCCCCTGCCCCGCGAACTCGACTAGCTCGCAGTGGGCCACAAAGGGCAAGCCGACGCGCCGCGCGCGAGCCTGAATCGCAGTGGACAGAGCGTGCGTCTGCACCGGGAAGGCGTCATCGGTGACGGCGACGCAACCGGCCTGTCGCAGCGCAGCAAAATCCGTCAGCAAGTTGTTGTGATGGCCGCGACTGACGGCCCCCAAGGGCAGCACGCGGCACAGCGCCGATTCTCGCCTGCGCTGCAGCAGGTCGGCCACGCGCTCCGCGGTGTCTATCACCGGACGCGTGTTCGGCATGCAGCACACGGTCGTGAATCCCCCCGCGACCGCCGCCCGAGTGCCGGTGTACAGGTCCTCCTTGTACTCAAAACCGGGGTCGCGTAGGTGGGTATGCAGGTCCACGAACCCCGGCGCAACCGTCAAGCCCTGCACCTCGATGACTGTCTCAGCGTTCGTGGTCAGAGACGGTCCCAGCGCAGCGACCTTACCGTTCTCGATCAGCAGGTCGCCCACTGCGTCCAGCCCTTGCGAGGGATCAATGATCCGCCCGCCGCGCAACAGCGTCACTTGCTCACCTCCAGCGGCCCGCGGCCGCGGCGCACCGCCCCTCGCTGCAGCGACACCGCATCCACGCCGTCCGTCTCCCGGAGCTTGACGCAGACATACTCATCCCGTGAGGTGGGTAGGCTCTTGCCCACGAAATCGGGCCTAATCGGCAGCTCGCGGTGCCCCCGGTCAATCAGCACGGCCAGGTACACCCGACGCGGCCGACCCACCGCACACAGGGCATCCATCGCTGCCCGCACTGTGCGCCCCGTGTAGATCACCTCGTCAGCCAGGACCACGTTCAGCCCGTCAATCCCGAATTCGAGCTCGGGCAGCGCGCTCTCCTCCCGCGGCCGGGGGGCGTCGTCGCGAAAGGGGCGCACGTCAATCGTCCCATACGGACACGGTCGGCCCTCGATCCGCGCCAGCTCGCCGGCCAGCCGCTGGGCGAACGGTCCGCCACGCGTCAGAATGCCCACCACGACGAGATTCTCGCTGCCGCGGTTACGCTCCAGGATTTCGTGTGCGATCCGCGTGACGGCACGCTGGATATCCGAAGCGTCCAAAATGATCTTCTCGGACTCGGGTGCCCGGTTCTGACCCACGAAAAAGCCCTCCGCCGACTGGCGCAGGGCTGCGTACACACAACAACTTGACGCCCTTGCCAGCCTCTCCGGACTGAATTAAAAGGCGTTCTCTTGACCGTACACGACTTGTAGCAGGCCCGCCTTACCGCGCGGGCACCCGACACTCCCTATTCTTTCACATTCACCAGCACTTTGTCAACCTGCGGGACCCTTTTTCCCTCCGGATCCTCCACCCTCAACGTCACCGTATAGAAGCCGGCTTCCGGGAACTTCCAGGTGACGTCCTGCCCGATATCCTCCTCCTCAAAGGGGCCATCCAGGGCATCGAAGTCCCACAGGTACCGGGCGGGGAAGTTGCCTCTCTGGTCCGCAGCGTGGAACTTGACGTCCTCGCCCACCTTGACCGTGCGATCCTTTCCCGCATCGGCATAGAGCGGTTCGTCTTCCTCCACCAGCTTTAGCTCCCCCAGCCAGAAATGCTCTTCCACGTCTCCGCAGAGCGCGATCTTTTCCACCGTCTTTGAGCGCAGGTCCAACGAAGCCTTGAACTTGTCCAGCGGCACGACCAACTCAACCCACTTGTCCTTATCAACCATGGTGAAGTCCAACGGAATCGGAGGGGTCGCAAAGTGCCCGTCCGGCGTCAACATGATCAAGCGCAGCTTGCTGATCCTCGGCGGCGGAGCCTTCGCCTGACCCTTCATTCCCGGCGCACCCTCAGCGCCCATCATCGGCATGCCCCCCAGCCCCATCATCGGCATGCCCTCGGGCCCCATCATCGGCATCCCCTCGGGCCCCATCATCGCACCTTCTGGAGGCATCGCCATGCCTCCCGGCCCGCCTGGCGGCGCCATCGGCATACCTCCCGGCCCGCCCGGCGGCGCCATCGGCATACCTCCCGGCCCGCCCGGCGGCGCCATCGGCATCGCTCCTGGTCCGCCTGGAGGAGCTGCCGGCATGCCCGGCCCAGGCGCCATCATCTCGGGCGGCATCGCCGCCGGGGGAGCCCCCGGCATACCGGGCCCAGGCGCCATCATCTCGGGGGCCATCATGCTCCCCGGCACCATCCCGGGCGTGCCGCCGGGCGTCTTGGTTTTCACTTCCTCCGGCTCGTGCACTTGCACGCGCATCACCAGAAAGCCGTTGGAGGGCTTT
>JALGUG010000068.1 GCA_029820995.1 Candidatus Zipacnadia bacterium
CGCTGGGACGGGCGCCAGGAGACGCTCAGCTTTGTGCCTCGCGCCGAGCGGTCCTCCGAGGTGGAGCTCGTCTACCACTTCGTGTCACCCTTCGAGCTCAGCGCTCCGGAGGCCGAGGTGGACGGCCGGGCTGATCTGCGCGGCGCCGAGCTGGAGCTGGCGCTGTCCATCAACGGGTGGCGCTTTGAGCACGGGAGCGGCTTCGCCGGTGGGCCGGAGGCGGGCAAGTTCGCTTTGCGCTCCTCCGCGGCGGACGACGAGAAGTTCAAGGGCAGGGAGTTCTGGGTGCGGCTCAGGGGAAAGCTCCCGGCGGCCCGCGCCGGCGCCTGTACGCTCGACGGTTTGAAGGTCGTATGCGCGGTGGCATTGCCGGACCGGCGCGAGGTCGTGCTGAAGCCGGACGAGGAGGGCGCGGTCTCGTACCGCGAGGACTTCGGTTCGCAGAAGTTCCGTCATCTGGCGGAGCTGGACAACGCTGCGCGGATCGAATGGCACCGGGGCTCCATCGCCACTCGCGGGGTCGCCGGGCACAGCAATGTAGCCGGTATCCGCCAGAAGTTCGTCTGCGCGAGGCCCGTGCGCTCGATTCACCTGACGGCGCGCTGCTTCGCGCACAGGTCACTCGGGTCGTCCAATGAGATCGGGCTCTCGCTCGACGGCAAGGCACCGCTGCTGCGCGCGAAGACCAGCGGACGCGAGGACAAGACCGGTCGCTTCGTGGGCACGCTGGAGCTTGACGCGGCTACGGACAAACGCTTCGCCGGCGTGAAGGAGTTCTGGGTTCACCTGATCATGCGCAATTCCTCGGGCGTGAAGACGAACGTGTCGAACCGGTTCGAGTGGTTCAAGGTCTCCGCCGAAGCGGAATGAATTGAGGACAGGGAGCAGCGAAGGATGCTGACGGGTAATGTCCCGGTGACTATCAGTTGCCTACACTATGAATGGGAGACCGTGGCGGAGGCCTTCGACCGTTGCGCCAACGAGTTCGGGCTGGACGGCATTGAGTTCTCACTGCACCCCGACAGCGGTCATCCGCATCTTCCGGAGGACGAGTACGATCTGGCGCGGGAGTTGGCCGAGGAGAGCGGCCTGCGATTGAGCGCGCACGTTTGGGACAACCCAGCGCAGCTCGGGGCTGCGGACGCCGCCGAGCGCCTGCTGGGGTGGCTGGATGTGGCCCGGGAGGTCGGCTTCCGTCATGTGATCGTCCACGGCGGCTCACACAATGACCAGTGGCGCGGAATTGAGATCACGCGGGAAGCCCTGGCTAGCATCGCGCCCGAATATGAAGCCGCCGGTGTGATTCTCTGTCTGGAAAACCACTACGCCTACGACTATCGCGAGCAGCACGAGCTGTTCAGCACTAGCGAGGAATTCCGGGCCGCGCTGGACGCAATTGACAGCCCTGCCGTCGCATTCTGCCTGGACTACGGCCACAGCCACATGACCGGCAACACGCTGGATCTACTGGAGCGGGTCGGCCACCGCCTGGCGTATACGCACCTCGCCGACAACATGGGCGAACACGACGACCACCTGGCCTTCGGCCGGGGCACGGTGCCGTGGCGAGAGGTGCTCGCAGCTACGCGAGCAGCGGGGTTTCGCGGGCCGTTCACGGTTGAGTTTCCGGTGCGCGGCGATCACCAAGCGCTGCGCCAGTGCCTTAAGTTGCTGGAGGAGGTCTATTCGGAGTAGGCTGCTCCGCTACCCGGTGCCGGCGGTCGGGCCGGCACCGGGCAGCGGATGGAAGAGGGTGCTCACTACTCCGCCGCCTTCACGACGGGCGTGCCGAAGCGGGCGGCGGCCGCCTCGTGGGCCATCTTCACTGCCCAATCCACCGCGGCCGGATGCGGCAGGACGCCGTGGTCGGAGCCCACCACTTCGAGCCCCTGGGGCAGGTGCTTCTTGGCGTGAGCCAGCAATCCCCGGGCGCCCAGGCCGACATAGACCCCGAGAACCAAGACGCGCTTGCCGTCCTGGGCCGCCTGTTTCAAGACCTCGGCGCCATGGGTGGCCATTCCATGGCCCATCCCGATGCAGGCCGAGTGAACCGAGCCGAAGCCGCCCTCCTTCTGCAGCTTGCTGGCTACGCGGTCGAGGAGGCTCTTCCACTGCGGGTCGAACATCGGATCACCGTGGGCGAGCAGGACGACGGCTTCGCGCTTCGGGTTTTTGCTGAGCGCCTGCGCCCGCTGCAGCATGATCGTGGGAATGACCTCGCCCGCGGCCAGTGGCGGCGTGACAATGATGGATGAACTCGAGCGCACCAGTGCGGCACCTTCCTCGCGTAGCGTCGCCATTGTCTCCGGGTCGTAGAAGGTGCCCAGCACGCAGGGCAAATCGTGCACCGAATGGGTGCTCGGAGCAATGAACAGAGGGATAACCACGATCTGGTTGATCCCCTTGCTCTCGAGTTCGGCGACAGCGTCCGCGACGGACGGCTTGGTGAACTCCAGCATGCCGAGGGCGGCCACCATCTGCGCCTCCCCGGCTTCCAGCCGCTGCTGCACCTGGGCGGCGAACTCCCGAGGCAGCTTGTTCCACTTCTCGCTGGGAGCACCGTGGGCGACGATCAGGAGACCGACCTTCGGCTGGCCCTGTGCTGGGACACCCGCCATAAGGAAGAGGGCTAGGACAATCATGACGCACAGCGATTCTCGCACGGCCTTCTTGGGATGTGGCATTATCCTGTACTCCTTTAGGGGGGTTTATGCGTCTGGGATTCCTCCGGTAGCGGCAGGGTCAGAAGCCGTATTGCACATACGACCCCATGCCGCTCTGCGGCACGCGTTTGACCTTGGCGTGGCCGTCGGCATACAGGCGATTGATGGCGTCGTTGTGGGGGAATTCCGTGGTGCCACCAACGATCTTCACGGAGTCGCGGGCGATGAACTTGGCAGTCACATCTCCGGTGCCCGGCCCACCGTGGGCCTGGGCCTTGTCGAGCATCTGCCCATTGTAGTACTCCCACATGTCCTGGCTCATGCCCGGCGGGGCCCAGCCGGGCGGCCAGCCGAAGCATTTCTCCATCAGGTCAACACCGTAGAAGGCGTAGGTCAATTGGAACGGGCCTGTTGTCGGGAGCCCGTACTTCTTGGAGGGACAGACGAAGATCTGCCGGTTCTTGACGTAGGGATTCAGGACGACGATCGCTGACTGGGGATCATTGACCGAGTCTTCGGTAGGATCAGTCGGAGTGGGAAAGAGAACCTTGATGATCGGCGTGGATTCGTCGTAGTCCTGGGCGTACATGAGGGTTGCCAGTCCGATTTGTTTGAGGTTCGACAGGCAGGATGTCTGTCGAGCCTTCTCTCGCGCTCGGCTGAAGACCGGGAAAAGAATGGCGGCCAGGATCGCGATGATCGCGATCACGACCAGCAGTTCGATTAGCGTAAAGGCTCGTCCGAAATGGGAACGCATCTTGATGTCTCCCTTCAGTATGGGCGACGCCCGGAGGCGGTGTGGAGTGCCGCTGCCACCGGGGCGCATCTTGTGAACAACAGAACTGGGGGGAGACGGGGCCGGTCCTATGGACAAGGACCGGTGCAACGTGGTAGACTCTGGCTGGACATGGGGCCTACCGGCCCTGTCTCCCCGGCGGGCGAGTGTGGGCAAACATTCGCCCGTCATCTTCTTGTGTAATCGCTGACTGCAAACCACCCTCCTCTACGATGCAATTGATGCACTGAGCTCGATGGGCCGCTAGCCCAAGCCCAGGAGGCGGCCGCCTTGATAGACGATAAACGCCACCACCCAGGCCAGTGTCGTGGTGTAGGCTACCATGAACAGGGGCCACTTCCAGGAGTTCGTCTCGTGTCGGATCACCGCAACCGTGGCGACGCAGGGGACGTACAGTAGTACAAAGACCATCAGCGCATAGGCGACCAGGGGCGAGAAGGCCGGGTCATGGGCCAGGGACTGTCGCAGGTCGGCTGATGGTTGCTCCGCCTCTTCCAAGCTGTAGATGGTGCCGAAGGTGGAGACCACGACTTCCTTGGCGGCAAAACCCGCAAACAATGCGACGCCCATTTTCCAATCGAATCCGAGAGGTCGCAGTACTGGTTCAAGGCCTTTGCCCACGCGCCCGGCGGCGCTGTACTTCAAGGGGCTGACATTCGCGCCGGGCGGGGGCTTGGGGTAGTTACACAACGCCCACATGACAATGCTGATTGCCAGAATGACCGTCCCGGCCTTCTGGATGTACAGCCAGGCGCGCTCCCACATATGCGTCAGGAGGGCACGGATCGTGGGCATGCGATAGGGCGGCAGCTCCATGACAAAGGGGGCTGTTTCGCCCTTGAATATGGTGCTGCGGAAGAGCTTGGCGAGCAGCAGGGCCATCAGGGCGCCGAGCCCGTAGAGCGACATGATAATCTGGCCGCCCCACCGGGGTGCGAAGAAGGCGGCAGTAAGGAGTGTGTACACCGGCAGCCGGGCGCTGCAACTCATCAGGGGGACCACGAGAATTGTCGTAATTCGGTCCTTGGGGTCGTTCAGCGTTCGTGTGGCCATGACCGCCGGCACACTGCAGCCGAAGCCCAGCACCATCGGAATGAATGACTTGCCGTGGAGGCCAATGGCGTGCATCACGCGATCAATGACAAACACGCCTCGCGCCATGTAGCCGGAATCCTCCAGCAGCGCGATGCCGAAGAAGAGGATTAGGATCTGGGGGACAAAGACGAGCACTCCGCCGACGCCGCCGATGATTCCGTCTACGATCAACGAGCGCAGCGGGCCCTCCGGCATGTTTGCTGCGAGCACATCAGCGAGCGCTCCGAAAGCAGTCTGGATCCACGCCATTGGTGGTGCGCCGAGGCGGAACACGAGCTCAAACAACAGCCACATTGTGACGATCAGGATCGGCAGCCCGAGCAGGCGGTGCGTGACCCAGCCGTCAATGCGCTCGGTGCGCTCGGCGCGCTCAGCGGGTGAGAGCTCAATGACCTCGCGAGAGATGCCGCTGACGGTGCCGTAGCGCTGGTCGGCGATGATGATCTCGACTTCGTCGGCGAAGTGTTGGCTCAGTTCCTGGCGGAGCTGCTCGATGAGCTCCCAGGTCTGCGCCGGGAGCTGGTCGCTGAGCTCAGCGACCACCTCTTCATCGTTCTCCAGCAGCTTGATGGCGTAATATCGCCGTAGCACTGGGTTGGGCTCTCCGAGTGTGACTTCCAAGCGCGCCACGGCCCCGTCCACCTCGGGACCCAACTCAAAGGGCCGGGGTACAATCTGCTGTTGGGCAGCACGAATAATTGCGGCAATCAGCTCTTGCGTCCCCTTGCCTTCCGTGGCCACGGTGGAGACAACGGGCGCGGCCAAGAGCTTAGAGAGCAACTCCACATCAATATGTCGGCCGTGTCGCTCGACCTCGTCTGCCATATTGAGCGCGACGACGAGCGGCCGGCCGAGCTCCGCCAATTGGGTAAAGAGGTATAGGTTTCGCTCCAGGTTGGAGCCGTCCACGACACACACGACAACGTCCGGCTTGTCGCGCAGAATGGCATTGCGAGCAACTAGCTCTTCGGGGGAATAGGCTGTAAGGCTGTAGGTTCCGGGAAGGTCGAGGAAGTCGAGGCGTTTGCCGTCGCACCAGCAGTGGCCCTGTTTGACCTCCACGGTCACGCCGGGATAATTGGCGACATGCTGGTGTGCGCCAGTTAGGGCGTTGAACAGAGTTGTCTTGCCCGAATTAGGGTTACCTGCCAGAGCAACCGTTAACTGATCCGACGGCATTTTTGGCTCCGGAGCCGAGGCTGGGCCAGCCTGATGATCGTTCGCATTTGACAGGGCGGCCGCTTGGGGCGCGCATCACAGTCAGTGCCAACGGCGCCCGCGGCGACGCCGGCGACCGCGGCCCGGCCCGGGACCCGTGGGTTCAACCCAGATTTTGTCCGCCTCGTCCCGACGTAGCGACAGGTGATACCCGCGCACCTTGACCTCCAGCGGGTCGCCGAGCGGCGCGACGCGCTCCACCTCCAGGGGCACCCCTCGGGTAACGCCCATGTCGGCAATGCGGCGGCGGATCGCGCCCTGGCCGTCAATGCGTCGCACAATCGCCCGGGATTCAGGCTCGCAGTCCGAGAGCACGCACCAGTCCTGCTCGTTCGACGCGCCGGGTTTCTGCTCAGGGATCTTGATGCTGGCGACGCAATCGGCACAATCGCGGTCACAGACGAAGTTGTCCCACCGACCGGCTAGGTGCCTCAACCAATCCGTTCCGCCGCGCGGACAGGTGCGGACGAACTCCATCAGTGTCACCAGGCGGTTAAGTGTCTCCTGACTGATAGCGTGTTCCATCTGGCACGCTTCTTGCTCCGCGGTGTCCGCGTCCAGTTGCAGGAAGGACGTGAGAAACCGCACCAGGGCTTGATGCCGACGGAGGATGAGTTCGGCCCGCCGTTGGCCCTCCTCCGTCAGCTCAACGTCCCCGTACTTCTCGTGACGCACTAGCCCCGCCGTGCTGAGCGTCCTGAGGGCGGACGTGACCGTGGGCAACGACACCTTCATCATCTCGGCGATGCCCTTGACGCGCGCGCGGTTATCCGACTGCTGGAGGCGGAGGATCGCCTCCAAGTAGTCTTCCATGGTTGATGAGATGGTTGACATATTTCCCATCATGTCGCGGAGTTAGATGTATCTAAGTTACCGCTGCCACTATGTATACGCCTCTTCTGGGCGCTTGTCAAGCCCCTGCCCGCTGTCTTGTTGCCAGTGCTGTCGGGCTCGTAGCTTCAGATCTTGACTAGTGCTACGGCTCGGACCGGCGAGCTATCGAGTTCGGCGATAAGCAGCGGCAGCGCAATCAGCCAGAACTCCTTACCCCGGAGCTCTTCCAGCCGGCAGAGGTTTTCCAAGAAAGTGATGTCCTGTGACATCAAAATGTCGTGCACTTCGCGGATCTCGGGCACGTCGCTGCCCAGGCGCACTGTGTCGTCAAGGCCCAGGAGCTTGATCCTGCGGTTCCGCAGCCAGGTCGCGCTCTGCGCGGTAAGGTGTGGTGCGTCGTCGCCGCGGCAGCCGCTCCATAGGAGCGCAATATCGCCCGGTTCGGGCTGATTGGCGGCTCGCTCGAGGTCAGCAGCGGTCAGGCCGACGCGCGGCCTCGTGCGGGACAGGTCGAGCAGCACGCCGCGACCGAGGAAGGCCTCGACGGACAGCTCGGCCATCGTCTTGGCGCCGCTCTCGTAGAAGTGCGAGGGCCCCTCCACATGGGTACCGACATGGCTCATGGTGTCAATCTCGTACATGAACGTATCGTCCACCGCCAGCTTGCGCCGCCGGACCTCCAGCCGGCGCTCCTCCTGGCCCGGCGTCAACGGACGGCTGAGGTCAAGAAGCTGATACGTTCCTCCGGCGAAGTCCATGATTCGTGATCTCCCTGGCGATTGTCAAGGCTCGTATCGCTACCGCAACCAGCCGAAGTCGCGGCAGGCGATGAGGGGAAGGGTGGCAGAGGCGACATAGTCGGGCACGTTCTTGTACTCGTCGTTGACGCACTCGTTGACGCCGTGTGCCATGAAGTCGCGAATCAGATCGCGCAGGGTCTGCTCCGCGCGCGGGCGGTCGGTGACGGCAACTGCGCGGCAGAACCAGGCCGTCGGGGTCGCCCAGAAGGCGCCGTTCTGATAGCGACCGACCGGCACGGGCACGAGCGTAGCCTGCCAGCCCTCGGGCTCGACGATATGGCGGACATAGCCGCGTTGCACGATCTGCTCATAGTGAGACACGAGGAAGCGGCTGATCTTCCGGGTCTGCTCCTGCGTGGTGACCCCGATGAACACAGCGTACGCCGAGCCCCACACGTCGTGTTGGCGGCAGTCTCGGCTGGCCGCGAAGAATGCTCCCGCTTGGTCATCCCACAGACTCTGCAGGCCCGCCTTCACGCGCCGGCCTTCCCGCCGCCAACGCTGGGCTTCATCCTGCTGGGCGATCTGCCCGTACATCAGTGCCATGTCACCGCAGGCTTCCCACAGCAGCAGCGAGGAGAAAAGCAGCTCACCGGTCTTCTTGATGGTATCCGTAAACCCGTAGGGTGAGTGCGGCTTGGCAGGATCAATGTACAGCAGGCCGTGGTCGCCGCGAGGGATAAGGGCCAGGCCGCGTTCGAGCTTATCGGTGTTGGCGGCAAAGAGGTCGGACTTCCCAGTCAGGCGCGTGTAGTGGCCGACCAGCTTGGCCATGAAGGCGCCGTTGTCGGCGGCGCGGTCCCCGAAGCCGCTCTTCCACGTGCCGGGGCCCGGCCCGTACACGGCATGGCCCGAGGCGTCAACGCGGTCCGGGATGCAACCGTCCTCGCGCTGATGCTCGAGCAGGTACTCGCAGCCGCGCCTGAGATCGTACTCGGAGAACACCTCAGGGAATCCCTCGACCATGTAGCAGAAGTCGCGAGTCCAGTGGGCGTTGTAATGAGCGCTGCCATCCGGCGTGTAGATCCAGGTCTTGCCGTCGGAGGCCGGCTTGCGGCAGCCTTCGACTTGACGCTTGGCCTCGGCCAGGAGCCAGGCAGCGAGTTCGGGGTCGTTCATGGCAGACACCTCGGGGGCATTCTGAGCACAGACGAGGCGCATCGCGCATGTTAGGGTGAAGACGGCCCAGACGCGCATTGGAATGCCCTCGCAACAGAGCGGCGGTTCACGAGGAAGCCGCAGACAGCGAGGCGGGCCCATCGGTGTCGAGTACCAAGCGGGCGAAGGGCTCCAGGCCGGCGTGGTCGGTGGCGTGAGCGCGGCCGAGGAGCCATTCCTGACTGCTAAAGGGCGCGCCGTCGCCCGTGGGAGCCACGCGCTCATAGGTTCCGTCCGGTCCGAGTGCCCAGGCTTGCCGCGTTTCCGCTAAACCAGCGCCCAGGACCTCGGCCAACACACGGGCGACCAGTTGCTCGTCCTCGATCGGGAACAAAGCCTCCATCCGCCGGCGGAAGTTGCGAGGCATCCAGTCCGCGCTCCCGGCGTACAGCTCCGGCGAGCCCCCGTTGCAGAAGTACACAACCCGACTGTGCTCCAGGAACCGGCCGACGATACTGCGCACGTGGATGTTGTCGCTCAAGCCGGGCACACCGGGGCGCAGGCAGCAGATGCCGCGGACGATGAGGTCAATGGGGACACCGGCCTGGGAGGCTCGATAGAGCGCCTCGATGGCGTCGGAATCGACGAGGGAGTTCATTTTGGCGACGATGCGAGCTGGTCGGCCGGAGGAGGCGTGGTCGGCTTCGCGGTCCACGAGGTCAATCATCCGGGTCTGCATTTGCTCGGGCGCGACGATCAGCCGGCGCCAGTGGGGGGCCTCGGAATAGCCGGTCAGGATGTTGAACAGGCGTGACACGTCCTGGCCGTAGGGGAGAGAGCAGGTCAGCAGACCGATGTCGGTGTACAGCTTGGCCGTGGCTGGATGGTAGTTGCCGGTGCCCAGATGCACGTACCGGCGCACGCGATCCTCTTCCTGGCGCACCACGAGGATCAGCTTGCAATGGGTCTTCAGGCCGATCAACCCGTAGACAACGTGGACGCCAGCCCGCTCCAGCCGCCGCGCCCACTCGATGTTGTTCTCTTCGTCAAAGCGAGCCTTGAGCTCCACCAACGCCGTAACTTGCTTGCCGTTCTCGGCGGCGCGCCCCAGGGCGGTGATGATCGGGGAGTCGCCGCTGGTGCGATACAGCGTTTGCTTGATCGCGAGGACACGCTCGTCCTCGGCGGCCTGCTCCACGAAGTCGACTACGGTTGAGAAGGATTCGTAGGGATGGTGCAGCAGAATGTCGCGCTCGCGGATCGCGGCGAACAGATTCGTCTTACCGCGCAGACGACGATTGGTCGGCGGCACAAAGGGCGGATCATGAAGCTCGGGGGTGGTGACCTCATCGTGCAACTGCCAGAAATCCGCCAGGTTGAGTGGTCCTGGCACACGATAGACATCTTGCTCCTGCAGGTTGAGCAGCTTCGTCAACTCGGTCAAGAGAGATTGAGGTGCGCGGTGATCCACCTCCAGCCGGACGGCGTTGCCCCACTGGCGCTTTCGGAGTTCCTGTTCAATGGCTTCCAGGAGGTCCTCCGCTTCTTCTTCGTCGAAGTTGAGATCGCTGTCGCGGGTAACGCGGAAGGGGAAGCAACCTTCGACCTCCAATCCCTGGAACAGCTCGCCAACCTGGCTGGCGATGATCTCCTCGAGGAGCACGAACTGGTAGGTGCCCTCGGCACCGGGAAGCCGCACCAATCGCGGGATCATGGCCGGCACCTGCACGACGGCCAAGCGCGCTACAGTGTTCAGCAGCCGCCGCGGCTTGAGTGTGACGGCCAGATTAAGGCTACGATTACGCAGGTGCGGGAAGGGGTGGCCGGGATCAATGGCCAGGGGTGTCAAGACCGGGAAGACCTGTTTGTGGAAGAAGCTATGGCACCAATCTTGCGCGGCGCGGTCCAGGTCGGCCACTCGGCGACACGTAACGCCGTGCTCCGCGAGGCCCGGCAGGATCTGGTCCTGCAGGCAGCGGTATTGCTCTTGGACCATACGCGTGGCGCGCTCGGCGATAGCGTCAAGCTGCTCCTGAGCGCTGAGGCCATCCGGGCCACGGATCACAGCCTGAGAGGCGAGCTGAGCCTTAAGGCCAGCAACGCGGACCATGAAGAACTCGTCCAGATTGGAGCTGACGATAGCCAGGAACTTCAGGCGTTCCAGCAGAGGATTGCGCGCGTCAGCCCCTTGCTGCAAGACACGATCGTTGAACTCCAGCCAACTCAACTCGCGGTTAAAGTAGTGGTCCGGGTCTCGCCGGTCGTCTTGCCCGCTCTGGGAAGCGCTTGCCATCGCCGATCATCCCGCACGCGGTTGCTTTGGCCTCAAGCTACTCGCGGCGATTTGGAAGTGCTTACAGTATGGCATTCTAGCGCCCGGAGTGCAAGAGGGCAATCGGCGCTGAGGCCCTCGTGTCGCCCAGGTTCATCGCCGGTCTTCCGCTGACCGGGTGCGGTGACATAGGCATGGGCGACCGGAATCGACACATCGCCACGCCCTGCAAGTTCGGGCCAAAGGTCAGCATGCCGCCAGAGCACCAAGACCATCGCCGAAACGCAATGCACGCGATTGTCCAAAGGGGCTATCGGCAGGCAGGATTGACACTCGCCTGAGGGTCGGTTATACAGGGCACAGGTGGCGTGTTCTTCGGCTGCCAATGGCCCAGCTCTGCAGTCGTCGTTCACAAGCTGTAGCACTTACGCCATCAGTCTGCCGGCCTCCAGGTCTGGGCCACGGGAAGTTTTGCCGATGACTGAACGGACCATTAGACTGCACGGAGATCGAGCACCGGTCTCGATACAGCATGTAGAGGGCGTGCCCACGTCCGCGCAGGCGGACGCCGCGCGCGTCCTGCTGGCCGGACACGCTAAGCCGCCCGAGGGCAGTCGGGTTCTGGACCTCTGGTGCGGCACAGGTCTGTGTGCGATGGCCGCCGGGCGGGCCGAGCCATCTGCGAGCGTCGTGGCCTCGGATGTGAACTACCGTTTCTGCGTCATCGCCTCGTCCCACGCCCGGAGTAACGACGCGTCAAATGTGACGGTCGAGCATAGCGACGGGTTCGACCATCTTTCGGCCGGAGCTTGGGACGAGATCTACTTCTACCCGCCGGCACACTGTTCGGCTACCACGGTCAAGAAGCTGATTGCACAGGCGCTTGTTCGGCTTCGCGTCGAGGGACGCCTCTGGCTAGCGACGCGGAAGGGCCGGGGCGGACAGACGTATCAGCGTTGGGCGGATTCGCTCTTCGACGGCGGTACGAGGGTTGCGCGACATCGAGGGTGCGAAGTATGCTTCTACCGCAGGGGGCGGTCCGACGAGGGAGTTGCCGAAAAGAGAGCCCGGGAGCTGGCTAAACGGGAGCAGCACTGGTTCGAGACGACGGTACGGGGAATGAAGCTGCAGTTCCAGACGAAGGTCAACGTCTTTTCGTGGCAGGGGCTGGACCGGGGCACAGAACTCTTGCTAGAAGCTCTGCCCGAGGTTCAACCAACCAGGATCCTCGATTTAGGGTGCGGCTACGGCCCGATCGGCGTGCTCGCCGCGCGGCTGTACGAGGGAGCCGAAGTCACACTGTGTGATGTTGATCGGAGGGCTCTGGAGCTGGCCAGAATCAACGTGGACTTGAACGGCTGCGTGGGTACCGAGGTCCGCGTCAGCGACGGCGTCGGCAACCTGGGCAGCTCCCGCTACGACCTGATTGTGAGTAATCTTCCCACGCATGTGGGCAAACAGCAGATGCTCGCACTGCTAAGCGGCGCGCACCAGCGCCTGAGTCCGGGGGGAAGATTTATGGCGGTAATCAGCAGGGAATTGAGCGTTGACCGAGCGGCACGCGACATCTTCGGAAACGCACTGACGGTCGCTGAGTGCAATTCGCACCGCGTGTTCCAGTGCGAACGGGACGACTGAGGCGGAGGGACCTGCTGATGGACGACAAGAGCCAGCGGTCCGAACCGGCGGGTGGGCCGGGCAGCTCCCCGGACGCGCAAACTGTGCTCGAGGGCCGGCTTGGTGGACGGTCTTGGCATGTGGTGGCTGATGTGGAGGATTTCCGCGCTCTTGCAAGCCAGATCGTCCGGCCGACCGATCGAGTTGTTGAGCTGGGCGCCTCCACGGGCGACGCGACCGTTGTGCTGGCCGAATTCGCGGAACTCGTCGTGGCAGTTGAGAAGTCGGCTGAGAGAGTTGAGCAACTGCAGGAGCTGGCGGTCACGCGAGACAACATCCAAGTGGTCCATGCCGACGCGGCAATGATCGAAGGCACCGCATCACGCCTCCCGCGGCCTACAGATGTGCTGTTCGTTGACCTCGGCGGCGACGCGCCGGCGTCGCGCGCGGGACCGATCTGCTTTGAGTACGCGAGACTACTGGAGCCGCGTTCCGTGGTGTTCCGCAATCACGAGTTTCATGAGTTTCTGCGGACCCTCCAGGTGCGGTCGCTGGTCGAAAGCGACCTGGGTCGTGTTCCTGAGCTGGACGCACAGTCGCGCACTACCGATCCGGCATTCAGAGCGCATTCAGCGCGACGCCTCTGTCGCGTGCTGGAAAGCGCCGTGACGCGCGGCACCGCAGAGGTTCTGACGGAATCGCTAAGGGACGCCAACTACCGGACACGCAAGTTGCTGGCCAAGGCCTTGCGGCTGCTGGGAGAGTTGGCACACGAGCCGCTGATTAATCTTCTGGCCGACGAGACCGCGCCGATCCGCGCTCGTCGTGTTAGCGCCTCGGTGCTGCGACAGTCAATGGCGACTCCGGGTGGCGCCCGCCTGGCGGACCTGTCCAAGCACTCATCGGTCGGTGTCCAATGGATCGCCACGGTATGTCTCCTGGAGGTTCACCGGCAGCTTGGCTCAACGTACCGACCGACAGCCCCCCTCCGGATCGGCGAGCAACTCGCCCTGGCCGAGACGCGCGGTGAGCCGCTCTCCGTTGAGCTCACGCTCTCACTCCTGCGCTCGCAGGACGGCTTCTCCAATTGGCTGGCCCGCCGACATCTGCGACGGACCGTTCCGACCTCCGCGCGGCTTCTGCAGCAGTATATTGTGAACGGCGAGGCCTCGACGGCTGATCTCGTAGCGGCCATGGGCGTGCTCGGGGTTTTGGACGCCAAAGCGGCGCGACTGCTGCCCGAGAGGCTTCTGGCCGACGCGCCCGCAGACCGGAGGCCGGCCGCCCTATGGCGCCTGGCAACTCAGTGCTTCGGCCTGGCCGACCAGCGTCTGGCGACAGATTTGCTCAACGGAGTCGCGGGTGTCTGGACCGATGCGGGGTTGCCGGGGCTTGTTGCCGGCGCCGACAGTGACACGCCCGTCGGCGCGCTGCTGCGGCTATGGCGTGCAAAGGGCAGTGCGTGGCATCACGGTCGCCTGCTCGAGCTGCGCGACAGCCTGGCGACAGTGGGCCTGGACCTCTGCCCAGCGATGGAGGCCGGCATGGAGAGCCCACACGCGCATTTCCGCGAGCAATGCCGTCGGGCCCTGGTCCGGCTGAAGCGGCCTCCGAGGTCCGGCAAGTGAGGCCCGCGGCTTCCGTGGACCGAAGGCTCCCCAGCCTGTAAACGCCAATCGCAGCCTGCCGCGGGCGGCAGTGAATCAACCCACGGCAGCGGCGGGTTGGCGGGCGCAATGCCTTGGCCCAGTGCCTGGCCTGTTGGGCAGTTATGGGTTTGCTGCATTGGCGCGAAGTGCTGGTGAGCAACTGCGGCTACGGCAGTGGCTCGCCTCGCGTGATGAGTGTGACATTGGCCCGGGCGCTCACGCCGGGCGGCGCTTGGCACGTGAACCGCACCGGGTTGTCGCCCTGCTCCAGGAGTAGCGGTTCGCCGCGCGGCTCCACGTCGCCGAGCGATTCGCCCCCGGGGCCGTACAGCTTGCAGTCGGACATTGACCGGAACTCCAGATAGCTGCCGCTCTCCATCTCCACGGGGAAGACGATGCTCTTGCCGCCGATGGTGAGCGTGGGGTTGAGCAGCTTCGTGTTCACCAGCGGCAGAGCCTTGACAGGGCGCAGATCACACAGCACTCGCTCAGTGGGTGGTAGGTTGTTGAGCCACAAGCTCAACGATCCTATTGCGTTGTACCTCACCGTTTGGCGGTAGATCTGGTACGCACCGCCATAGGGCCAGGAGTAGTCGGCGAACTGTCGCGAGTCGGGTTCGATCAGCTCGAAGTAGCGCCAGCCAGTGAAGTCCACGACTACGTAGTGCTCCCCGATGGCTCGGGTGATGTGGGTGGGGCTCCGGACCTGGATATTGAGCACTTCGCCCTTCCCGTCACCCAGCACCCACACGCCGAGGGCCTGGTGCTTGCTGAGGTTCAGACTGGGTGAGAAGGTCTTTCCCAGCTTGGCCCAGGAGGCCTTTCGCTCCTGGCGCGTGCTCGTGGCGGTGAGCCGCCCGTAGTGGGTTCCGGCTTCGCCCTGGGCCGGTACGGAAGCAAGATCGGCGGTGACGCCCTGGTTCGCCGCACGATCGGCGAATTCGCCGGGATCGGCGAACTCGGCCACGGCGATATTCTCCTTTGCATCGTAGGGACCAGCGGCCATCAGCGCCTCGATGCGCAGCCCCGGCTGCTGCTGGCCGAATTCGTTTCTTGCGGTCCAGACGTTGCTCCAGCCGTCCATGCCGCGCACCTTGTGCTTCGCGTACTGAACGCGCCGGAACTGCCATTCTCCCCCCGCGGTCTTCTCCAGCGTGAACTCCTGGCCCGGCTTCCTCAGCTCTTCCTTGACCGACTGCGGGAAGTAATTGGCGTGCCGTAACTCCTCGTATTGCTTGACGATCGCCGCCAGCCTCCGGTGGACGGGCAAACCGGGTGTGTACCCCTGCAGAGACAGGCCCGAATCAGTGCCGAGAGCTTTAGCGCACCAGTACTCGATGTCATCGGGGAAGGTCGGTTCGACCTGGGGTGGCGACCACGACTTAAAGGCCCACCATCCGAGATTGCTGGGCAGAAACATGCGGTCGTTATTGCGGTTCGCGGCTACGTGCAGGTCAACGAACCGCTTATGACATCGGGTCGGGTGGTCCCAGGCGCCGTGACGCGAGCGCAGGACCCACAGGTGATGGTGGAAGGTGCTGTACTCCATGGCCGCCGGCCTCTTCAGCCGCTTCCACAGCTCCCACACGTACTTGGAGCCGTAGTGCCAGGCGTTGGCCCTCCCACCCAGCACGTCCTCGCCGTCGAGGGCGTCCAGGTAGAGCGTATCGAAGCCGCATTCGTTGAAGAACTGAGCGTTCTTGGCCGCGACCTCCTCTAACAGGGAGGTCTCCGGGTCCGGGACGAACAGACCAAAACACTCTTTCAAATGGTGGACCTTCGCTCCTGCGGCGTGAGAGGCTGCCGGCGTGCCGTACGCGCCCCGGTGGCATTTTGTGAAGGCGTACGGCGGCTGCTGAGAGAGGCCGCTGTATGTGATCAGTTCATCGTCAACCTGCAGCGTGACGCTGTTGCGCACGAAGAACCCCGTAATCGTGGACATGCCCTTGGTGGGCTCAACAACCGGCACCGTGGTCGCATCTGCGCTCAGTGCCTGGGCCAAGGTGAACGTGGCGTCCTTTGCAAGCCGTTGGTCGGGGACCGGCGTAACCCAGGGGCAGCTCTTGTCGATGAAGAAGGCGTACGGGTGCATGCCCGCATAGATCCCGGCCTCGTGAAGCGCCGCGATAACGGCTTTCATACTCGCCACACCATTGGGATACAGCTTCGGGTTGGGCCGGCAGTCGCCGAAGCGGTAGGTGTGGCGGCCGCCGTGAATCTGGACCTGGTTGAACCCGACGCTCTTGACGGTTTTGATCACGTCAGCCACATTCGCTTCCGTCGGCGTTATGAACAGATAAGAGCTTCGGTTGATGTCGGCGTCCATGGCCCAGGGTCCGCCGAGGGGTGACTTCGGCAGGTCCTTCGCTTCGCTGACTACTTCTTTCAAGACCTGGCGCAGCTCGCTCTGCGGGCAGCCGATGAGCGCGACGGAGGCTCCGGCGCAGCCGAACTTCGGGTAGCAGTAGGCACTCAGCCGACGGTTCGCCCGCGGCAGTTCGGGCACGTTAGTCTGCAAATTGAGGGCCAGTGCGCAGGCGGCGAAGGGCTCATGCGTCGTGCCGTTGAGCGTGAGCTCCAGGTTCGCAAACTGCAACTCCTCCAGGCCCTCGCCGCTGACCGACACCACCGCGAGTGTGAAGTAGTGCTTGTGCGCCGTGACCTGTAAAACAGCCTCGACCCCCGAAGCGCCGAATCGGACCGCCAGGCGCCCCTCGTCGGCGGCGACGGCTGAGGCGTTGAACGGCTTGCCGCCAACCTTCACCTTTGCCACCGGGACGGGCGGCTGGTGCCGACAGTAGTCCTTCCCGCTCGCCTTATCAATGAATCCTAGGTTCTTGCCATCGGCGCCGATGACGTACTTCGCGTAGTCATTCTCGAACTGGGTGGTCATGCGACCCTCCTGCGTTTCTGCCGCGGGCGCCTGGGGCCAGACGGAGGCGGCAGCGGCGATGCAGATGGCGCAGAGCTGGATGCGTACCCATAGGGTCATGATCGAAGCTCTCTCCTTCTCCGGCAGTGCTCAGATTCGTGGGCCCGACCCCGGCAAGGCAATATGCCCCGTGCCCGTGCAGTTCTCCTGCTCGCACCCCCTCCTGAGGCCGTAAATCCAGTCACTGTGACGACGGTGCGACTTCGCTTTCGGCCAGTGAAGAGGGGAACAGCCACGGGGGGAGAATGAGCCAGCACGCCCGACGGTGGGGCACACTGTTGACGACGGCATTCATCAAGAGGCGATCGCGATCATGAAAGGGGCCATCACGTTCTACGCCATTCTGTGCTTGCCCTTGCTCATGCTCATGTCCGGCGCGAGCGCTAATGACGCCGACAAAGCGAGGGCCTCCTGGCGGGAACTGGGCTACAGATTGCATCCCGGCTTCAGCTTCGTCTCTCAAGGCATGGCCGCCGGCTCGTTCATCGAGCTCGAGGACGGGAGGCTGATGAATCTCAGCAGCGAGAACGGCGGCACAGTGCAGGTCAGTGAGGACGAGGGGAAGACCTGGACCCAGATTGCCACCATGTATGAGGGCAAGGGCCCGGGCAAACCTACCCGGGACCTGGAATGTGCCCAGGCCCTGCGAACCAAGAGCGGCGTTATTGTCTGGATCTACCGGGACTTCGAGAATTGGCACTGGAAGTGGGACGACGAAACCGGCGAGGCGGTTGATCCGGTGCTCACAGTGTGGTCCATCCGCAGCCTCGACGGCGGGCGGACCTGGGTGGATCGGCAGATGGTGTTCGACGGCTACTGCGGGTCCATTAACGACATCATCCAGACCGGCGAGGGCAACATCGTAGTGCCGATCCAACGCTACGTGCCCAACCCGGGGCGCCATTGCCAGTGCACCTATCTCTCCGAGGACGACGGGAAGACCTGGAAGCGCAGCAACATCATTGACCTCGGCGGACACGGACACCACGACGGCGCCATCGAGGGCACCCTGACTGAGCTCGAGGACGGCCGCCTGCTGATGCTGATGCGCACCGGACTCGACCGGCTCTGGAAGGCTTATTCGTTCGACGGCGGCCGGACCTGGCGGCAGATCGAGCCCAGCAGCATTCCCGCCAGCAACGCCCCGGCGTTCGTCATCCGGCTGACGAGTGGGCGGCTGGCGGTGGTCTGGAACCAGCTTTCGCCCGGCAAGACCATGCGGCCCCTGATGGAACTGCGCCCCTCGGGGCCGCGCCGAGGCTGGTCCACTGAGCTGCCCGCGGACGGCTTTCGCAATGCTCTTTCGATCGCGCTGTCGGAGGACAGCGGCGAAACGTGGGGGAAGCCGATCGTGTTTGCGCGGGGGCCCCGCCTGTGCTACCCGCAGATCTGGGAACGTCGTCCGGGCCTGTTGTGGATCAGTTTCGTAGCCGGTAAGTCCTGGACGAGGAACCTGGTGAGCGTCCGGGAGCAGGACCTCCTCGCCGGCGCGCCGCCGGAGGGCGAGCCGCTCACCATCGTGGCCTTCGGTTCATCTACCACCGCTCCGCGGGGTAGCCTCGTTGTCTACGCGATGCTCCTCGAATGGCAGCTCGCGGATGAGGGCCGCAACGTGCGCGTGATCAATGCCGGTTTGGGGTCGGATACTACGGTTAGCGCTCGCGCTCGATTCGACAGGGACGTGCTCGCCCACGACCCTGACCTGGTGATCATCCAGCTTGGCCTTAACGATGCCGCCATTGATGTCTGGAAGGACGCGACCGAACCTCGCGTGCCTATCGAGGAGTACGAGCGGAATCTGGAGTACTTCGTTGAGGCGCTGAAGGGCCGGGGGACGAAGGTGATCCTGATGACCCCGAACCCTCTGCGCTGGACCGAGAAGCTCAAGGGCCTCTACGGCAAGCCGCCCTACAATCCTGAGGACCCCGACGGATTCAACTTTCTGCTGCAGGAGTATGCGGAGCGGGTCCGCCGGGTCGCGGCCAGGCATGACGTGCCGTTGGTTGACACGTACCGGGTGTTCCAGCAGTTCGGGGAGGTCGAGGGGCAGTCGGTGGACGACCTGCTGTTGGACGGCATGCACCCCAATGACCGCGGACACGAGATCGAGGCCGACTTGCTGCTGAAACGCATCCGGGCGATGTTCGAGCAGCCGGACCGGTGAGCGACCTGATCGCTCCGGCCTCCACCGGGTACAAGAGCTCGGCTGGGCGTCGGTT
>JALGUG010000069.1 GCA_029820995.1 Candidatus Zipacnadia bacterium
GCGGCTCCCGCCCCCGACCTCGCGGACCTCCGTCACGAACTCCGCCACACCTACCTGGAGCCCTATCTAGCGGACCTCCGGCATCCTGACCAGCACAACTTCGCGGCGGCCGTGCGCGCGCAGTACAGTGCGGGTCCCCTGGAGCGTCTGGAACTCGAGCAGGCCCGGCACGCCAATGCGGCGCTGCGCGAGTCGGTCATGGAGATCGTCTCGAACCACTTCTACGGGAGCCCCGAACGCCTGCTCCAGGCCCTACGTTACGCCTTTCGGCCCCTGAACGAGGGGCAGGAAGCCTTTATCTCCCTCCATTCGCACTTCCTGAGCATATCCGAGAAGCGCCGCCAGGACTTCTTCGAGGACGCCATACATGCCGCCTTTCTGGCGGACCTCCAGGGCTTGTTGACCGATATCAACACTCAGTACGAGCGCCTCTTCGGCTTGGCCCGTTCCGAATGCCTGGGAAAGCACCTGGTCGAGGAACTGGTGGCGCGCGGGCTGAGCCAAGCCCGTGCCGAACTGATCTGGGAGACGCTTCAAGCCGAAGGCCGCATCGAGCACATGCGCTGCACTGCTCTCGACCGCGACGGACGCAACCTCTACGTCGAGCTTACCAGCGGCTATACCCTGGACCCCGACGAGACCCGCAACGGCATCTACGGCATGCTGGCCGATATCACCGACCGGCGAGAAGCCGAGCTCCGGCTCGAAGAAACCAACACTGCCCTCGCCCAGGTCAACGAACGGCTGCGCCAACAGTACGTTCAGCTCCGTGACCTCGAACGCACCAAAGAAGACTTGACCGCTATGATCGTGCATGACATGCGTAATCCGGTCTCCGTCATCCTCGTTAGCCTGGACACGCTGCGCTCCACCTTCCCCGCCACGTACGAAGACCAGGGCGCCCGCGAGTTGCTCGAAATGGCCGAGCGCTCCGGCCGGCAACTCATGAATATGATCAACGATCTGCTGGACATCAGCCGGCTGGAATCGGGTGCCATGAAGCTCAAGCTCGAGCCGGTTCCTCCAGTTGAGCTCCAGGAAGCCGCGCTTGAGCGCGTGGCCTTGCTCATCGAGCGCGACGACCTGACCCTCAGGCGGCAAGCGGAACAGGAGTTGCCGCTCATCATGGCCGACCGCGAAGCCCTCATCCGCGTCCTGGTCAACCTGCTGACTAACGCTCTCAAGTTCACCCCCGCCGGTGGCGAAGTGCGCAGTCAGGTCCAGCGGGCACCCGAAGAGGCTGCCGTCACCTTCTCCGTCGCCGACACCGGCCCCGGAATCCCGCCCGAGTTCCACGAGAAAATCTTTGAGAAATTCGCTCAGGTAGACGCGCGTCGCCAGGGAACCAAGCCCTCCACGGGTCTCGGTCTCACCTACTGCAAGCTCGCCGTTGAAGCCCACGGGGGGCGCATCTGGCTCCGCAGCGAGCCCGGCCATGGAGCCGAGTTCTTCTTCACTATTCCGGCCGCAGATGACAGGGAGATCTAGAAGCTGTTTCAAAACCCGTGCAGGAACGCGTTTACGCGCGATTGTCGTTGGTCTTTCCGCGCCCAAGCTTGCGTGGACCGACCACACTTGTGATATAATGCCCGAGTCAGTTATCCACGGTCCACAGTTAGACCGACAGGAGTGACGATTCATGCTTCGACGCCTGGCGTGCCCTCTGCTCGTTGTTCTGCTGGCGCTCATTCCCATCATGCTCGTGGCCTGCAGCGGGGGCGGCTCCGGTTCAACCCCCGCCGAGAGCTTCCTCGATATCCGGGCCCATGCCCAGGGCGTGGACGGCCGTGATGTCTACTCCGACACGCATTCCGTCCGGGTCGTCCCCTCCGCGGCAGCCGCTGGGGCTCTCCCCCAGGTCACCTCCGCCGAGCTTCCTCTTTCGCCTGAACCCAACTTGACGAGCGAGGGTTTGCGCCGCGTCATCATCGGATTCAAGAACCCGCCTTCCTCCAGAACTGTGTCGGCGCTCGCCGCCGGCGGCGCTCGCATTCGCTATCGCTACAATCTCATTCCCGCCGTCGCCGCGGCCGTCACCGAAGATCAGCTCAAGGCACTGCAGCAGGACCCCAGCGTCGCCTATGTCGGCGACGACGTCCTCAAACACACCTGCGCCCAGGAACTCCCCTGGGGCGTCAACACGGTGAATGCCGAACGCGTCTGGGGCGAAGCCGAAGGTGCCAGCCATGTCACGCGGCCCGAGGCGGCCGGGCAGGGCGTGGAAGTCGCCATCATTGACACTGGCGCCCAACTGGATCATCCCGACCTGGCCGCCAACATCGTCGGTGGGTGGGACATCCCGGAAGAGGACGACACCCCCCAGGATACCTTCGGTCACGGCACCCACGTCGCCGGCATCGTCGCTGCTGTAGACAACCAGGTCGGGATAATCGGCGGCGGCCCCAAGGTCTCCTTGTACATCGTGCGGGTCAGCACTACCGGCTCGTTCTCAGTCGCCGAGGAAATTGCCGGCATCGAGAAAGCCGTACAGCATGGCAGCAATATCATCTCCATGAGCATCTCGGGCCCGCAGGGAGCCGGCGAGCTGGAAGCCTGCCAGGCAGCTTGGGACGCCGGCGCACTGCTCGTCGGCGCGGCCGGCAACAACGGCGGTACGGTCGAATTCCCCGCCGCCTTTGACAGCGTCATCGCTGTAGGCGCCGTGGACCAGAATCTGGAGGCTCCCTCTTGGTCCAACCGCGGCCCCCAGTTGGAGCTGGCAGCACCCGGCGTCAACATCCTCTCCACCGCGCTCGACAGTCAGTACGACACCCGTGACGGCACCTCCTTTGGTGTACCTCTTGTCAGCGCCGCCGCCGCCATCGTGATGGGTCTGCATGGAACCAACAACCTCGAAACCCGCCAAGTTCTGACTGAAACCGCCCTTGACCTCGGCACTCCCGGCCGGGACAACATCTACGGCTTCGGCCTCCTCGACGTCGCCCGGGCCGCCGGAGTGATTGCTGCCGATGAGTACGAGCCCGACGACGCTTCGGCCCAGGCCTCCGTCATCGCTATTGACGGACCCCGCCGGAATCACACCCTTTACCCCGAAGGCGATCAGGACTGGCTCCGGTTCGACGGCAACTTCGGAGACCTGTTCACTGTCGAAACCTGGACCCACGCAGCCGTGGCCGCCCATAATGTCGTCCCCACGCCTGACACCTATATCGAGGTCCGCAACCCTGACGGCCAGGTCATTGCCTCCAGCGATAACAAGTCCGCCGAGGATACCGACTCCCGTGTCGACTTCAGCGCAGCCGCCGACGGAACCTATCGAGTCCTCATCCGTGCCTCGGCTCAGGCTGCTCCCGACAAGCGCATCGGTTCCTACCAGGTGGCGGTCTCACGCTCGGCCAATGTCCCACTCACCGTTGAGCTGCCCTCCGTCATCCCTGCCGATCAGGTCCCCGCCAACGGGTCAGTGCTCGTGAGGTGGACCGTTTCCGCGGCGTCGCCGGAGCTGGTGCATCACTCCAACATCGAATACTGGCGCCGTGGCAGCTCTCAGCACCACTTTACGTCACCCCAAACGGGTCTGGGCTCCTTCACGGCGACCATTCCCGCTACACCGTGAATGCCGGCCAGGTGCTGTAACGCAGCCGCGCCAAGGCCGTTTGGCTCTCTACGCGAACGACCGGAATGGTCGCACGATCGCAAGCCTCGCACGCACAGGGCACCGAGCCGAGGCGCCGTCCGCGGCGGTCCGCTTTCTCTCGAGGAGGTGCTCCGTTGTCTGCCGGACCCTCGCTGCAGTTCCTCCAAATCTCTGACACGCATCTCACGGACGCCGCCAGCGCGCAGCTACTGCATCGCGTCATCCAGGACATCAATGCCCTCCAAGTCCCACCGGACTTCGTGCTCTTCTCCGGCGATCTGAGCGATTCTTGGCGCCAGGAAGAGCTGCTGCTCTTCCGCCAAGCCCTGGCTCCGCTGCGCCCTCCTGCGCGCTGCATCATCGGCAACCACGACTACCGGGACGGACGCAGCACTGAGCCCTTCGAGCGCCTGTTCGGGCCCGTCAACACTGCCTTCGACTGCGGCGGCTATCACTGCATCATTGCCGACTTCATGAACGCCGATGGCGATCCGGAGCAATGGCACGGCCGGGCCGAGCCGCCGGTGCTCCGGTGGCTCGCCGAGCACCTCCGCCACGTGCCCGCCGACCGGCCGCTCATCCTCTTGTCCCACTTCGGCCTCGTCGGCGACCCGCAGGACCTCTCGCGAGATGTCGAAAACGCCGAAGAGGTCCTCGCGCTCTTCAGCAGTCACCGTCTCGTCGCCGCTTTTGCCGGCCATGCTCATCACTTTGCCCGACACGAATGGCGTAACATCCCCTTCGTCGTCGCCCCGTCCCTCAGTTTGGTCCGCCCTAACCACGATGGCAGCCCGCCCTCCTATCTCTCCGTTGCCCTCCATGGCCTCGACCTCCGGATCCAACTCATCTCCCCCCAGCCGTGACCGTCTCCGGACCAACCAAAAGCCGGGACGGCCAAGCACCGTCCCGGCTTCGCCCCGGCCACTCCTGTTGTCCGGCTATTCCACCGTCACCGTCTTGGCCAGATTCCGTGGCTGGTCAATGTCCTCCCCGCGGAACTTCGCCACGTGATAGGCAAACAACTGTAGCGGCACTTGCACCGGAATCGGCGCAATCAGCTCCGGTACCCGCGGAATCGGTATCACGTCATCAACGTGCTGCTTGATGTCCTCATCATCCTCGAAGGCCACCGCAATTACCTTGCCGTCCCGCGCCTTCACCTCTTGGATATTGCCGAGCATCTTCTCGTAAACCTCGCCCCTTACCGCAATGGCCACCGTGTAGCACTCCGGCGCAATCAGGGCGATCGGGCCATGCTTCATCTCGCCCGCAGCATAGCCTTCAGCATGAACGTACGAGATCTCCTTCAGCTTCAACGCCCCTTCCATCGCCGACCCGAAGCTCACCCCCCGTCCCAGAAACAGACAGTCGTCATACTGCTGGTACTTCTCCGCCAATTCCACGATCTGCTGCTCGTTCTCCAGCGTCGCTTCCACCGCCGCCGGCAGCCGCGCGATGCCCTCCCGCAGTTCCTCCAGCTCCGCCTTCGGCTTGCTGCCGCGCACCTCGGCGAATCGCACCGCCAGCATCAGGGCCACCAAACACTGCAGCGTGTAGGCCTTCGTAGACGCCACTCCGATCTCCGGGCCCGCCTTCGTGTACACGGTCCAGTGCGACTCGCGCGCAATCGCGCTGTCTACGACGTTAACGATTGATCCGATCTTGGCCCCCTTCTCCCGCAACTCCAACAGCCCCTCCAGCGAGTCCGCGGTCTCACCCGATTGGCTGACAATGATCGCCAGCGTGTTGTCCAGGATCACCGGGTCGCGCGCTCGCAGCTCGGACGCCAGATCAACCTCCGAGGGAATGCCGGCCAGCCGCTCCATCACGAACCGCCCATACATCCCCGCGTGGTACGCGGTCCCGCAGGCCGTGAACAGCACGCGTTGCACCTGCTTGATCTCGTCCTCCGACATGGTGAGGCCCTCTAGCGAGATCTCCTCCATGCCCGCCGCCACGCGACCCGCCAGTGTGTCTCGAATGCACCCCGGCTGCTCGTGGATCTCCTTGTGCATGAACTTCTCGTGCCCCATCTTGCCGGCCGCTGCAGCATCCCAGGGAATCACATACGGCTCCTTCTCAATCCTCTGGCCCTCCGGCCCAAACAACTCCACGCGGTCCCGCGTTACCTTCGCGAACTCATCGTTGTCCAGCACATAAACCTGGTCGGTCTCTGGCCGTACCGCCAACATGTCCGAGGCAATGAAGTTCTCCCCCTCGCCCAGTCCCACCACCAACGGTGACTTCAGCCGTGCGGCAATCATCACGTCCGGCTCATCCTCGCAGATCACTGCCAGAGCATACGCCCCCTCGCAGTCCTTCGCCGCCCGAATCACAGCCGCCAGCAGGTCGCCCTCGTAGTACTTGCCCACCAGATGCGCGATCACTTCCGTGTCCGTCTCCGACCGGAACACGCATCCCCTCGCCATAAGCTGCTCCTTCAGCTCGGCATAGTTCTCAATGATCCCGTTGTGCACCAGCGCGATCTTGTCGCCGCATGCCAGGTGCGGATGTGAGTTCGCATCCGACGGCTTGCCGTGCGTGGCCCACCGCGTGTGCCCGATTCCCGGGGCCCCTTCAATCGGCTCCGCCTCCAGCGAGTCGGCCAACACCTGCAGCTTGCCCACTTTCTTGCGCACTACCAGCTTGCCCTTGCTCATTACGGCTACTCCCGCCGAGTCATACCCTCGGTATTCCAGACGCCGTAGCCCGGCTAGGCAGATCTCCGTCGCTCGGCGCCCACCGATATAGCCCACGATACCGCACATCTGCGTGTCCTCCATCTCGGCGCAGGCACTGCCGCGCCTCAGGTTCTTGTGCTCATGCCGGACCTCGCCGGCTCACTCCCTATTGCAGCGCTGGCTCTGGGTGCTCTCCAGCCCCGCTCGACGCCGGTGCGGGCAAGCTCGTCGGGCCGCCCGCCTCCGTGTTTGTCTCCGCCGGCTGCCCTTCCTCTGGACTGGCAGTTCCACCCGGCTCTGTCGGCGCCGCGGGGCCGCTGCCCGGGACGGTCGGCTCCCCGGGGGCAGCCTCCGGGCTCTCCGTGGGCGACGCAGCCGGCGGCGACACCACTGCTGGCTGCTCCGCAGCCTCGAGCCGAACATTGACCACCACACTGCCCGATCCCAGTGCCCGAACTCCTTGCGGCAGTCGCAGCCGCACCGCGCTTCGAACAGCTCCTGTTTCACCCTCCAACGCCACGGTCTCCGTCTCAACGGTGTCTAGGCCCTTCAGCGCCGCCGCTGCCCCCGTGACGGCGATGACACGCGGCTCCACCGACACCTTCGCGATCCGGTAGCCCTCCGGCGGCGGGCCCAGCGACGGCGTCACCGCCACATTCTTCACCGTTACGCGCCGCAGATTAATCGTTGCCGTGGCAACCGGCGGATCAACCGTCGCTCCCTCCACCGGTTGACCCGCCAAATTCAGCGCCTCCAACTTCACCACAAAGTCCTTCGTCTCGGTCAGCGAGGTCACGTCAACGCGACCCACTATCCGCCGCACATCGTGAACCGCCTTGGCCGGGCCCTCGACTGTCGCCTTCGGGGGATAGATCTGCCAGCCCACCACCTCCAGCCCCTGCGGCGGCTCGCCTCGCGTCCGCACCTCGACCGCCCGCTCCTCCTTTGTCACCACGTCCAGCAGAACTCGCACCCGGGAGGGCGTGACCGCCTCCAGCTCTACGTGCCGCGGCAGCCCGAGCACGTCTACGCCCACCGTCCCCTCCGTCCGTCCCAGTCGGCCCACGTCCACCTCCGCCTGCACCTCCGCCTCCCGCAGTGCGTTCAGCTCCTCCTGCCGCGCCCGCACCACCACCGTTACCGTCGCTGGCCGCACCTCCAGCGTCACCAGACCCTCCGGCACATTCGTCACCTTCACCGGCCGCGACAGGTGTCGGGTTACCAGCGGATTCGTCGTCCCCTCCACGTACATCCACAGACCGGTTCCGATGACCACCGATAGCAGCTTCAGGCTCCAATTCTGTCGCACTGCCCGCCACATGCTCTTAAACTCCCCAGCGCCCTATTGCCAGCGCAGCCACGGGAACGTCGAGCGCCGCTCCGCGCGAGCCTCCATCAGATCCAACAACCGCTCGCTCAGCGTCACGCGCTTCAAGTTCCGCTGCAGTTCTCCCTCCACCGCCAGCGCGATCTGCCCCGTTTCCTCCGATACCACCACCACCACAGCGTCCGTTCGTTCCGTGATCCCCAACGCGGCCCGGTGGCGCATCCCCATCGAGGCCGGCAAACTCGACTGGTCCGAGTGCGGCAACGTGCACGCCGCCGCTAGAACACGACTGCCCCGAATGATCACCGCGCCGTCGTGAAGCGGGCTGCGCGGGAAAAACAGCGAGCATAACAACTCGCGGGACACCTCCGCGTCAATCCGCCGACCCGTACGCGCAATGTCCTCCAGCCCCGTGTCTCGTTCCAGCACGATCAACGCACCATACCGCTGTGTTGCCAGCGCCTCCGCCGCAGCCGTGACCCGATTGATGATCTGCGCCTCGCTTTCCGCGGCCACCCGGTGCCCAATCAATCCACCCCGCCCGATCCGCTCCAGCGTCATGCGCAGCTCCGGCTGAAAGATGATCACCAGTGCAATCACGCCCGGCAACGTCACTTGCCGCACCAGCCAGTGCAGTGCCGGCAACGGCTGAGTCACCCACAGCAATACGATCAGTACCAGCAACCCTTTGATCAGGGACACCGCTCGCGTCCCACGGACCAGCAGGAGCAGCCGGTAAATCAGGTACGAGACCAGTGCAATGTCCAGGAGATTGACCAGCAGCTTCGTGCCGCCGGATGACCAGACACTTCCCCAGGCGGCCAAGATCTCTTTCACGGGACCGCCTCTGCAACGCGAATCTGTCGGGATTCAACCTCGGGGCTGCTGCGGCTCCACTCCCTGCCGTACACCAAACTAGCCCGCTGCGGCCGTACCGCGGCGCGCCTGATGATAGCATACAACAGCCTACTCGTCAAACCACTCCGCATCGCGCGAGTCGCTGTCCCTGCCGCCTGCCGTCAGCGGCTATAGTTCTGGATCCAGAGCATCTACGTATTCCAGCTCGACCTCGCCCACAATCACCGTGTCGCCCGCCTGAGCACCTGCGCGCCGCAGCTCCCGCAACACCCCCAGCCGCCCCAATTGCCGGTGCAGGTACATCAACCCCTCCCGGCTCTCCAGATCCGCCACCGCCACCTCTTCCTCGGCCCGCGTCCCGAACACCTCAAACGTCCCCTCTCCTCTGCGTTCCACACGGAGGGGCCGCGGTTGCGCAGTGGCATCTATCCGCTCCAGTGTCCCCTGCGCCCCGCACTGCTGCGCGCTGCCGCCGAGCTCCGCCAGTCGTTGACCCAGCCGCTCGACCAGCGCCTCTAACCCCTGGCGCGTTGCGGCCGAGATCGCGAACACCTCGTGGCCCCGGCTGGTCAGCGCCTCTCGACACTCCTCGATCGCAGCCGGATCACTGACCAGGTCAACCTTGTTGAGCCCCGCTATCTGGGGCAGCGTCGCCAAACGTTCATCGTAGAGCCTGAGCTCCTGGTTGACGGCCTCAAAATCCTCCAGGGGATCCCGCCCCTCCAGCCCCGCAGCGTCCACCAGATGCAACAGCAACCGCGTGCGCTCAATGTGCCGCAGGAACTGGTGACCGAGGCCCGCCCCGGCGTGCGCCCCCACTACTAACCCCGGCATGTCGGCCATCACGAAGCTCTGGTGCTCTCCGTACCGCACAACCCCCAGGTTCGGTACCAGCGTGGTGAAGGGATAATCCGCAATCTTCGGGCGCGCAGCAGACACCGCCGCAATCAGAGTCGACTTCCCCACGTTGGGAAATCCGATCACCCCTACGTCGGCCAGCAGCTTCAACTCCAATTTCAGTCGCCGCCGTTGCCCCGGGTAGCCCCTCAGCGCCAGCCGGGGCACCTGATGCGTGGCCGAAGCGAAGGCCATGTTGCCCCGTCCGCCCTTTCCGCCCCGTGCGACCAGTGCCGACATCCCGGCCCGGCTGAGGTCTGCCAACACCGCCCCCGTGTCCGCGTCCCGTATCACCGTGCCCGGCGGAACCGGAATCACGCAGTCCTTTCCAGCCCGCCCCGTCTTCCGGTTGCCCCCTCCATGAGCGCCGCGCTCGGCCTCGAACTTGCTCCGATACTTGAAGTCCAGCAGCGTGCTCAGTGCCTCTCGAACCTCAATCAGCACATCGCCTCCCTTGCCTCCGTTTCCGCCCACCGGACCGCCGCGCGGGTTGAACCGCTCCCGGTGGAAGGCCACGACGCCGTTCCCGCCGTCGCCTGACTTCACCTCAATCAGCGCCTCGTCAACGAACATTATGTCCTCGCAAATCCCGCTCCGAAAACGAACAGCGCCGACACGAACCACATGTCGGCGCGACACACAGACCTCCGCACTACCTTGCCCGATACCGGCCCAGGGCCACAAACAGGACTTACGATGCGGCAACCTCGGCCTCGACCGGCACCACGTTCACACGCTTCTTGGACCGGCCCACGGTCTCGAACTTCACCACCCCGTCTGCCAGAGCAAACAGCGTGTCGTCCTTGCCCCTCCCCACATTGACCCCCGCCAGAACCTTGCTACCCCGTTGGCGAAGCAGAATGTGCCCGGTGCGGACCGCCTGTCCGTCGCTGCGCTTCACGCCCAACATTTTGGGCTGGCTATCGCGCCCGTTGCGCGAGCTGCCCATACCCTTCTTGTGTGCCATGATTGCGCCCTCCTCTAGGCTCTACCGGCCCGTCTGGATCGCTTCCACTCTCAGGAGGGTCTGCTCCTGCCGGTGGCCGTGCGTCCGCTTGTACCGCTTCTTCGGCTTGTACTTGAATACCCGAATCTTCGGCCCCCGCTGATTGCGAATCACCCGGCCGATTACCTTGGCCTTGGTCACATAGGGGTCGCCCACCGTCAGGCGCCCACTGTCCTCGCACAGGGCCAGAACGGGAAGCTCCACCTCGTCACCCTTCTCGGCCGGTAGACGCTCCACAATGATGGTGTCTTTCTCTGCGATCTTGTATTGCTTGCCGCCGGTCTCGACGATCGCGTACATGTCATCCATCCTCTGCGCCGCGGGCACCCCCCCGCCCGCCTGCGGTCTCAGAACAATACGCCGCGCCAAACGCCTTAGCGCGGGATACTTGCGTATAATAGCAGTAGCTCCCCCCGCACGTCAAGTCCGGACGCACCCGCCACCACAATTCCGCGCCACTGCGCCGGCTCATCTTGACTCACCATCCGCCACCGACTATACTATGTTAAAGGGTGTAGCCCGCGCTTTAGATCCTGATAATATAATGGGCCCAAGGGGTTTCCCCACTTGGGTCTTTGTTTTTGCGCGCAAGGGGGTGTCTGGGATGAGTGTCAAGGTGGTCTTGGGTGCACAGTGGGGCGACGAAGGCAAGGGCAAAGTCACCGACTTGCTCGCCGCGGAGGCCGACATGGTCATCCGCTATCAAGGCGGCAACAACGCCGGCCATACAGTTGTGGTCGGCCGCGACGAGTTCAAGCTGCACCTCATCCCCTCCGGCATTCTACATCCTACCACCATCTGCATCATGGCCGATGGGACCGTCCTCGACCTATCCGTGCTCGCCGCCGAGCACCAGGGCCTGGAGGAACGCGGCGTCTCCTGCGATAACCTGCGGATTAGCGGTGGCGCGCACGTCATCATGCCCTACCATCGCCTCCTGGACGGACTCGACGAAGACCAGCGCGGCGGGAGCGCAGTCGGCACTACCCGGCGGGGAATTGGACCGGCCTATTCCGACAAGGCCTTCCGCTGCGGTATCCGGCTCTGGGACCTCGCTGACCGGCAGCGCTTCGCCGAGCGCGTCCGGGTCCAGACCGAGTATCATAACATGATCCTGGCTCTCTACGATCACGACCCCCTGGACCCTCAGGCTGTTGAGCATGAGGTCTGGGCCGCCTTTGAGCAGATTAAGGACCATCTGGCGGACACTCATGCCCTGGTGCGTGAGGCTCTGCGCGAACGCGTCCATATCCTCTGCGAAGGCGCACAGGGAACCTTCCTCGACCTCGACTACGGCACCTATCCCTATGTCACCAGCTCTCACCCCGTGTCCGGGGGTGCCTGCCTGGGCACCGGCATCCCGCCCACGGCCATCGCCGAGGTTATCGCGGTCACCAAAGCTTATCAAACCCGTGTGGGTCACGGCGTCTTTCCCACCGAACTGGAAGACGAGATCGGCCGACAAATGCGCGAACGCGGCGCCGAATACGGCACCACTACCGGCCGCCCGCGCCGCTGCGGATGGCTCGATGTCGTGATGCTCCGGGCCGCGGCTCAGTGGAACGGCGCCACCTCGCTGGCCATCACCAAGCTGGACGTGCTCGACGAATTCGAGACCATTCGGATTGCCGTCGCCTACCGCCTTAATGGCGACACCCACGAGCACCTGCCCGGCGATCTGAGCTTGCTGGAGCAAGTGGAGCCCGTCTACGAAGACCTTCCCGGGTGGCAGCAACCCGTCGGCGACTGCCGCGAATGGGAAGACCTCCCGGACGCGGCCCGCCGCTACCTGGAGCGTATCAGCGAGCTCGTCGAGGTGCCCCTGGGATTGATCTCCGTCGGCCCGAGTCGCGAGCAGACTGTGATAGTCTGAGGTCTCGCGGTCTTGGCCGCCATTGACCGCTCAAGGCGAAAATGCTATAGTCAGCCCACCTCGTTCACTCGGTGCATTGCGAGGGAACAAGGCAAACACGGGGCGTGGCGCAGCTTGGCTAGCGCGTACGGTTCGGGACCGTAAGGTCGGCGGTTCAAATCCGCCCGCCCCGACCAGTCTGGAATGCAGGAGACCCAGCCGCAGGGCTGGGTCTCAGTTCAGTGGCTGCATGCCCGCCCTCAGCCGACCGCACTGCTAATCCTCCTCGGCCAACTTGGGCATGTTCGGGTTCGCATCCACAATGTTGTGCTCCCGCACCAGCAGCGTCGCCCGAAACAAGCTCTCGGGCGTCCCTGCGTCCGACCAATTGCATTCCAGGATATCGTACGTCAGCAGCCCTCGTTCCAGGTACCGGTTGTTCAGATCCGTGATCTCATACTGCCCCCGCTCGGAGAGCTTCAGCGTCCGAATCAGGTCCCAGACCTCTGCGTCGTACATGTAGATGCCCGTCTGCGCGTAATTCCCAATGTACTCCTTCGGCTTTTCCACGATCCGCAGGAGCTTGCCGTCCGCCGCCAACTCCGCCACGCCGAACCGCCGCGGCTCATCCACGTGCTTGAGCAGTACCTTTGCCCCCGCCGGCTGCCGCTCGAACTCCTCCACGTACGGACGGATGCTCCCGTCAATGATGTTGTCCCCCAACATTACCACGCACCGGTCCTCATCCACGAAGTCCTCCGCGAGCCGCAACGCGTCGGCAACACCCAGCGCCGACTGCTGATACACATAGTGTAAATGGGCCAGCCCGAACTCCTTCCCGGTCCCCAGCAGCTCCAGGAACATGCCCGCGTTGTTCCCGCCCGTGACTAGAATGATGTCGCGAATGCCGGCCTCGACCAGAGTCTGCAGCGGGTAGTAGACCATCGGATAGGGCCCTACGGGCAGCAGGTGCTTGTTTATCACCCGCGTCATTGGGTCCAGCCGTGTCCCCATCCCGCCCACACAGATGACGCCCTTCATCGTCTGCCTCCCTGGTCCGCCTGCCCCGCCCCCGCCGGCCGCCCTATCAGCCGCCGTTCCGCCCCAGCCGCCCCACGAGCTGATGCACGCGCGGGTCGTCCGTCAACTCCGGATGAAACGTGCTCGCCAGCAGGTTCCCCTGGCGCGCCATCACAATCTGGCCCTCGTGCCGCGCCAGCACTGCGACCCCCTCGCCCACGCTCCGAATCGCCGGCGCTCGAATGAACACCGCCCGCACCGGCCCGCCCTCCAGACCCTCCACCTCGATATCGGCCTCGAAACTGTCCACTTGCCGCCCGTACACATTGCGCTCGACTTCGATATCCATCAGGCCCAAACGCCACTGATCGCTCCCCACGATCTCCTTGGCCAGCAGGATCGCGCCGGCGCACGTCCCGTAAATCGGTTTCCCGGCCTCGCACAGCACCCGGATCGGATCAGCCAGCCCGAACCGCTCCATCAGCTTCCCGATCGTCGTGCTTTCCCCGCCGGGAATCACCAGCCCCGCCAGGCTCTCGATCTCCTCCGCCCGCTTGACCGGCCGTGCTCTCAGGCCGGCCGCTTCCAACGCCCGCAGATGTTCGCGCACGTCTCCCTGCAGGGCCAAAACGCCTATCAGTTCTGACTCAGTTCCCACCTTGTTCTCTCCCTCGATCTGTTCACTCATCGCTGCTTCACTTTTCTGGTACTGCGCTCCTGCCGCGCCCAGCGGGAGGAAAAGCCCTCGTCTACGCCGAAGCTACCATCATCCCCAGCAGGAGCGATATCCCATGAACCCGCCCGAACGTATCTGGGATTGCCACGTTCATGTCAAGGGCGGCGACGCCTTTCGCCGGGAGTTCTCGGCGGAAGAAATCCTACGAACCATGGACGAGGCCGGTGTCGAGAAATCGGTCATCTTCGCGATGTCCAAGCCTGCCCGTGAGTGCACCGCACTGGTACAGCGCGAATGGCAACGAGCGCCCGAGCGCTTGATCCCCTTCGCCCACATGATCCCGCGCGAAGGCCCCCTGGGCTGGGCCGAGCTCGAACGTGCCGTTACACAGCTCGGCTTCAAAGGCGTGAAGATCCACTTCGGCGAGGTCACGGACCTTTCCTTCGAGGCCGTCAATTCCACCTTCGAGCACATCGCCGCCCTCAAGGTGCCCGTGCTCGTGGATGCCGCGCAGCGCGACGACATCATCGGGCGGCTCGCCGAGGCTTATCCCCAACTCGATTTCATCGTCGCTCACCTGGGCGGTGCGCACAATGAGATTAAGATTGACGACTTCATCTATCTCGCCCAGCAACTGCCCAACGTGTACTTGGACACCTCTTATACCAATTGTTCCTGGAAGGTCCCGGAGGCCATCGAGCTCGCGGGCGCCCAGAAGATCATCTTCGGCTCCGACGGACCGCTCATCCATCCCGCCATTGAGCTCATGAAGGTTAAGGTCTGCCCACTGACGCCTGAGCAGTCGGAGCTCGTCCTTTGGCACAATCTTGCGCGTCTGCTTGGCGAAGCTTGACCGCGGGTCCCTTGAGCAAACTCCATGCTACCCAACGCTTCCGACTACCTCACGGATCAGCTTATCCCGTACATCGGCAACAAACGCAAGCTCCTAGGACTCATCCGGCGTGCCTTGCAGGCTGCCGACGCCCCTCCCGGCCGCTTCTTTGATGCCTTCGCCGGCAGTGGCGTCGTCAGTCGCCTCGCCAAAACCCTCGGCTATCAGGTCGCAGCCAACGATTGGGAGCCCTACACGGAGCCGATCAACACCACCTACATCGCCCTCAACGCTCCTCCCCCGTTTGAGCACCTTGGCGGCCTCTCCGCCGCTCTTCAGCAGCTCAATGACCTACCCGGCATCCGCGGCTACATCGCCACCCACTACTGCCCCGCCGACGACGACCACCCCGACCTCGACCGCGAGCGCATGTTCTACACCCAACACAACGGCCAACGTCTCGATGCCATGCGCGAGCAGATCGAAACCTGGACCCGCCAGGGCCTACTCAATCGCGACGAACAGCGCACACTCCTCGCCCCGCTCATCTATCAGGCCGCCTATTGCAGCAATACCAGCGGCGTCTTCAAGGCCTTCCATCGCGGCTGGGGCGGTGCCACCCGAACCGCCTGGTACCGCATTCGCAGCCATCTCACGCTGGCCGAGCCCCTCTTCTTCCCCAGTGCCCGTTCCCATCGCGTCTACCGCGAAGATGCCCACGAGCTCGCCCCACAGATCGAATGTGAAGTCGCTTACCTCGATCCCCCCTACAACCAGCACCAGTACGGCTCCAACTATCACTTGCTCAATACCGTCGCGCTGTGGGACAAGCCGCCGGTCGAGCCCACCTTCTTGGTCAACGGCAAAAAGGAGAACAAGTCCGCCATCAGGAAAGACTGGCGACGTGACCGACGGAGCCGGTACTGTTATCGAGAAAGCGCCGCTTCCGCTCTGGCCGAGCTTGTCGGACGTCTGCGCGCTCAGGTGATCCTGACCAGCTACAGCACGGACGGTCTGATTGACTTGGACGATTTGGTTACCATTCTCGGTGAGCGCGGAGCCTTGCGCGTCGTCACCCAGTCGTACAAGCGGTACCGCGTCAGCCGTCAGCGGTACTCGCACCGACCGCATAATGTCGAGTTCGTTCTGATAACGGATCTCCGCCGGCGTCCGAGTGTGCTCAGCGTCAAGCAGGTGCGTGACCGTCTCCTGAGCGCTCTGGGCCGACTGCAGGAGCATCCGACAGCCGATCCAAGGGGTTCTCGGCCGTCACTAATCGGCTAGCAGCCGACGTCCGGGAATTCACTAGAACCTGTCCTGTAACCCGTCTAGGAGCGCCTTCAGGCGCGATTGTCGTTCTGAACGCTGATCGCTGGCCGGTCCGAGGAGTGATCCACCGTGCGTCTGGGTTGCTGTATGGGCCTGTCCACCTTTGTGCCCACTACCATTGAGGGCCAGGAAGATTCCCTCCAACAACAGTACCGCGACCAGGCCCGCAAGATCGCCGATCGCCTCGCTGCCCTGGAGGCCGCCGGCTGCGACTATGCGGAGTTCGGCGTCGGCATGACGGTCCCCGAGCGCGGCGAAGACGAGTTCGCCCTGTTCGCCAGGGCAGTCGAGGGCTCGCACCTGCGCCCCGAGGCCTTCAACAGCTTCATCCCCGCCCACCTGCCCACGTGCTCGCCCGACACCAACTGGGAACGCCTCGAGCAGTACGTCGCCACAGCCACCCAGCGCATTGCCGGCGTCGGCGGCGAGCTAATCGTCTTTGGCAGCGGCCGGGCACGCAGCCGCCCCGAGGGCCATCCGCCGGAAGAGGCCGACCGGCAGCTCCGGCACTTCGTCAATATGGCCGCCGACTACATGGCCCGGCACAATCTCATCTTGTGCCTCGAGCCGCTCAACTCCACCGAAACCAACATGATCACTTCTGTGGCCCAAGCGGTCGAGCTGGCCCGCGAAATCAACCGCCCGGAAGTCCGCGTCCTGGCGGACCTGTTCCATATGGAGATGGAACACGAGCCTCTGGACCATATTCTCGATGCCGGCGACCTCCTGGCCCACGCCCACGTCGCCGACACGAACCGCCGAGCCCCCGGTACGGGCAGCTATGACTTCACCGGCTTCTTCGACCGTCTCCACCGCATCAATTACCGCGGGCGCGTTTCGATTGAAGCCAACTTCGCCGATTTCGCCGCCGAGCTTGCACTCGGCATGGAGCATATCAGACCTCTCGCCTAGCGCGGTGTCGCCGCACCGCGCGGACGACTCTCGGAGGGAGCACAATGGCTGATCAGGTTTCGTTCCAAGTCCAGGCCGGACCGCACACCCGCCGGAATTGCCTTGCGTGGATTGACACTGCGAGCCTGTTCCCCGACGCCGCGGAGCTAGACACAATCACCGTGACTGATGAAGCCTCCGGCGAGGCTGTGCCCGCCCAGGTCTGCCCCCGCGGCGACGGTTACGTCCTGGCCCTGCTGGTGGACGAGCTGCCCGCCGGACAGAGCAGGAAGTACCGGGCCGCACCAGGCGGCTCCTCGGCCCCCGTGGCTGTGGAGACCAAGCACACGCCCGGCGAGCAGGTCCAATTCCTCTTGGATGGCGAGCTGTTCACCAGCTACTATTTCAAGGCCGGTATTGCACGTCCGTATCTGTACCCCGTGATCGGCCCCGGTGGGGTCGAGGTCACGCGCGACATGACTGATCTCGAATCGAAGGATCACATCCACCACCGGTCCATCTGGATCGCCCAGGGCGAGGTCAACGGCTTCGACAACTGGTCCGAAATGGAGGGCCATGCCTCCACCGTCAACCGCGAACTGCACATCACCGTCCCCGCAGGCCCGCTCTTGGCCGAAATCCTCTCCGTCTCCGACTGGATCAGCCCCAAGGACACCCGGATCCTCGAAGAGCGCACGCGCATCCGCGTCTGCGCCACGCCCGCCTCCCACCGCATCATTGACGTCAGCACCACCTGGGCCGCGAAATACTGCGGCGTCCACTTCGGCAGCACCAAGGAAGCCGGCACCCTGTCCGTGCGCGTCGCGACCTCGATGGAAGTTCGCAACGGCGGTAAGATCGAAAACTCCTACGGCGGCGTCGGTGAGGATGAGACCTGGGGCCGGCGCGCCGCCTGGTGCGACTACTCCGGGGAGAGCGCCGGCGAGCATGTCGGCGTCGCGGTCATGGATCATCCCGACAACTTCCGCTTCCCCACCTGGTGGCACGTCCGCAACTATGGCCTCATGACCGCCAATCACTGGGGCCTGTCGGACTTCACCGGCGACCAGGCCAAGCGCGGCGATTATGCCCTAGCGAAGGGACAGGAACTGTCCTGGGACTTCAGAGTGTACATCCATGAGGCCGACGCCACCGCGGGAAGCGTGGCCCAGAAGTACCACGACTTCATCAACCCGCCCAAAGTGTCTGTCGGTTCCTGACGGTCGGCACCAGATAGAACGACACCGGGGACGGCCTCGCACCGTCCCCGGTATGATCCCGAGCTCAGGCGGGCCTCACGCTCTTGGTGGGGCGCCCCCGTCTTCGCGCTGAACGTCCGTGTGGGTCTCTTGTTCCGGCCCTGCCTTTGGCAACGTGAACCAGAAAGTACTCCCCTCGCCCCACGCGCTCTCCACGCCGACCTCGCCGCCGTGCTGTTCCACCAGCCGCTTCACCGAGTAAAGCCCCACTCCGGTCCCCGATATCTTGGGGTCCGGGCACACCCGCACGTAGCACTGAAACAACTTCCCCAGGTCCTCTGCCGCAATCCCAATCCCTTGGTCAGCGACGCTGGCGCGCACCGTTTCGCCCAGGTCCTCGATCACCACTCGAATGCCCCCCCCGTGGGGCGAGTACTTCCAGGCATTATCCACCAGGTTCTCCAGCACCCGCATCACATGCCCCGGATCGGCGCGAATCGGCTCCAGATCCGCCGGCGCTTCTACGCTGACACTGATATCGCCCCGCCGCGAATCGTGGTACTCGGCTACCTGCCGCGCGATCTCGATTACGTCTACGTCGCCAAGCTGTAGTGGCGGCGGCCGCTCCTCTCCCAGCTCCGCCAGGTCTTCCGTCAGCAGAGCCATGTGCCGGCACCGCGTCCGCATGATGGACACCAGATGCTGTCGCTCCTCCGCCGCTAGCCTGTCCGTTCCGTCCTGCAGCACTTCCGCCGCGCCGGTAATCGCTGTCAGCGGGCTCTTCAGATCGTGGGCGATGGTTCGCAGGGAGTTGTCCCGCGCCCGGTTCATCGCCTCGAGCTGTGCACGGTGCTGCTCCGCGGTCCGCTGTGCCACGGCCAGGCGTACCGGCACCGCGATCAACCCGGCCAGCGCACCAGCAATCAGCGGACTTACCAGTGGCAGCTCCCAGCGCGCGTACACGAACGCGGACACTGCCAGCAACCCATACAG
>JALGUG010000344.1 GCA_029820995.1 Candidatus Zipacnadia bacterium
TCCTGCACGCGGTCGGTGGCTATGTCTCCCATGTCAGGGACCGCCAGTGGCTGTTGCGCCCACTCGGCAACAGGCAGATGCTCGGTGAGGGAGTGCGTCTCGCCGAAGCGCACGCCCAGGTCGGCCGCCAGGTCCGGATTCGCCGCCAGCGTTCCCGCCGACCAGAGCAGGTTCACGCCCGTCGCTGGCAGGTCCCGCAGGAGTTGCTGCTCCTCGTCGTCAAGCTCGCGGCGCGCCGCCACGATGACCGCGGCAAGGTCGGTCCAGCCAGGGGCGAGCCCGCCCTGGCGGTCAAGCAGCTCCTCCGCCCTCAGCCGCACGCGGATATCGTCCCTGCCGAGGAAGACGCTCCGCGTCGGCAGCTCCAGCACGTAGCGGGCGAAGACCCTCGCCACCTGCTCATCCTCGTCAACCAGCGCCAGGGCGCGCCGGCAGGAGGCGTGGCGGGCGTAGGCCTCGCGCAGGCCGTCCCCCGACGCGAGGAGCTTCTCCAGGGCCCGTCCCATGCCGGTCTCGTCAGCAGCGGTCACGACCACCAGGAAGCGGTCGGGGAAATGAGGGTTGACGCGCCGCTGGATGAGGAAGTCGCCGGGCGCAGGGAAGTCCCACGTGGTGCGGCCGATGACGCGCATCTCCTCAAGGTCGCGGATCACCTCCGGCTGCTCCGCGCCGATCGCGCCGATGAGCAGCAGGTTGGCGGCCACCTCCTCGAGCTCCGACTGGTCGAGCATGCCAGTCGCCCTGGCCTGCTTGCCGAGGTCGCGCAGCATCTCGACCAGCCGCTCGCCGACGCTTCGTTGCGCCGCTGCTGCCGCGACCAGCACCTCGCCCGGCGTTTCGCAGAGCTCGTACAGCGGGCTCTGGAAGCCGCGCATGGCGCGGCGCACCGGAGTCTCGGTGAGCAGGTCAGGCCAGATGGCCGGATACCATGGTACGCCAATCGTCGTGAACCAGCGCCACTGCTCCCGCCGCTTCAGTCCCTCGGCAAGCGGCATGGTCGTCAGGTCCTCCACGGGCGTGACGATCCAGTTGAGGACGAACTCGGTGGAGAGGGCGACGGCCGGCGTGCGAAGCATGGTGCGGAAGTAGTCGAACACGTACTGGGCCGCGCCCTGCTCGTCCACGCCCGACACGCCGCGCGTGGCCCAGGAGTACTTCGGCCCGTTCCACTCCATGATGCCCAGCGGTTTGTTGTCGAAGGTCGCTGCGAACGCCAGCGCGCCGAGGTCGGAACTCATCGTGCAGCGGCGCCCGAAGTAGCGCCCGGTGTACTGGTTCACGCCGCTGTAATCCTCGCGCGGCACCGGCAGCACCTGGTGGAAACGACCCGCGCGCACGTATGCGACCGGCACCGCGGGCTGCATCTCCTCGCGCAAGCAGCGCGCAACCTCGTTGAACACGTGCCAGAGGTCGTTACCATAGACGCTCTGCAGGTCGGCGCCCCATACCGGCAGTTCCGCCTCGTTGCCGACCTCAATGGCCAGCACCGCCGGGTGGGCCGCCAGCCACCGGCACCCGCGAGCGGTGTCGCGGTAGTCCGCCAGCCCTTCCCGGCTCGAAACGTAGCTGCGTATGCCGCCGTAGCTCGGGGCCAGGGAGCCGACCTGGGTGAGGCCTCGGGTGGCGAACTCGTCCGCCTCGCCCTCGGAAAGGTTCGCCAGGAAGGAGCCGTAGCTCCGGTTGTAGTCAAGCCATAGCTCGCCGAAGAGGGCCTCGGCCTCATCGAGGTGCCGCCTGGCCTCGGCGCAGACGGTGCCGCGGGGGAAGTAGGGCTGCCCGTTGATGGTGAAAGTGTAGTCGGCAAGCGGCCACCTCCAGGCATGGCGCATGGTCGCGGTCACGTCACACTCGGCGATACCGACCTCGCGAAAGGCCACCTTCTGCTGGACCCAGTCCACCGCTGTGCCGTCTCGGAACAGGCCCACGCAAAGGCTGTACAGGTAGCGGCAGTCGGGGAACCAGAGGTTCGGCGAGGGGACCCCCAGCCGCAGGCGCACATCGTTGCCGTTGACGGGCACGCGCCCGAAAGCTGCGAGCTGGCCCCCCGGCGACAACAGGCCCGCCTGCACTGAGTCGCCGGGCTGAGGGCGCGCGAGAGATGCCGCCAACGTGAGCACACCGTGACCTGTCGTGCGGTCCAGGCCCGGGCGCACCTGCAGATGGAGAAGCTCGCCGGTCGGCTGCTGGGGCGGAGAGGCAACAGCATCCTGGTACTCCGCGGTGGGCTGTGGCGCGGCAGTTGAGGGCAGGGACCCCGCCGGCTCTAACCTTAGTGCCGCGAGCTGTGCCCACAGGTAGAACCGGCGGAGGTCGGGCCGAGCATCGAGCTTGCGCTTGAGCTGGAGCATCGCCTCAAGCTCTGTGTGACACTGCTCCCGCAACTCGGGGAGTTCGCGGAGAAGCTCAACGTTGGCGCGGGTCTCGGCCGCATCTTGGGGAACCGCGCTCTCCAACTCAAGCCGGGGGCGCGGGACCTGTGTGAGGAAGGCGCGCTTGCGCACCGCCTCGCCGTACCGCGCCTTCAGTTCGGGAACACCGCCGGCCTCGCTGAGGAGTTGCTGCAGGTCGGCGTGGCGCCGCCTGAGGACCTCAAGGCGTTCCCGCCAGACCTCGCGCTCCACCCTGAGTTCCCGGGCCATGTCCAGCAGTCTGGTTCTCTCCAACTCGACGCCTGGCGCAGGAGCGGCGATCTGACATTCGCGCAGGGACATCTCATCCACCCAGGCCCGGCCGCGCGGGGCGGAGCCGCTGACCCTGAAGGAGATCTGCACTCTGCGGGCCTCCTCCGGGCGCGAGTCGGGTGGCAGGAGCAGGGCGACCCGTGTCCAGGGTCGAACGCCACGCAAGGCTCGCGAGCGCACAAACGACAGCCAACGGTCCTCCCCGAACCATGAGGCCACCAGGTAGGCCCTCTGTCCACGGGCCAGCTCGGCGCGAAGCCAGCCAGTCAGGAGGTAAGCCTTCTCCGGCTCGACCGCAATGTGCTGCGACTGCGCAGCGGCGTACTTTGTCCGGACCTGTGACATCTCCAGGCAATAGCGGCCCTGGTGGGGCTCGGACTGCGAGGCTCGCGCGGCGCCGGCGCAGTCGCCCCAGTCGCCGCTGGCGAAGCCTCGCCAGCCGGCAGGCAGCTCCTCCCCCTCGGCCACCTGCTCGAAGTCGCCATTCGTGAGCAGCTCGGGGCCGATGGGCTGTGCCTCCTGGCCCCACACTGCGCCTCCAAGGATGAGCACAGCACAAGCCAAGCATGGCACACGCATCGCATCCAGGTCCCCTTTCTGTGGCGGCTCAGCTCTCTGCCGCCTTGACCTCGATCAGCCGGTGTGCGTGCGGGCCTCTTCTGCCTGAGCGGCGATGCTACCTTCGTTGCACTGCGCGGCGCGCAGGACGAACGACCTGACGCGGAGAAACACAAGGAGCATCGTTCTTAGTGTTCCTTGAGTTGGTCATAGTTGGGTGGTGTGTTGTCAGGTTCTGAGCAGGTGGAGTGACAGAAGGCCGGCTAGGGCGGAGGTCTGCCCTCGCAATGGCGCAAGGCCAGGAGGTCTGATTGCAGCGCCAGCCGCGGGCACAGCCGCTCAATCCGCTCGCGCGCAGCCACGGCTCCAGCGAAGCCTACAATCAGCAATAGAAACAGCCCCTCAAACCGTCGCGTCGCCGCCTCCCTTGCCGCCGGTGCTATTGCTGGTCTTCACCCGCACCCCCAACTGCGGCCAGAAGTTGACCCACGTACTCGGCTCCTGCGGCCGGCCTTTCCTGTGCGCTCTCGGCCAGGAGGATCATGTCGTATAGCGAGGGTAGGCACTGATCGAAGCATGACGCCAGGTTGCTCATAACAGGCTTCTTCTCGCACTCGCCGAAATGCCGCGGGTCGGTCTGACCGGCCTGCTGGCAGAGGTCTGTCGCTTCGCCCTCGCGCCCCTCTCGAGCACAATAGACGGCGCGGACGAAGTAATCGAAGCCCGTAGCTTGCCCAATGTCCGGCGAGAGCGCATCCTCGTCCAGCTTCTCCCCGGCAAGCACGCGCGCCAACAGAAGGCTGCTCGCCAGCGCGCGGTCCTCCGGCCTCAGCATGGTGGCGGCGCGCAAGTGCACCTGAGCCAGATC
>JALGUG010000070.1 GCA_029820995.1 Candidatus Zipacnadia bacterium
CCGGGGACCTTGACGCCGATCAGCGGCGTCAGTTCCTGATGGACGCAACCCACGGCCTGGGTGTCAACGTCGGGCTCGACTGCACGGGCGCTGTGGCAGCCTTGTCCGAGGGACTGAGCTACGTTGCACCGTACGGGACCTACCTGATTCCAGGCATCGCGACGCCTGTGGGCGAGGTCCCGATCCCGGTCTTCGAGCGACTGGCCCGCAAGAACGTGCGCCTCCAAGGGGTGTGGGTCAGCGACACGTCGCACCTGCATCAGGCGATCGAGTTGGTGCAAAGCGGTCGGTTTCCGTTTGAGAGGCTGATTACACACCGCTTTCCGCTGGAGAGTGCAACCGAGGGGCTGATGGTCATGGAAAAGCGTCAGGCAATCAAGGCAGTGTTGGAACCCGGCAACTCGGCGTAGCAACGAGCCGGGACCTGCTTGGCCAGTAATAGAGAAGGACTGGGCGCCCGGAGCGGCGCCCAGTTTCGCGTACGGTAAGAATCAGCCCTGGACCCAGACGGGAAGCTTGACGAGCTGAAGCAGTCGTTCGGCCAGCGTGGAACGCCAGAGAGGGGCTCGCGAGCGCGAGACCATCACAGCCGAGACGTCGGTTAGTTGAGCCAAGCGGTGCAATTCGGCGCAGGGGTCGTCCGTAATGCTGGTTACTTCGGAAGGGAGCTTGTAGGCCCGGAGATACTCGGTGGCGTCCTCGCGGTGACGGCGATCATCGCGGCTCCGGGCGGCGCAGATGACGTGCAGGTCGTGTTGACCGGGCAGGCAGAGCTGGGCGGCCAATTGCAGGGCGCGTTGGCCTGCGGCAGTGCCGTCGTAGTAGCACAGCAGCCCACCGGGGGCGACGTACTCGGGACCGGTGATGAGCACCGGCTTGGTTGCGCGGCGCACTATGGTGCGAGTGGATCGGGCGATGCCCTGTGCCCGGGCGCGCCGCGTTCCGCCCCGGCCGAGGACGAGTAGATCGGCGGCAGCGAGATGCCGCAGCAGCCGGTCGGCTCGGTCGCCGATGAGTGTGGAGGCGACCGCGATGACGCCTCGTTCCTCACAGGCGGCCCGCGCTTGAGTCAAGACGGGGTCTGCTTCGGGCTGTTCAAAGGTTTCCGGCACCTCGAGTTCATCCATGGCGACGAGGTCCGGCCCTAGTGGCCCCGGTGGAGACGCATCGTCAGTTTCAATCACGACATCATCCGCAACCGTGGCCAGGTGCAGGCGCGCACCGTGCTCATCTGCCAGGTCGAGCGCGTGACGCAGGGCGGTACGGCTCCAGCCGGAATCGTCCAGACCCACAAGGATGTTGTTGAGCATGATGAGTTGTCTTGAAGCCTGAGCAGGGGCAGCCCGGGCTCCCACTCGGTCGGAGGTTTATCGCGGCATGCAGATGATCTCTCTCACTCTCAGATCGAAGAGATTATTGGCGTGGGCGGCCTGGAGAACGATGGCGGCATCGGCGCCGTTGCCCGTGCCTCCAATGGCGATGATCTCGCGGTCGGTGGGCACGAGGCCGCCATCGGCGGCCATGATGGAGATTTCGATGCCGACTTTCACGCCCTGCGAGAAGCAGCGCAGAGCATGGGCGATCAGTTCGGCAGGGGCAATGCCGCCGAATTTGCGCGCAATGGAACGTCCCACGCCACTGAGGGCATGCGAGCAGATCTGGATGGGCACTCCGCGCCGCTGCAGCTCGGCACGCAGTTGCGGCTCCAGGTTCAGCTTGTCGTTGCCGTCAAAGCCAGCATGTGAGGCTACGGCCACAACCTGCAGGGGCAGTTGCTCCAAGGCCTCGGCCACCGCCAAGGCCGTTCGACCGGTGGTCGTTGCCACCACGACATGCTGCAGGCCGAGCTCTGTGGCGCGCTGTTTGACCAGCTCGATCGTGGCCTCGGTGTTGGCCGGACCAGGCCGCTCAAAATATGTGATGCTGCACACAGCCATCGCTATTCAGCCTCCGATCTTGCTTGGCCGAACAGTCGCATGACCAGTTCAGCCACGCGTTGTCCGAGCTTCCGGCACTCAGCCTGGGAACGCTCGTCAGGCGCCCCGACGGCAATGGGACCGTAGTGGTCCCCCTGTGCATCACCCTTGACGATCATGCCGTGAATCATGAGCGCCTTCAAGAGGTCCAGCACCGTGGTCTCGTTGCCGCCGCCAGGTCCGCCGGAACTGGCGAAAGCGCCGCCGATCTTCCCGTCGAGTTGGCCGTGGAACTTCACGCTGCGGTCAATCAGGTCCTTCAACTCCGCAGCCATCGTTCCGTAATAGACTGGGGAACCCAGAATGATCCCTTCGGGCTCCAGCAAGTCTTCCGGAGTTACATCCGCGACCGAGCGGCATTCGACCTCCACACCGTTGACCTCGCGAGCGCCATCCGCGACGAAATCGGCCATCTGCTTCGTGTTGCCGCTGCGGCTGTAGTATACGATCAGGACCTTGGGCATATTGCCTTCCCCCTGGCTGAGCGCGCCTGACGACCTCCGTGCTGCTCAAGACATGTGGTCTGCTTCATGTTCGTTCCCCGTTAGGCGGAACACACCTGCCTCAGACGGTGTGTCACCTGACAGGCCGGCTGCCGGGGAAGGTATAGGGTTCTTGCGTGAAGAAAGCGGAAAGAGCTATTCAGTACGCCGGCACGGGGCGGCACAGGGACACACTGCCGAACGCACCAAAGGGACCTACACTCAGAAGGTGTGTAATAGGGAAAGGCGGTAACCTCCCGGCAATTATGCAGTGAGCGGGAAGCTCACGAAAGAGGCTACCACCATGGGACAGGATATCACGGTCGGGCCGGGGGTGCAACAAGTAACGTGGGAGACGCTGGAGGCGTATGTCCGCGAGCAGGTCCAGGGGCTGATTCAGACGGTCCTGGAGGCGGAGGTGACGGAGCTGTTGGGACGGGCGAAGTCGGAGCGACGGTGGACGCGCCTCGCGGGTATCGGAATGGTCACGGCCGGCCGCAGCGGTTGACGCTGGGCAGCGGGACGGTCACGATCCGGCGGCCGCGGGTGCGAGGTCTGCAGGAACGGTTTGAGAGCCGGGTGTTGCCGCTGTTTCCGCGGCGCACGAAGGCGGCGCTCGACCTGCTGCGCAAGACCGTGTATGCCGAGACGGTTGAGCAAGCGGAGCCGAGCGACTGGGTGAAGTCTAGGCCGGAGCGAAGTTCGTCAACGGCATCCGCATCAAGAACGACCCGGGAGAAGCCACCGCCTGAATCGCATTCACACACTTCTTGACGGAAGCTCCACCGAGGCTGGGCGCTTGCATTTCCGGACGGACTCTGGTATATTCATATGCGGTTAACTGTGTGTGCCCTGCTGTGTGCGTGACGCCTGCCTAGCCTTGGGCCAACACCCCGTTTGACGCCTGCCTAGCCTTGGGCCAACACCCCGTTTAGGGGAACCTCTTGCTCGAGTGCCGCGTGGCAGCCTGGATAAGCCTTTTGGCTTCCAGCGGCCGGAAAGGCCGCTGTGCAGGAATCGCAAAGCACCCGGGAGGGGATCCCACTTATTCTAAGGGGTCAAGGCTATAGGGCGCACGGCACGAGCGGGGCATATGTTATTGTTTTGCTGTGGCGTCCTGTCGCACGACCTCGGTTGGCGATCGGGCAACGAACCCTTCGATCGCGCGCCTCCAGTGAGTTCGCCGAACCTCTTCCAACAAGCGGCTGACCCCTACGGCGAGCATGTTCCGCTGGCTGCTCGGATGCGGCCGACAACGCTTGATGAGCTGGTGGGACAGGAACACCTGGTCGGCCCGGGCACAGTACTGCGCCGAGCCATCGAGGCGGACGAGATGGGATCGGCGATTCTCCAGGGGCCGCCCGGGTGCGGCAAGAGCACGTTGGCATACATCGTTGGCGCCCAGACACGCCATCATTTCGAAGCTTTCAGCGCGGTGCTGAGCGGGGTTGCGGAGATCCGCCGGATCGCAGCGGAGGCACGGGAGAGGCAGGTCCTCCACGAGCAGAGCACGATTCTGTTTGTGGATGAGATCCATCGTCTGAGCAAGGCCCAGCAGGACGCTTTCCTGCCGCACGTGGAGAACGGCACGTTCGTGCTCATTGGGGCCACAACTGAGAATCCGTATTTCACGATCAACTCACCGCTGCTGTCTCGCACGCGTGTGTACGTGTTTCAGCCGCTGAACGAGGAAGATCTGGTATCCCTGCTGCAGCGTGCTCTGGCGGATACGAAACGAGGACTGGGCGGTCGTGATATCGAAGTGGAGCCTGAGGCACTGACAGTGCTCGCCAGCGGCGCTGAGGGAGACGCGCGAGTGGCTCTGAACGCGCTGGAGCTGGCAGCTCAGGTGGCACCGGAGGTCGAAGGCGCACGCCGTGTTGACGCTGATCTGGCTGCGCAAGCAGTTCAGGAGCGCGTGCTGCAGTACGATCGCGCCGGCGATGCGCACTATGACACGATTTCGGCGTACATCAAGTCGGTGCGCGGTTCAGACCCGGATGCGGCGCTGTACTGGCTCGCCCGGATGGTCAAATCGGGGGAGGAACCACGGTTCATCGCTCGCCGGCTGATGATCCTGGCGGCGGAGGACATCGGGCTGGCCGATCCAATGGCACTGGTGATGGCGACGGCGGCGGCGCAATCGGTGGACATGATTGGGTGGCCGGAGGCGCAGATCACGTTGGCTGAGGCGACGATTTATCTGGCGGTGGCACCGAAGAGCAATTCGTCCTACGAGGCGATCAAGCGGGCCGTGGAGGACGTGGAACAGGAGGCAGCCGTACCGGTGCCGGACCACTTACGTAGCGGCCCACGTGCGGGGGATGCGGAGAGGCCACGCACACCGTACTTATATCCGCACGACTATCCGGGCGCGCACGTGTCGCAGGAATATCTACCGCGGAGGTCGGGCCGCTGGCCCTATTATCGGCCCAAGGAGCAGGGGCGGGAGGCCAAGATCGCTGCGCGCCTAGCGGCGTTGCGGCGTGCGGCGCAGGAGGCGGAGCCGCCTGCTGAGAATGGGGGCGATGACCCTGGGAATCGAAACGACCAAGACTGAGGACAGTATCAGTGTGGTGTCGGTGAGCGGAGAACAGGATGCCTACACTGCTCCCGCGCTGCGCGAATCACTGGCTGCGGCCGCCACAGGAGAGCGTCCGAGGATCGTGGTTGATCTGAGAGAAGTGACTTTCCTGGATAGCACGACGCTGGGCGTGCTGGTGGGGTCGGCCAAGCGAGTGGAGGAGACGGAGGGGGGGCAGATGATCGCCTGCGACCGGAGCAATCTGCTCAAGGTGTTCGACATCTCCGGGACGCGGGAGCTGCTTGGCGTGGTCCCTTCAGTGGATGAGGCTCTCCAGGCGCTTCGTCGTCGGTTCGCGGCCGAGAGCCGCGAGACCAACAAGCCTGGGGGCGAGAAAGGCGGGGCAGACTGATGAAGCAGCCTGCCTGCGTTGTCGAGCTTCGCATTCCCTCGGACCCGCGCTTTCTCTCCGTGGCGCGGCTGACGGCTGCAGCAGTAGCGACCCGGGCGGAGCCGCCTTTCTCGGTGGCGGATATCGAGGACATGAAGTTGGCGATTGGTGAGGCCTGCACCAACGTGATCGAGCACGCTTTTCCACAAGACGAAAGCCCGGGGTGCATTGAAGTTCTGTTCGCGGCGGAGGAGGGAGCGATGCGGGTTGAGGTGGCGGACCACGGTTGCGGCTTCGACGCGACGTTGCTTCCGACCGGGGAGCTAGACGACTGCCCGCAGGAAACGGGCCTGGGTATCCCAATCATGCGCAGCGTCATGGACGAGGTTGACTTTGTCACTGGCCCGGGCCAGGGCACACGCGTAATCATGCGCAAGCGACCAGCGAGGTAAGGCATGGCGCCCCGCTGGGACCATCTCTCGACCGAGCAGCTCTTTGCTGAATGGCGACGGACCGGCGATCCGGCGATCCGGGAACATATTATCCGGAAGCACGAGGGTTTGGTGCGTCACGTCGTCAAGGAGTACGTGGGGTCAGGAGAATCGTTTGACGATTTGATGGGCGTGGGGCACATCGGTTTGATTAACGCCGTGGACCGGTTCGACGTCTCGCGGAAAACCAAGTTCGCGACTTTTGCGGTGCCCACGATCAAGGGCGAGATTCGGCGGCACTTTCGTGACCGAGGGTGGCGGATGAAGGTGCCGCGGCGCCTACAAGAACTGGCGTTGGCGGCCAAGAAGACGATTGACGAGTGCACCCAGCGTCAGGGAAGGTCGCCGACGTACCAGGAGATCGCGCAACAGTTGGGGAAGACCGAGGATGAGATCATTGAGGCGATTGAGGTGGGACAGCACTATGAGGTGCTGTCCATGGACACAGCACCGGGAGGCAACGAAGAGAATGACGCACGGACGATTGATCGTGCCGGTGCTCTGGATCCCCTGCTCGAGAACGTGACCGACAGGGCTGAGATTGAGGCCGCGCTGGGGCAACTCCAGGCGCGGGAGCGGGAGATCATCCGCCTCCGACACTTCCAGCAGCTTTCGCAAACTGAGGTCGCCGAACGGATGGGGATCTCACAGATGCATGTCTCGCGTCTGGAACATCGCGCCCGGGCGAAGATCAGGCGGTTCCTCGAGGAGCAGCGGCGTGGGCGATAGCCCGGGTGCATCACCAAGTCGGGCGGGCACCGATGGAGCCCGGCTGAGATGATGAGCTCGCCTCCTGAACAGACCTCACGAATGCGCCGGACTTGGGCCCCGCTAGCTGTGGCCGTGTTCCTGGGCTCGTGCCTGGCGGTGTTAGTGAGCTTGCTCGCGTACCGCATCCGCGGCGTGTTCCTGCCGTTCCTCGTCGGATTTGCCATCGCATACGCTCTGAACCCCCTGTTGGATCGGCTGGAGACGCGAGGCTGGAGTCGGACCAAGGCGGTCTGGGTCGTCACAGCCATTGTGTTTCTCATCTTGGGTCTATTAGTCGCGGTGGTCGTGTTGGTTGTGGTGGTGCAGGTGCCGGACGCAGTGAGCGACATGACGGCGTGGGTCAACGATCAGATCGTGCTGTGGGAAAAGCGGGAGGACCCGATCCACAAACACATCCACGGGCACATTATTGAGCGCTATCCCAACCGCGAGGACCTGCTACAGAGAGCCGACGAGAAGACCGACGAGTTGCTGAACACGCTGCAGCGGGATCTCACCGAGGCACTGCCGGCGGCTCTGGGGCGCATCGGGGTGCAGATACAGAAGTCGGCCTCCGCGCTGTTGCTGATGCTTCTGATTCCGCTGATCGCCTTCCACTTCATGCGCCACATTGACCCGTTCCGCCAGGGCGTGGCCAACCTGGTGCCGGCGGATCAACGCACCCGCGTGTTCGCCATCGCGTCGGACATTAACATCATGTTGGGGCGGTACCTACGCGGGTTGGCGCTCGTCTCGATAGTCAACGGGTTGGTAAGCACGATGCTGCTGATGATCATTGGGTTGATCTTCGGCAGTCGGTACGCTGCGGTTGTGGGCGCCGTAACGGGCATAACGTACTGCATCCCGTGGGTGGGGGCTGCGGTAAGCACTGTCCTGGCGGGCACCGTGGGGGCTGTGACTGCGACGCACCACCCAGTGGTTTGCGGACTAGTCAGCGCCGGAACGATGATCGGTATCAATCAGGTCTTCGACAACATCGTGATGCCGCGGATCGTGGGCGAGAAGGTGGGTCTGCATCCGCTGGCGATCCTGTTTGGCATCATGTGCGGCTACGCTGTGTGGGGGCTCTTGGGGATGATCGTGGCGGTCCCGATCGTGGCGAGCATCAACATCGCCCTCCAGAAAATCCTCCCGGCCTTGCAGAGGGACGCCGCGGCGGCCGGCGCGGAGGAAGCCGCAGCCGGGGGCGACTCGGCCTCTGAAGGCGAGCCCTCGGCGGCGGCGGCCGATGAAGGGCTCCCGGCCGGGCTACTGGAGGAGGACGGTGCAATGAAAGGACAAACTGCTGACTAGATGACAACGTTGGAACTTCGACGTGCCTTCTTGGACTACTTCGCAGAGCGGAGTCACCTGATTCGTCCCAGCGTTCCGCTGCTCACGGACGACCCGACGACGCTGTTTACCAGTGCGGGTATGCAGCCGTACATTCCCGCCTTCTGTGGACTGGAGGACCCGCCCGCCCCCCGGGTGGCGAGCTGCCAGAAGTGCATGCGCGAGACGGATCTGGAGAACGTGGGCCGTACGGCGCGGCATGCGACGTTTTTCGAGATGCTGGGCAACTTCAGCTTCGGTGACTACTTCAAGCAGGGCGCCGTGGACTACGCATGGGAGTTCGTCACCGAAGTGCTCGGTCTGCCCGCTGAGCGACTGTGGGCCACAGTGTACGTAGACGACGACGAGGCCGAGGAACTGTGGATCAAGCGGACCGCGATACCCCAAGAGCGGATTGTGCGCCTGGGCCGGAGCGACAACTGGTGGCCGAAGGAGCGCTGGGACGGGCCGTGTGGACCATGCAGTGAACTGTATCTGGATCGGGGTCCTGAGGCCGCATACACGATCGGGTTCGGCGAGAAGGTTCCCTGCCGCAATCCGGACTGCAAACCGGGGTGCGAGTGCGACCGGTACTACGAATTCTGGAACCTCGTGTTCCAGCAATACACTGAGGCCGAGAATGGTGACCTGACGCCTCTGCCCCAGCCGGGCATTGACACCGGCATGGGTCTGGAGCGCCTGGCGATGATCGTCCAAGACGTCGAGACGCTGTATGACACGGACGAGTATCAGCAGATTATCGGGACGATCGTCCGTGTCGCGTCCGAGGTCGGTGACGATGCCGCGGTCCGATACGGCGCGGATGTAGTGCGGGACACGGCGTTCAAGATCATCGCCGATCACGTCCGCGGTCTCTCGTTCTTGATGGCCGATGGAGCGATGCCGGGCAACGAAGGCCGGGGCTATGTCCTGCGGCGACTGCTGCGCCGAGCCTACCGACAAGCGCGAGCCTTAGGTGTGCGGCAGCCTTTCCTGTACCGCGTGGTCCCGGCCGTGACCGAGGCCATGGGGCAGACATATCCCGAGCTCGCGGCGCGTCAGGACCTGACAGTGCGCATTGTCCAAAAGGAAGAAGAGCGTTTCCAGCAGACACTGGACCACGCTCTTCAGCGGTTCGAGAACCTGGCGGAGGAGCTGGCCGCGCAGGGCGAAACGGTCATTCCCGGAGAGCGGGCCTTCGAGCTACAGGATACGTACGGCCTACCCCTGGACATCACGCTGGAGCTGGCCGGCGAGCGCGGCCTGACGGTGGACCGGGGAGGCTTTGCGGCCGCCCTGGAAGCTCAGCGCGAGCGCAGTCGCGCAGCGGTCGTTGGTCTGGGCAGCCACGGCGACTTGGCGGAACTGGCGCATCTGCCGCGAACCGAGTTTGTGGGGTACGACACGCTGCTGGCGGAGGCCGAGGTGCTGGCAGTCGTTAAGGCGGATAGGACCGTCGGCGAAGCCGGCTCGGACGAAGAGGTCGGTGTGGTGCTGAACCGAACGCCGTGTTACGCCGAGCGCGGAGGGCAGGTTGGCGACACGGGCGCGATCGTGGGCGATGAGATGCGCGCAGCGGTGCTCAACACCGTCCCGCTGGGTGAGCACACGGTTCTGCACGAGTGTCGCGTCTCGGAGGGGACGCTGCGGCCCGGCCTGCGGGTGCAGGTGAGTGTGGACGAGGGCCGGCGGCGCGACATCATGCGCAATCACACGGCTACCCACCTGCTGCACGCGGCGCTGCACCGGGTGCTGGGCCCGCACGCGCTGCAATCGGGCTCCCTGGTGGAGCCGGATCGCCTGCGGTTCGACTTCAGTCACTATGAGGCAGTACGACCGGAACAGCTTGAAGCGATCGAGGATCTGGCGAACGAATGGGTCCTGGCCGACCTGCCGGTCGAGCCCGAGGTGACGGCCTTAGAGGAGGCCAAAGAGCGAGGCGCCATCGCGCTGTTCGGTGAGAAGTACGGAGAGCAAGTGCGGATGCTTCGGATCGGTGAGATCTCCCTGGAGCTTTGCGGTGGAACGCATGTTTCGCGCACGGGCGAGATTGGAAGCATTCGCATCGTGAGCGAAGGCAGCGTTTCGTCGGGCACCCGCCGGCTGGAGGCGGTCAGCGGGCGAGGAGCGTTGCGCCTGTCGCGTCAGCAGGCCCAGATGATTGGACGGGCGGCCGCCGAGTTGAGTTGCGCACCGGAGGATCTGGCCGAGCGCATCCAGCTTCAGCGGGCCGAGCTGGCCGAGCTGCGCAAGCGGATCCAGGCGGCCCAGCAGGCAAGAGCGAGTTCCTCGGCGGCGGACCTGGCCGAGCAAGCGCAGGCGGTGGGCGAGGCGCAATTGGTCGCCGCGGAAGTGGCGGGCCTGGACGGCGACGCTCTGCGCGCTGCGGCGGACCGCCTGGCCGAGAAGCTGGAGAAGGGCGTAGTGGTGTTGGCCTCGGTGAGCGACGGAAAGGTGCTGTTGGTCTGCAAGGTTGATCCGGCTCTGGTCCCACGGGGCGCTCACGCAGGCAAGCTGATTGGCGAAGTGGCCAAGGCCTGCGACGGCGGAGGCGGCGGCAAGCCCCAGTTCGCGCAGGCGGGCGGCAAGAACCCAGCCAAGGTGCCGGTGGCCTTGGGTCAAGCGGCCCGGGTGCTCGCCGAACAGCTCGCTGCACAGTGACGTGTGCCCAGAGGTGGTTTCACAACCTCAACGACCAACGGCAATCGCGCCTGAAGGGGCTCTATGTTATCCTACGAGGGTTATGAAGCACCTTCTAGTGCAGGAATTCGAGGCCAGCCTCAGTCGGACAGGGCGGCCTGATGTATTTACCCAATGAGAGTGCTTGGTCTGGATCCAGGTGAGAAACGCATCGGCTTAGCCTTGAGCGACCCGCTCAAGATCTCGGCGACGCCGTATGCTGTTTTGGCGCGGGGTCGCCTGGAGGAGGACCTCGAGGTTGTGGCAGGCATTGTGGGCGCGCACGAGGTAGATGAAGTGGTTGTCGGACATCCGATTAGCCTGGACGGGCTGGCCCATGCTGCCGCCCAAGCCGCCGAGGCCTTCGCCCGGGCTCTGCAGGAGCGGCTGGATGTGCCGGTGGTGTTGTGGGATGAGCGGCTGAGCACGGCCCAAGCAGAGCGCGCACTGCTGGAGGGTGATGTGAGCCGGAAGTCACGAAGGCAGACCATTGACAAGGTGGCTGCGGCCATCATTTTGCAGAGCTATCTGGATCGGCGGGCGGCGGCGCAGGAGCGGGACCAGTGACACGGCTCCTGCGGTACGGGGGAGCAGGCCTACTGGTCATCGCGGTCGGAACGGCAGCGGTGCTGCTCTGGCGAGAGCACCTGTATCGGCAGGCGCTGGAGGCCCGGGGGAGCGGGGCAGCGCGAGTGGTCGAGGTGCAGAAGGGCTGGGGCAGTGGGGCCATTGCCGGCTTGCTGGCGCGCGAGGGCTTGATTCGGGAGGCGTCGGTGTTCCGACGTTACGTGCGCGAGACGGGGCTGGCCTCGCAGCTCAAGGCGGGATACTACGAGCTCTCGCCCAGCATGTCCATCCCCGAGGTCGCGGCCAAGATTGCACGCGGCGAGGTGATCCACAAACGGATCACGATTCCCGAGGGCTTCACGCTGGAGCAGATTGCCCAGCGCGCGGAACGGGAGAAGATCTGCGCGGCGCAGGACTTCCGCCGGGCGGCTTCAGACCGGGCGCGCATCAAGCGATTCGGCCTAGCGGGAGCCGAGGCCAGGAACCTGGAGGGCTTCCTATTCCCGGACACCTACACGCTGCCCTACGATGTCACAGCCGAGGGCTTCGTGGACGCCATGTTGGAGCGCTTCAAGGCGGCCCTTCCGGAGCTACCGAAAGAGGCGGCGTGTCCGGCACTGCGCACCTGGAAGGGTGTCGTAACGCTCGCGTCGCTAGTGGAGGCTGAGGCGAAGGCGGACGAGGAGCGGGCGCTGATTGCCGGCGTGTATGTGGCGCGGCTCAAGAGGGGTATGAAGCTGGAATGTGACGCCACGGTGCAATATGCACTGCCCGAGCGCAAGGCACGACTGCTGTTCGCGGACTTAGAGATTGACTCGCCCTATAACACCTACAAGCACAAAGGCCTGCCCCCGGGGCCGATCTGCAGTCCGGGCGAGAAGTCGCTCCGAGCTGCTGCTCGGCCGGAGAAGACCGACTATCTGTACTACGTGGCTCGCCCCGACGGCCGTCACGTCTTCTCGCGCACATTCGCCGAACATCAGGCCGCGATCAAGCGGATCAGGGGGCAGTAGCAGCGTCGCCGCGTAGCTGTGGCGCTCACGAACGAGGCCGAGGGATTGCAGTTCGCTGCGCAATCGGCGGCGCCCAACCTTTCCAGGTCCTACTTGTCCGGCAAGTCGCCCAAGCGGTAGAGCGCGATGTCGTCAAGGTAGATCTTCTCATCGGGCTCGAAGCCGTTCACCACCACGATCAACATCACGCTCTTGACTTCGTCCTTGCCCACCTTTACGGGGACATCCGCAGAAGTAGCGATGATGCTCCACTGTCCCGGCGGCGGACAGATAGTCGTGCTGGGCGAGGGGAGGTTACGCCCCTGGGCATTGCGCAGCGTCACAGACAGCTCCGCGGTTCCCTTGCTGTCCTGTCCTTCCGGGATGTAGACAAACGCCGTAGCCGCGTAGCGCCCCGGCGGGACCTGCAGGGTCTGATTAGGTCCGCCGCGTTTCATCCCGTGGCAGAGGATCGAGCGCTTACCGGTGTGCGCCCTTTCGGCCGTGGCCTTCATGCTGCCGGTGCCCCACTTGACCCAAAAGCTCCAGGGGGGCGCTGTGTTGCCCTCGCCCTCCTCCACCGACGGATTCTTGGAAAGCGGCTTCACGGAGCTGTCCAGGAGTAGCAGCATCGTCTGCGCCGCGTCGCGCACGGCTTTCGAGTCCGAGCTCTGCGCCAGTTCACGGACGCGTGCGCGCACCTTGCTCTCCGGCTTAGCGGCCCAGTCGAACACGCGCCACATGGCGCCGGCGCCCCAGTTCTTGCCCGACAGGGCGCCGTATCTGTCAATGCCGAGGGGGTTCACCAGCACCGGATCCTTGGGGAACACCTCCAGAGCCAGGTGTCGGCGCTTTTCGGCCATACGCAGGCACTCCTGCGCCTGATTGAGGGATTGAAGGGCCTGTTCCTCGGTCCTCACGACGGTCGTCGGCGCGGTCTGGTCGCCGAAGTAGGCCAGCGCTGAAGCCTCGTAGTACTCGAAGGCCCGCATCAGGAGGCCCACTCGGGCCTTTTGCTCGGGCGTCGCCGCTTTCGCCAGGGCTGACTCCAGGAGCGCTCGGCTTTTCGTGATGTCCTGTCTCGTGACGAGGGCCAGATACCCCGGAGTGCCGAAGCTGAGATACTGGCCGCCCACCGAGAACCACGGGGAGTCGAGGATGCGCTTGGTCCAGAAGTCTTCCCAGATTCGGTAGTAGGCCGCCAGGTCCTGAGCGCCCGGCCCGGCGCACCGGTGGAACCACTCGGCGAGCAGCTCATCCTCGCTCTGAAACGGGTTCCACTGGAGCTTGAGCGAGACGTACAGCTTGGGCCCCTCGCCGAAGTTCGGGTACGCCTCGGCATACAGGCAGCGCACACCGTGTCGGTGGCCGTAGCGGTAGTATTTCGCCATTTCGTGGAAGTAGACCCGAGGGAGGCAGTACGGCGTGCCGTAGATGTAGTCATACCAGCCGAGTGTGGGCGAGGCCTTCTGCCACGCCTCGGTGGCGGCGTGTCCTGCGGCGCGAACTTCCGGGTGGATCCATTTCATACGGTCGTAGGTCATGTACGGGATGATCCTGGGATGCACCTTGACTCGCTTGGGCGGCTCGGCCACCTCGCTGTACGCCAAGCAGCCGAACACCTTGTCCGGGTACTTTTGCAGTACACCCTCGACCACTTTGTTGGCCCATTCGAAGTACCGGTCCGAGACGTCGCGCCGTCCCAGGAAGTTGTTGCCGCCCGGATCGCGCGCCTGACAGTTGTCGCACTCGCAGTGGCCGCTGGAGTCGTTCACGCCCAACGAGCAGGAAGTCGCCTCCGGGTGCTGTTCGAAATACTCGCAAATGTTCTTGACGAACTCCTCGACGATCCCGGGAGCCGTGAAGCAGGGCTGCCAGCCGTGAGTGTGGTTGGTCGCCGGAAGGAACCGCTTGCCGTTCCGGAGGGGGAAGAACTCGGGGTGGGTTTTGGTGTATTTCTCCGGCGGAAGTAGGTTGATGAGGTTGTGATGGAAGCTGACGCGGCCGTGCATGCGGTTGCGGCGGGCCCACGTGCCCTGGACGCCACCGCGGAGACCGGAGAACAGGCGCGAAAAGAAGGCCGGCTCCTGCCGGACCTCGTCGGAGGGGACCGCAATCGTCCGGTGCGCCGGGACGTCGGTGCCATGCTCACCGGGGAGCAGCCAGCGAACACCGACGTAGCGCTCCAGGAACTCGTAGACGCCGAATTCCGTGCCATAGTCCGTCGGCCCCACGATGACGAAGTTCTGCCCGTCAAGGCCCTGGAGCACGAAGCCGTCGTCGTCGAGCTGCTTGTACTTCAGATTCAGACCGTCCACGTACTGGCTGGGGCCGACATGCAGGCGCACGAGGGCCGCGGGTGCCTGGTCCGGAGTGACGACCGCAAGCTCGGCCCCGGAGGATTGTTTGACGTACTCGGACAGGAGCTTCGCCGCTTCCTGGACCTGTTGCGACGCCTCCGGCGCGACGACGATGGCGGCCCGCGGCCGGCCATCCTGAACAATGGTCAGCGAGGCAGCCAGAGCAATGCCGGAAACACTGATGAGCAGCAGAGATGCGAAGCGCATGACACGGCCTCCACGGGAAGTCGAGATTCTGCGGCTTGGAACCGGCGTATCCACCCAGCACAGAGGTTTGGGCGCCAGGGCCAGCGTTTCCTGATTATCGAGAGATTCACGATCGGTTGTACCGGCCGTACTGCTCCACGGCCTCGAAAAGCGCCACGATGTTCTCCCACGGCACATCGGGCTCCAGCACGTGTGTGGGCGCAATGAGGAGCCCACCGCCCGTGCCCACGGTCTCGATCGTCAGCTTGACCGTGGCCCGCACCTCTTCCGGCGTGCCAAAGGGCATCGTCGTCTGCGTCCCGATGGTGCCCCAGAAGGCCAGCCGATCGCCGTACTGGTGCTTGAGCTCGCCGGGGTCCATGCATTCAGGCTGCACGGGGTTAAGGATGTCCAGCCCGATGTCAATGAGGTCCGGAATGATCGGCCTGATGTCTCCGTCGGAGTGGTAGAAGACCAGGATGTCGGGCTTAATCTCTCGGGCCGCCTGATAGACTTTGCGCCAGCACGGTTTCAGCCACCGGCGCCACATCTCGACGCTCATCATCAGCCGGTCCTGCATGCCTACGTCATCGCCGGTCAGAATCATGTCGCAGCCCGCCTCGGCGAAGCGCCGCGCCATGAACAGACGGTCTTGAGTGATGCGGTCGAAGATGAAGCCCGCCAGCTCCGGGCGTTCGACCATGAACATCATCAGGTTCTCCATCCGGACGATCTGCCAGGCATTCTCCCAGATGTGGCCCACGCCGCCCTGGACAAACCAGCCGGCATCGTGAAGGCGCTTGACGTCGGCTTCGAGGTGCTGGTGGCGATACGGAGGTGTGAAGTCGGGCCAGGGGAAATCCTCCAGTTGTCGCAGCTCGGTGACGTGTGGCAAGGGATAGACGTGTTTCCAGAAGTGGTAGAAGTCGCCCGGTTCGTGCGCGGTGCCGTATTCGCTGATGGTGGTGCCCTGTTTGAGGCCCTGAGGGAAGTACGGACTCCAATCGGTAGGCTCTTGCGGTCCGCGGAAGCCGACACCTCGGGGCTCAAAGCCGAAATACTCGGCCGGGCTCGTCTGGCCGGTCATTTCTTCAAACTCCGCTTGCACCGCCGGGGTGAAGCCGGCCGTCTTGGGGACCTTGTCGGGCACCTGACGGCGCATAGCCGTGAGCACGCGTTCCCGCGGGGTCATATTGCGCCTCCGTGGAAGGCAGTGGCGGTCCGGGGTGCTTCGCCAAGGCGGCCGTTCGGTCCTTTGCCGGACAATGTTTGCTGCAACTGAGGAGCTGCAAGGGGAACCGCCGGCCATCGGGGCGGGTAGAGTACAGAGTACACAGAGCGTTGGTACATGAGAGGGAGGCGGAACAATGAACAACCTCGGACGCTGGGCGCTGATACTAGCCGTCGTGGGCCTGACGTTCGTCGCGGGATCGGTGTGGCAAGCGGCGCGGCCGCCGGCCGCCGAGGCCTCCGGCGCGGGCAATGACCTGTACTTAATGGCGACAGCCGAGACACCCAAGGGCGACCCATACTGCTATCTGTACTACCGCCAGTATGATCAATTATACATCTTTCACGGGGAGAACCCGGTGGCACTGTACACGCTCAAGGAGCTCAGCCTCCGACGCAGCGGCCTACCGATGAACCGCTAAGGCATGTGGCGTGGCGGCTTTGTCGCGGCGGCCACGGCTGCGTAGGGAATCAGTCGGAGTCGGGATCTGCGCTCCGAGACGTTAGATCGCGGCCACAGTCGGGGCAGACCTCTTCGGGGTGAAAGAACTCGGACCAGGGGGCCGCGGCACGGAAACGCACTCGGCTGCTGACGGCTCCGCAGCGGGGACAATGCGTGCGCCAGGCGAACTCGCGCACCAGCCAGTACAGTCCGGCCAGGCCGACGGCGCCGAACAGGCCCCAGCGCAACCAGGTTTCCTCGACCTGCTCTTGGGCCACCCAGAGCAGGAACGCGACAACGGTCGCCCCAATGGCGGCCGCGACGGCGTAGAATAGGATCGCCCCCACTGCGCCCATGGGCCGTCCGGCGGTGGGCGCCGGCTCTTGAGCGCCGGCCCGCTGGCGTCGCCGAGCCTCGTACCCCACGCACGTTACGCAGCGCGGATGGGTCTGGCTTTCATCGAGACACTCTTCGCACACGGGACGCCCGCACTGAAAGCAGAAGGCCTTGGCCGGGACGGTCGGGTGGTTGAAGCACTTGACGACGATCTCCTCGAAACCATCGTCATTTGCTTCCATGGTCGTGCGCGAGGTGTGGCGCAGGACCGGATGCTCCGCGTCATACTTCTCCCGCTTGACGCTGTCGCTCAGCGTCGCGTAGGCGATGTTGAGTTCCTTCATCCGCCGCTCGGCCCACTGTTTCTTCTCCTCGGGAAACAGATCGGGGTGGTACTTGCGGACCAAGACGCGGTACGCCTTCTCGACGATTTCGGGAATAGCCCGGTGATGGATCTGGAGGATCTCGTAGTAGTCGCGCATCACAAGGTACAGGACAACCGCGCTCTGCCGGACGGCCCAGCATCGCCGCCGGCGGGCGCTTCTAGGCCAATACGTACTTCTCGATGGCCTCGGCAACTCCTTCGGGGCCGGACGAGGGCACGAAGTCGGCTGCGGCACGCACCTCCGGCGCGGCCTGCGGCATGGCCACGCCGATGCCCGCCGCCTCCACAAGGGGCAGGTCGTTCAACTCATCGCCGCACGCCATGGTCTGGTGCAGCGGAACGCCAAGATAGTCGGCCAGACGGCGGAGGGCATTGCCCTTGGAGACCTCCGGGTGCATGAACTCCAGGTACTCGGGCAGAGAGCGAGTGATGTACAACCGACCCGCGTACTCTTGTTGACACTGAGGCAACAGTCGCTCAATGTCTTCCGGCTCCGCGATCAAGATCATCTTGGTGGGCTCACGTCCCCGGAGCTTGCGAAGGTCCCCGACGGGAACCGGCACTGAGCCGGCCCGGCGCTGGTACAGCCTGGCCCAGTGGCTGACGCGGGGAACAAGCAGGACCTCCGGCAGGGCGACGGGCTGTCCACCGGGGGCTCGGGAGGCTTCAGGCGCGACCTCTGCGGCTGCGGCGCCCGCCAGGAAGTACTGGAGATGGGCGCGGCAGCGCACCGCCATCTGCACCACACTTGCGGCCAGGTCCGCCGGGACCGTCTGGTGGAACAAGGGCTCCGGAGAGCCGGCGCGGCACAATAGAGCGCCATTGTACGAGATCAGTGGCCCGGCCAGGTCTAGCTTTACGGCCTCCTCCTCGACCGAATGGTGCATCCGTCCGGAGGCGAGCACGATCGTCACGCCGCGTTCCCGCGCTGCCTCCAGCGCCCGGCGGTTGCGGTCGCTGCACTGCCGTTGGCTGTCGAGCAGCGTGCCATCGAGATCGAGGGCGAGCAGTCGAATGAGGCCAGTCATTTGACCAAGATGTTGGGCGCCGGCGTCAGGACGAACGGACACGCTGTGACACTTCCCGCGCGGTGTTGCAGTGGATCTCCACCGTGTCGTCCGTATCGGCCGCATACCCGCCGCCCAGGAGGATCGCCAGCGGGACGCCCTGTTGGGCCGTGGCATCAATGAGGAACGCGTCGCGCTCTCTGAGGCCTTCCATCGTGAGCTTCAGCCGTCCGAGCTGATCGTGCTGATAGGGGTCCGCGCCTGCAATGTAGACCGCCAGCTCGGGCTGGTGCTCGCGGAGAATGCGCGGTACGTGCGTGCGCACGTGGTCGAGGTACTCGTCGTCCCGGGTGCCCGGCTTTAGACCGATGTCCAGGTCGCTCGGCGGCTTGATGAGGGGGTAGTTCTGCTGATCGTGCATAGAGAACGTGAACACCTCGGGGTCGTCCCGGAAGGTTGCCGCCGTACCGTTGCCCTGGTGCAAATCCAGGTCAATGACCGCGACTCGTCTCACGACGTTGTCGCGCTGCAGCACGCGAATGGCGACGGCAACGTCATTGAAGTAGCAAAAGCCTTCCCCATGGTCGGCGAAGGCGTGGTGGAACCCCCCGTTCAAGTGCAGCGACAGTCCATGCTCGGCCGCAGTTCGCGCAGCGAGGATCGTTCCCCCAGTGGCGAGGGCAGCGCCGGCCAGGATCTCGCGTGTGACGGGCGTGTCCCAGGTGAGCGCGCCGCGGCCCAGCATGGCCAGAGCATTCAGGTGATTGAGATAGTCCGCCGTGTGGACTAGCAGCAATTCCTCGGTGGTGGCTGGTTCGGGGGCCTGTACTTCCGCCGGACTTAGCGTTCCTTCCCCGGTCAGGCGTCCATAGCAGAGGTTGTACTTCTCAACGGGGAAGATATGCTCGCCGAAGTCAACGATATAGTCGTGGCGGTACACACACCACCGATGAACGGCAACCTTGTTGGCCATGAACGGGACGGACCTCGGGTATGACTACGTACTCACCCCCGGGAAGTCCAGCCGGGCGACCACGGGTCAGCGCGCGGGCCAGACTCCGAGGTCGGTGAGCATGGCTTTGATGTTGTCCAGGCACATCCGTGACGCCATTTCACCCGATTCGCTGAAGGCGGCACCGCCCGGGCGATTAAGCACGTCCTCGGACAGCTTGACCGGACGCCAGTGAGTTTCCAGGGAGACGGCGCCTTCGTAGCCCATGTCCAGCAGGGCCTGAAACTGGGCCGGGTAGTCAATGTAGCCGCCTTCGCCCACGCGTACACATTCCGCTTCGCCTCGTTCATTCTTCACTGCGTCTTTCACATGCATGTGAATCATCTTATCCTTGACGCGGTTGAAGGCATCCGGGAAGGGGAGCTCCCCGCCTTCGGCATAGACCTCGTTGGCCGCATCCCAGATGGCCTGGACGCGCGGCGTGTTGAGTGCCTTCAGGAACCGCTCCAACTCGGCCGAGGAGCCAATGTGTGTGGAGGCCTCGTTCTCGATGCCGATCAGGCAATCCTCGGCTTCCAGGATCTTGACGGGCTGCTCATAGGCATCCAGGATTTGCTGCCACACGGTCTCCGGGGGCCCGGTGCGCCAGAAAGTGAAGCCGCGGATAATCTTGGTGTCGAAGAAGTGCGCCAGCTTGATGCAGTTCCGCAGAATGCCCAGGTGCTCCTGGTACTGCTCTCGGTTGCCGAGGTCGCACTTCAGGAACGGCGAGGCAATGCAGGAAACGGTCATGTCCGCCTGATCGAGAATGGTCTTCATCTTGTTCATATCGTCGTCGGTAGCCAGCTCTTGTGGTGGCTTGTCCCAGACCGAGCGGATCTCGACCTGGGACAACTCGTATTCCTGGCAAACGTTGACGGCCGTCTGGAAATCCTGCGAGATCTCGTCCGTCATCACACCGAGCTTGAACATGAGCAACTTCACTCCCTTTGATGCAGCCGGTTCGCGCGTCCGGTGGGCCGGCACTCAATAGTGGACACGTCCGACTTTGAGCTCGCCATGCCGCTGCATGTTGACCATCAGGATGGCAGTCGCGAGGGAATAGAGCTTGGCCTCGGCGGTGTCAGCTCGGGAGGGCAGCACGACGGGCGCTGCAGCCCCCACCAGCACGCCTGCGGTCAGCCCGCCGGCCAGGAAGGAGAAGGACTTGGCCAGGATGTTCCCGGCCTCGATGTTCGGCACGACCAAGATGTCGGCCTGGCCGGCCACCTCGCCACTGATCTTCTTGTGTTGCGCCGCCAACAGCGATACGGCGTTGTCCAGCGCCAGCGGCCCTTCGATCTGGCAGTTGGGGAACTGCCTGCGCCGACACATGACGGCGAGGGCCGCAGCGTCCATCGTGGCCGGCATCTTCGGGTTGATCAGCTCGATAGCACACACTACCGCCACTTTCGGCCTCTCAATGCCGAAGGCCTGGGCCAAGTATACTGCGTTCAGGATGATGTCCGCCTTGGTCTCAAGGTTTGGGCAGATGTTCATCCCGCCGTCGGTGACGAAGGTCAAGCAGCCGCGCGCCGCGGTGTCCAACACGAACACGTGGCTCATGACGCTGCCGGTACGTAAGCCGTGTTCCTTGTCCAGCAAGCCCCGCAGGAAATCGTCCGTATGAATATGGCCCTTCATGAGCAGGTCGGCCCGGCCCTCACGCACAAGGCTGGCCGCCCGCCGAGCTGACTCGGTCTTGCCGGCGGTGGGCAGGATCTCGACGTCGCTCAGATCGTACCCGACGCGCTCGGCCGTGGACCGGATTTCGGGCTCGTCGCCAACGAGCATCGCTTCGGCGATGTTGCGTTCTTGGGCCTCGCGCAGTGCCGACAGAGCTCTGTCGTCCTCAGCCGCGGCGACGCAGACCCGCTTGACTGGGTACTCGGCAATGATGTCGAGAACCTGCTGGAGACGTGTTACGGCCATAAGCCCTTGCTCCTGTTCCCGTCACCGCCGCATGACCGCCGCAGCCACTGCCCAGTGGCCAAGCTTACACAGCAGATAACAGTTATTTCCCCATGGGCCCGTCGGAGGCCTCTTCCAGGTCGCGGAGTCGGACGCAGACGGCGTCAATGGCGTCCTGTGGCGTCGAGGCGCCGGCGGTCACACCGACGCGCTCAACGTCCGCAACCCAGGTGGGGCTGACCTCCCGGGCCGTCTCGACGTGGTAGGTGGCGGTCCCTGTGTCCCGGCACAGCTCCGCGAGGCGCGAGGTGTTGGCGCTGTTGTACCCGCCCACGACGATCATGACATCCACCTGCTCGGCGAGCCGCACTGCGGACTCCTGTCGCTGGGAGGTGGCACGACAAATCGTGTTGCAGGCTCGCAGCTCTTCCACGCGTTCCAACACGGCCGACACGACTGCCTGGAAGCGGTCCAGCCGTTGCGTCGTCTGCGCGACCAGGCCCACACGCCAGGGCAGCTCCAGCTCTGCCACCTCGTCGGGGTGCTCCACGATGTAACCGCTGCCGCCCGCGTGGGCCAGTATGCCCCGAGCTTCGGCATGATCTCGGTCTCCGACGACTACGAGGCCGTAGCCGTCGCGCTGCAGCTCCGCCGCCGCGCGCTGCGCCCGAGCGACGAAGGGACAGGTAGCGTCAACGATCTCCAGGCCGACAGCGGTGGCCGCCGCGTACACTTCCGGCGGCGAGCCGTGGCTTCGGATCAGCAGTCGGCCGCACGCCACTTCTTGGAGACTGTCCACCACGCGAAGTCCCTCGCGCTCCAGTCGCGCCACGACCTGGGGATTGTGGATCAGCGGTCCCAGGGAGGCGATTTCTTGGTTGTCCTTCAGGGCGGACTTAGCCATCTCGAGCGCCCGCTTCACGCCGAAGCAGAAGCCCGCGTACTGAGCAACCAGAATCTCCATCTTACCGATCTCGCTCGAGGAGGAAGTCCACTAGACTGCACCACAGCCCGACGTTGCGGGGCAGCCTGCGCGCCTGCTGGTGGGCTTGGTCCCGCAGTTGGGCTCCCCGCTCCCGTGCCGCCTCCAGGCCCAGCAGGCCCGGGTACGTCGCCTTGGCGTGCGCTGCGTCACTGCCGACGGACTTGCCCGTCCGAGCCGGATCGCCCACCACATTCAGGATGTCATCCGTGATCTGAAAGATCAGACCCGCGGTCAGTGCGTATTGGCTGAGGGCGGCCAGACCTGCCTCCGGCGCCGCCGCCAGGATCGCCCCTGCACGAGCCGAAGCCTGGAACAACTTCGCCGTCTTGTGGATATGGATAAACTGAAGCGTGGCCTCATCGTGGGGCTGTCCCTCGGCCTCGACGTCGGCCATCTCACCCCCGATCAC
>JALGUG010000071.1 GCA_029820995.1 Candidatus Zipacnadia bacterium
CAGGGGGGACCGGGAGGTCTGGGAGCGCCGCGGGGCCCGGGACATCCTGGAGGCGGCGCAGGAGAAGGTGTTCGAAATCCTGTCGCAGGAGCGCGAGCCGCTGCTCACGGACGATCAGCAAAGGGAGCTAAACCGGCTGCAGGAAAAGTGGACGGAGCGGGTCATGGGGGTCTAGACCAGCCTCAGCATCACTGACGCCCCAGCCTTTCATCTGGGTCCGTCTCATTCCTCAGTTGCAGAGCCCGGAAGCGCAAGTTTCTCGTGTGGGTCAGAGCCCTCCTCCTGAGGCGCTCCGGCCTCGAATAGAGGCATCTGGTAATCTGTTTCGGGCTTCGTGACGCGCACGCGGGGCAGCATGATGGTGGCCTCGTTCAGGCGTTCGGTTCGTACTCTTTGCTCCGCGATGCGGCAATACTCAGGGCTGAGATCGCTGCCGATGTACGTGCGATCCAACGACGCGGCCGCGACGCAGGTGGCGCCGGTCCCGTTGAACATGTCAAGAACCAGATCCCCTTCAAACCCGAGATCCGGAACAGCACGAAACGTGTACATCATGATGAGTCGCTGCGGAAGCACGGTGGGGAAGGGGCACGGGTGTCCGCCGGCCCGTCTGACGTCCTCCGGATACATGGGCCAGACCTGCATGGTCAAGTTCAACCACTGCGCCTGCGTAAGCTTGCTGGCCTCCTTGACCTCCTTGGGCACCGCCGGCGGCTCGCCCTCCTTTACGAATACGTTGATAAACTCAATCGTATTGTCTTCGTAGATGTTTGGGGGGTAGGGATAGCTGCCGAACATCTTGACCGTGGTCTGCTTTTGCCAGACGAAGAGGCTGTACCGGTGCAGGGAGGGGATGCTCTCCAGGATCGTGTGCTCGATGTCGCTGCTGAGATTCTTCAGGTGCCGGGTATGCTGGTCGGGCATGACGGCCTTCGGGATCGGCATGATGGGAGCCACAATCGCGAGCTTCCCGTTCGGGATGAGCACGCGCGCCGTCTCCCGCCAGACCTCCAGAAGCTGGCCCAGATACTCCTCATACGAGCACTGACCTATCTGGCCCTCAACCCCGTAGTCCACCGTGTTCCAGTACGGCGGACTGGTAACGACGAGCGACACGCAGCCGCTCGGCAAGTCGTGCAGGACCTCCCGCGCGTCCCCGACGAGGATGCGGTTGATCAGCTCATCCGGCCTGCTGCTGGGGTCTACTCGCCTCAAGGGGCCACTCGTGCCTGGTGAACGGTAGGAGCTGCTGTGCCGCCGGAGTGAGTACGCTTTGGCAGGGCTGTTCGCGAGTGGACGCTGGACCTCCTCTCTCGCGCCTACTGCGCCTCCCCCAGCGCCTTCAGTTCGCGGTAGGAGAAGACGGGTCCGTCGAGGCAGACGAACTTGGGGCCGACGTTGCACCGGCCGCACTTGCCGATCCCGCACTTCATCTTCGCTTCCAGGCTGGCGAGGATCTGATCGTCGCCAAAGCCCATCTGCGTGAGCGTGATAATGACGAACTTGATCATGATCGGCGGGCCGACGGTGTAGGCGACCGTGTTATCAGGCGTAAAGCCCAGCTCCTCGCAATACTGGGGCACGAACCCCTCGTGCCCGGTCCAGGTCTCGTCGCCTTTGTCCACCGTGAGGTGGACGTCAATCCGGTCGTCGTTGGACCACTCCTCCAGAGCGTCCTTGTAGACCAGCAGCTCCGGGCTGCGGGCCCCGTAGACGAGGGTGAGCTGTTCGTAGTCGTCGCGGTGGTCGAGGCCGTACTCGACGACGGACCTCAGCGGCGGCAGGCCGATGCCCCCGGCGATAATCAGCAGGTGCTTGCCCCGGTGCTCCTCCACGGGGAAGCCGTTCCCGTACGGGCCGCGAATGCCGATGATGTCCCCGGCGCGGAGGCGGTGCAGCTCAGAGGTGACCTTGCCCATCTGGGCCACGGAGAACATGAGCGGTCCGGGCCGGTCGGGGCCTTTGGCCAGGCCAAAGGGGCATTCGCCGACGCCGAACAGGGAGACCTCGATGAACTGGCCGGGCTTGGCGTGAAAGGCCTCGGCGACCGCGGGGTCCTGGAACTGCGCCCGGAAGGTCATGATGCCTGGACCCTCCGGGCGGACCTGTTCCAGGGTGGCGAGATGTGGGCGGTAGGGGTTCCTGAGATCTTCCGCGACGGCGGCCATGACTACTCCTCCGCAGGAGCTTCTTCCGGTTTGCGCTCAGACTGAAGCTGACCGATGATGCGAGAGATATCTATATTCACAGGGCAGTGACGGATGCACCGCCCACATCCCACACAAGTAATGCGGCCCAAGCGATCCACGGAATAGTACAGCTTGTGCCCGATGCGATTGCGCTGGCGCTGCCACTGCTCGGCGCGCGGATCGTGGCCGCTGGCCTCCAGGCAGAACTGACCGAACTGGCAGCTATCCCAGCAGCGATAGCGCCGGCCCTCCGAGCCGATGGCGTCATCCATGATGTCGAAGCAGCTACAGGTCGGACACAGGAAGGTGCAGATGCCGCACCCCACGCACGCCCGCGTCTCGGCTCGCCAGAAGTCCTCGTCCTCGTGGCGCTCGGCCACGCGGTCCCGGATGCCGTCGAAGCTGATCCGGCGCACCTGTGCTTCGGCGACGCGGGCCACAAGCTCCTGCTTGGCCTGCGCGTCCTCGTCCGTGGCGTCGGCGAACAGGCCGCCGCTCGGCTCTGTGGACGCCGAGGCGTCCGCAAGGAGCTGCTCGCCCTTCTCGGTGAGGGCTTCCACGAGGAAGCGGCCCTCCAGGGGGGTGAGTACGATGTCGGCGCCCTCCGGCTCAGAGAGCGCCTGGACGGAGCTTTCGCAGAAGCACTCGAGCTGAGGCTCGACGCAGGTGAGGGCGATGACGGTGCAGGTCTGGCGGCGGCGGGTGTAGTACGGGTCCGGCTCCGCGTCCTGGAAGAGCAGATCAAGCAGGGCGAGGCCCTTGGTGTCGCACAGGCGGGCGCCGAACAGGACCCAGGGGCGATCAGGCGGCAGGTTGTCCTCGATCTGGGGGACGTCGCCCAGGTCTCTAAGTTCGAACAGGGCCTCCGAACGCGGGAAGAACAGCGCCTTGGCGGGGGCAACGGTATTGCCGAACTCGAGGATGACCTGTTCGGGATCGCGGATCTCGGCGAAAGCGAGGAATCCGTCTTCGTCGCGCTGGGGTGCAAAGACCGGCCCGGAGGCGATGAGCTGCTCGAGCCAGGTGCGAAGCTTGTCGGCAGGGATCGTTTTCGTGGTCATGGCGGGCTATCTCGTGACGGCGCCGTCAATCGCCTGCTCGGTGTCCTCCTCCTGGAAGGTCAGGAACGGCGCTTCGGCGTCGGGTTTTAGGGCCTCCTCACCGAAGAGCTCGCGGATGTTCTCGGCGACTTTGGCGTACAGCTCACGCAATGGGATGCCCATGGGGCAGGCGCGGTCGCAGGCACCGCAGAGCGAGCAGCGCCCGGCCAGGTGCATGGCGCGCGCGAGATGGAAGGCGCGGTTCTCGCTCAGGCTAACTGTGCGGGGCAGCCATTGGGGCTTCGTCTGCTCGAAGATGCAGGTGGTGCAATAGCAACTGGGGCAGACATGGACACAAGCATAGCAGCGGATGCAGCGTTCGAAAGCTCGATTCAAAGCCGCACGGCGCTCCGGAAGGGACATCTGATCCCAGCGAGCCAACTCCTCGTCCAAGCGATCCGCCGGTGCCTCAATCGGCTCGCCCAGCAGCGTATCGTGGATGGCGGGCGTCGGCTGGTCGCAGGCCCGGCATTCACTGCGCAGCACCTCGTTCTTCGGCAGACGGACCTCACCGGAGGCGGTCTCCACGACAACTTCATCGCCGTCGAACCGGGCGGACCGATACTCGCGCAGATCGAAGTTGCCCGCCGCGAGGAGCTTCTCGATGTCAATCACGCCCGCACACGGAATGCCGATCAGATAGAGCCGGTCGCGCTCGAGCTGATGTTCGCGCAGGAGCACCTGAACCGCCTTGGCCTCGCAGCCGTTGACCACGATGCCGACCCTATGCTCCTGCTCGCGAAGATAGCGCACGAGGTTCGGTCCGGCGATCGGCGAGAGGACGAGCTTGCGGGCCTGCTCCGCCGTCTCGGCGAACAGGGGCGCCACCCGGTGGGGATCGCTGCCCTGCTGATGGCCGATGACCAGCGCCACCGTCTGGCTCTCCAGAAGCTGAGCCGCGTGCTCGCGGAGTTGTTGCTCAAGATTGTCCATAGCGGTCCTCAGGTCAATGAAACTACTGCTCGTCCGAGCCTACTGCCGCCGGCTGAGGCGCCTCGGCTCCCAGTGGCCCCAGCGGCGTGACCTCCTTGACCATCTGCTCAATGACCTCGGCGAACTCGGGTCCCTCGGCAGCCGAGATCCAGTGGACGCGGAAGCGCTCGGGCTCGATCCCGGCGAACTCGAGCAGACGCTTGAGAATGGACATGCGCCGGCGGGCGTAGTAGTTGCCCTTGGCGTAGTGGCAATCGCCCGGGTGGCAACCGGCTACCAAGACGGCGTCGGCGCCTCGTTGGAAGGCGCGGATCACAAAGATCGGGTCCATGCGGCCCGAACACGGCACGCGCACCACGCGGACATTGGCCGGGTACTCGAGCCGCGAGGAGCCGGCCAGGTCGGCGCCGGCGTAGCTGCACCAGTTGCATAGCAGGGCGAGGATCTTGGGCTGCCAATCCTCGGCCGGTGAGCCCTCTAGAGACACAGGGCATCCACCTCCGCGAGTAACTGATCGTCGGTAAAGCCCAGCACGGTGATGCTGCCCGAGGGGCAGGCGGTCGCACAGGTGCCGCAGCCCTGGCAGAGACCGGGGTTAACCTCGGCAACGGTGCGTTTCTCCCCGGTACGGCGGTTTTCGAGCACCTTCTCCTCAATGGCCGTGAACGGGCAGACCTGCAGGCAGTTCAGGCAGCCGGCGCAGGCGTCCTCGTCCACGTGAGCAATCATGGGTTCGGACAGCAAGTGGTCCTGCGACAAGAGAGCCGCGACTTTGGCGGCCGCCGCCCCGCCGCTGGCGACCGAGTCAGGGATATCGCGCGGGAACTGGCACGCGCCGGCCAGGTACACGCCCGCCGTGAGCGTTTCGGCTGGGCGGAGCTTAGGGTGCGCCTCGGTGAAGAAGTTGTACTTGTCGGCGGAAATGCCCAGGCGTTGGGACATCTCCTTGGCATCGGGCTGAGCGGTGATTGGCGAGGCCAGGACCACCAGGTCGGCTTCGATCTCCACCGGCTGGCCCAGCAGCGAATCAGCCCCCCGGACCAGCAGCTTGTCTCCCTCGGGAAAGATGGACGAGACGCGGCCGCGGATGTACTTGGCGCCGAACTCCTCCTGCACCCGGACGATGAACTCCTCGTAGCCCTTGCCGGTGGCCCGGATGTCAATGTAGAAGATGTACACCTCGGTCTCCGGATGCTTTTCTTTGAGCAGCAAGGCGTGTTTGGCGGTGTACATGCAGCAGACCTTGGAGCAGTACGGCACACCCTCGGACTCGTCGCGCGAGCCGGCGCACTGCACGAAGACCACCGTCTCGGGAACCTTGCCGTCGGAGGGCCGCTGGATCTTGCCGCCGGTCGGGCCCGAGACGTTCACCAGCCGCTCGAATTGCAGGCCGGTGATCACGTCCGCGTACCGGCCGTAGCCGTACTCGCCGTACATCGAGCCGTTCTCCACGTCAATCCCGGTGGCCAGGACGATGGCGCCGACCTTCTCGGTGATGATCTCGTCCTGCATCGTGAAGTCTATGGCGTCCTTGGGGCAGACCTTCGCGCACTCGCCGCAGCGGTCACGCAGCAGCTTGAGGCAATTGTCCTTGTCAATCACGGGGACGTTCGGCACCGCCTGCGGGAAGGGAACGTAGATGGCGGTACGGTAGCCCATGTTCGCGTTGAATTCGGACTTGACGCGCTTGACACGGCAGACATTGTAGCACTCGCCGCAGCCGACGCAGGCCTCTAGGTCCACGAACCGAGCCTTCTTGCGGATCTTGACCTCGAAGTTGCCCACGAAGCCGTTGATCTCCTCGACCTCGGACCACGTGAGGATCTCGATGTTGGGGTGGGAGGCGGCCTCGACCATCTTGGGTGTCAGGATGCACGCCGCGCAGTCCAGGGTCGGGAAGGTCTTGTCGAACTGGGCCATGTGGCCACCGATAGAGGGCGAGCGCTCGACCAGGATGACGGGGAAGCCCGCGTCCGCGATATCGAGGGCGGCCTGGATGCCGGCGATGCCGCCGCCGATGACCAGTGCCCGCTTCTCCACAGACAGTTCCTGGCGAGACAGCGGCGCGTTCCGCTGGGCCTTGGCGACGGCGCTGCGGACCAGGTCAAGGGTCTTCGCTGTTGCCTGGTCCCTGTCGTGATGCACCCAGGAGCAGTGCTCTCGGATGTTGGCCATCTCGACCAGATACGGATTCAGTCCGGCCTCCTCCAGGCAGCGCTGGAACGTGGGCTCGTGCAGCCGCGGGGAACATGCGGCGACCACCACCGAGTCAAGCTCGTGCTCTTTGATGGCGTCGCGGATGCGCTGCTGGCCGGGCGCCGAGCACATGTACTGATAGTCCTCGGCATGGACGACGCCGGGCCAGTGCGCCGCCTGTGCGGCGACGCGAGCCACGTCTACGGTCTTGGCGATGTTGCTGCCGCAGTGGCAAACGAATACGCCGGTGCGTGCCATAATAGCAAGGTCTCGTGACTGTCGGTTTCTCGGCGGGTCGGTGCACCGGTCCGCCGAGGGCCGCCCACTAGGGCGGCGCGGTCTAGGCTACGGCGGTGCCCCAGAGGTCCAGTGCGCGCAGCAGCGGTCGCGGATTGACCAGGTGAGCGCCGAGCCCCACTTCCTGCGGTCGGAGGCCGAGGGCCAGCCCGATAAGCTCCGTGACGAAGAACGTGGGCAGGGGTGCGTGCTTGTCGGGGCGCTGCCGGCTCTCCATGTTCAGGTGACACATCGGGCAGGCGGTCGCCAGGCAGTTGGCTCCGGCCTTGCGCGCTCGTTCGGCGATCTTCGTGCACAGCGTTTCGACGATATCGCTCCTCGTGGCGGCCAGAGCTGCACCGCAGCAGTCGGTCTTGGCATACCACGTGACCGGTTCGCAGCCCAGAGCCTCCAGAATGCGCTCCATGGCCTCGGGCCTCTCCGGGTCGTCGGATTCGGCGGTGTCGGGCGGGCGCAGTAGCAAGCAGCCGTAGTAAGCGGCGGGCCGCAGGCCTGTGAGCGGCCGGACCACGCGCGTCTTGAGCTCGTCGAGGTCCACGGCGCGGTCCATGACTTGCAGGAAGTTCAGGACCCGAGGGAGGCCGTGCTGCTTGAGCTGCTCCCCACCCTCGACGTGGTCCAGCAGTTCCGGGTCCTCACTCAGCTCATGCTGGGCGCCTTTGAGGCGCGCAAAGCAAGCGGCACAGGGGACCGCCAGGTCCAGTCCCAGGGGAGCTGCGAGGCTCAGGTTGCGAGCGTTAAGATTCAGGTCCAGCGCATGGTTGAGCGTGGTCGCACAGGAGGCACCGCAGCAGTTCCAGTCCGGGACCTCCTCCAGCTCGATCCCGAGGACCCGACACATGGCCTCCATGGACTGGCCAAACTCCTTGGCCGTCGTGCTGAGCGTGCAGCCGGGGTAGTAGGCAAATTTCATTCTTCCACCCCTGCCTCCTCATGGACTGGAACCTCCACACCGTAATCCTCTGCGGCCCTCTGGTGCTCTTGCTCGGCTTTCTCGAAGACACGTCTGACCGCGGCGCGATCCTTGACCAGGTGAACCAACGGCGTGAGCTTGCCCTTCTGCATCAGAGCGATGCCCAGCGGAATGTCCTTCAGGAACTTGCGGCTGCGCAGCTTAAGCTCGGTCATCATGCCGAGTTCATGGGCGCGGCCCAGCAGCTTGACGGTGTGGAGGAAGGATTCATGGAAGTCCCGGATCTCAGGGTCGTCGGGTCGGATGCCCTCGCGGCGGGCGATCCCGCACAGCGTCTTCATGACCCGTGCGACGTCCAGGTCCTTCGGGCAGCGGGTCGTGCACGTCTCGCAGCCCACGCATAGCCAGATGGACTTGCTCCGGAGGGCCTGGTCCTTCAGGCCCAATTGCACCAGATGCATAATCTTCGAGGACGGATTGTCCATCGCAAAGCTAGTCGGGCAGCCCGCCGTGCACTTGCCGCACTGGTAACACTTTTGCACATCCACCCCGCTCTCTCGAGAAACTTGCTCAAGAAAGCCGGCGACCGTCTTTTCCGTGCCAACCTGCATAGTGTTCACCCAACAGTATTCTACCAGTACCGGACCCCGGAACTTGTGCCAGCGGCAACAGTTCCCTTGACGCAGGCCGATACCTTCCTGATTTTTAGTCCTTGGCCGCAAGTTATCGCCCCGGACCACGTCGGGCCTCGACAAACCCGGGGTCCCTCTGCCCACTCATCTCCTCCAGTTGGGCGCGGGAAGAAGGGAAGGCCCCGCCCGAGCGGGAACCGTCCCGGCATCACTGCAAGAGCGGGTCCGATCATGACCTCCGACACCACTGGCCGCCCGCGGGTGGCACTGATTCAGTTCCCAGGTTCGAACTGTGAATGGGAGACGAAGCGCGCAGCCGAGGCCGCCGGGATGGCCTGCGACGTCTTCCGCTGGAACCGCGAGGCGGCGGAACTGCGGGAGTACGACGGGTATCTCATCGGCGGCGGGTTCTCCTACCAGGACCGCGTGCGCTCCGGAGCCATCGCGACCAAGGAGCCCATCGTCCGCACCGTCTTTGACGAGGTGACCGAGCGCGGCAAGCCCTGTCTGGGGATCTGCAACGGGGCGCAGGTGCTGGTGGAGGCCGGGCTAATTCCCGGCCTCGAGCCCGGCGTGGTGCAGATGGGCCTGGCGCCGAACATCCCCGACCCCGAGCGGCGCATCGCGCACTTTTGCTGCCAGTGGGTTTTCCTCAAATGCGCCGCGCCGCAGGGGCGGACGCTGTTCACACAGGAGCTCCCGGAGGGTTTCGTGCTCCCGATCCCCATCGCTCATGGCGAGGGCCGGTTCACGACCAGGGACCCGGAGCTGCTGGAGACGCTGAAGGCCAACCGGCAGATCGTGTTCCAGTATTGCGATGTCGAGGGGCGCGTTGACCCGGCACGGGAGATCAACCCGAACGGGGCGCTGGAGAACATCGCGGGACTATGCAACCCGGAGGGGAATGTGCTGGCGATGATGCCCCATCCGGAGCGGGCGAGCTTCCTGCGCCAGGTGCCCTTTGAGATCGGCGGCCCGGTGTCGGAGGAGAGGCTCCGGGCCCAGGGAGACGCGGCGGCGCTGGAGGGCCCGGCGCCGGGGCGGCTGATCTTCCAGGCGATGTACGAGCGCCTGCGGGCCTAGATCCCCCTCCCGTGGTGCGGGGCGTAGGTTCCCACGGCGCCGCCGTTGGCTGCTTAGGCCCTGATCTGTCCGCCATGCCGTTAGCTTGCCGGAGGCAGGTACCTGCAATGCGTCTTGAGCTTGTCGCACTCTCAGCGTTCGTGCTCTGCAGCCTCGCCCTCGCCCAGGATTGGCGCGAGATCAAGACGCCTCCCACCCGCCGCGATCCCGCCTCGATGTACGCCTTCGTGTCTCTGCTCGACCCGCTCGATGACCCCGCGCAATGGACCGCCGGCGCCCACGACCAGAGCGCCCAGGCCACGGTGTCCCTCGGCGAGGGCCGCAAGCCGGGAGAGCGGGCCCTCCGCGTCGCGTACGAGTTCTTGGGCCCCGACCGGCTGGAGTACGTGGACATCGCCGGCAAACTCCCGATAGACCCGGGAGTGCAGGCAATCGGCCTCTGGATGCGCGGCGGCGAGCAGCCTCTGCCCGCGCGCATCCGCGTGGTGGACAGCCAGGGCGAGACCCACCAGTTCGACCTGGGCACGCTCGTCCGGGACACCTGGACCCTCGGCGTGACCGCCCTGGAGAACGGCGGCCACTGGGGCGGCGACAACAACGGCAAGCTCGACCCGCCCTGCCACCTGGCCTCGATCCTCTTCGACAAGCTGGGCAGAGGCTACAGGGCCAAGGGCGACCTGACCATCGCCGAGCTGGGCGCCTATCGGCGCATCCCCGAGCGCCTGGAGCCCCACGGGCTGAAGGTCTTCCTCCCGAAGGAGCGGGACCTCCTGGTGTACGAGCGCAGGCAGTCCGTGGAGCTCGCGGTCGCCCCTGATCCGGCTGACCGGTCCGTGTCCCTGCCGCTCAAGGTGTCCGCCCAGCTCGTGGACCCCTTCGGCGCGGTTGTCCGGCGGGCGGCCGTCGAGCTCCGGGATCAGCAGCCCGTGCCCTTGACCATCACGCCCGAAAGCCCGGGAGCCTACGACCTGCGTCTCCGTCCGGCCGGACGGGAGGACGACCTGGATGCACCCTGGGCCGACTTCCGCTTCGCGGTCCTGCCCCGGGTCAACTCCATGCCGAAGGACAGCCCCTTCGGCGTTTCGACCCACTTCGGCCAGGCCTGGCCGCTCCGCGTCATGCCCGTCATCGCCCGGGCCGGCATCAAGTTCTACCGTGACGAAATCTCCTGGGGTTCCGTAGAGCCAGAGCGCGACCAACTCAGCATCCCGCCCGCTCGTGCCGCCTACATCGCGGAGGGCGCGCGGCTGGGCCTGGAACCGCTCATCATCGCCGACTACGCCAACCGGTTCTACAACGACGGCGGGTTCCCCGTCTCACCGGAGGCCCGGGCGGGCTTCGCGCGCTATGCCCGGGCCTTGATGACCGGCCTGGAGCCTCGCCTGCGCTACATCGAGGTCTGGAACGAGTGGTGTGGCGGCTGTGGCATGGGGGGGCGCCGGGGGAAGGCCGAGCAGTACGCGCCGCTGTTCCTCAAGGCCGCCGCCGCGATCCGTGCGGTGGAGCCGGACGCGGTCGTGGTCGGCATCGGCGGCGAGTGGGGCGGCGAGAACCTGCCCTCGATGATGTCCGGCGGCGCCGGGGCGGCGATGGACGCCTTCTCCATCCACCCCTACCACTACCCGCAGCTCCCCGGCCAGTGGCTCCGCGACCACCTCCGCCAGGCCGCCGCCACGGCCCAGGCCGCGGCCGGTAAGCCCGTGCCTCTGTGGATCACCGAGATTGGTTGGCCCACGCAGATGGACGCTCGGGGCAGCAGCTTCCTCCACCAGGCCCGCTGTCTCGTCCGGATGATGGTTATCGCCCTCACCAGCGGCGCCCACAAGGTCTTCTGGTATGACTTCAAGGACGACGGCCACAACCTGACCTACAACGAGCACAACTTCGGCCTGGTGCACCACCACGACTACCTGTCGGCACCCAAGCCGGCCTATGTCGCCTACGCCCACCTGATCGCCGCGCTGAATGGCCGCAAGCTGCTGGAGCAGGAGGTCACCCCCGACGGGCTCTGGCGCACGGTCTATGCCGACGACGTTCGCTTGGTGACCGTCCTGTTCGCGGCCGAGCAGGGGCAGAGCATCCGGTTCCCGCTTCGGGAAGGGGACCGGGTCGAGGACCTCTTCGGGCGCCCCGTCGCCGCCCGGCGGACGCTGACGGTGACGTGGGACCCGGTGTTCGTGCTGTCGAGCGAACGTTGAGCCTCCGGCTCACGCACGGGTAGATCTGCGCGAGTGACAGGCTCTAACCACGGGGACAGGCACAACACGGAGAGGAAACAAGGTGACGGAGAACGGCCCGGAAAGCAAGCTCTACGGGGAGAAGCTGACGGCGGAGATCATCGGCGGGGCTATGGAGGTTCACCGCTATCCGGCCCCGGGGCTACTCGAATCAGCCTCCGAGGACTGCCTGTATCATGAGCTGAGACTCCGGGGGATCTCCCACGACCGCCAGAAGCCGCTGCCACTGGAGCACAATGGATGGAGACTTGACTGCGGCTCTCGTGTTGATCTGCTGGTGGACGGTCGCGTCGTTGTCGAGGTCAAGGCCATCGAGACCAATGCCGCGGTACACGAGGCTCTAGTCCTGGCGTGCCTTTCGGCTGACGGGTGCCAAGGTCGGGCTGTTGGTCAACTTCAATGTGCCGGTCCTGCGGGACGGTGTGAAGTGTCTCGTCCTTTGACCCAATCCGGCCGTTCTGTGTGTTCTCCGTGTCTCTGTGGTTAGGAGGCCGTCATGGTTAAGATCGCTCTACTCGTTCGGCTCAAAATCCCCGATGTGACGGCGCTGACGGCCAAGAATGCCTTGCAGCGGCGGATGGGCTATGCCGAGATTCTGAAGGACCTCCGACGCGAGGATTACTATCTTCTGGAAGTCCAGGGCGACGAGGCATCGGCGCGAGAGCTGGTGACGAAGCTGGCGGAGGACACGAACTACTTCGTCAATCCGAACAAGCACGCCTTCACGGTCTGCCCGTGGGGTGAATGGCCCGGCGAGGGGGACAACGGCGTGCAGACGGTGCGCCTGCTGGTAACCGATCCGGCCGACACGTGGGCTGAGGGGACTACGGCGGCGCTGCGCGAGCGTACCGGCGGCCAGGTTCAATCCGTTGAGCGCGGGATCATGTGGACGCTTCGCCTCGCGGCGGACTCGGCTGAAGCCGCCAGGAAGATGGCCGAGGAAATCGCCGTCACGAGGCGCATTGACCAGGGCCTGCTGGTCAATCCGCACTTCCAGGAGTACCACATCGTATAAGAAGGGCCGCGGGCGGCAGAGATCTCAGTACTTCCCCGTCCTGTCCGCCGTGATCACCCTCCCCTGCGCTAACGGCTCTCCTTGCTCCACTTCTCGTAGAGCTCCGCCGTTATGGCGTAGCGATAGTCCTCCTGCATCTTGCCCTTGGGCAGGCAGTAGATGCGGATGCCGTCGCACATCTGGCGGGAGATCGTGAGCACCTTGCGCATGTACTCGGGCGTGCGCGGGCCCTTTTGGCCGCTGCCCGAGGAGCCGCTGGCGTACACGTTCATCAGCAGGAACTTGTGCGGCCCGATCCAGTCGCGGCAGGCGCGGAGCTGCTCTGCGAGCTGGTCGCCGGTCTCCAGCTCGGCGTAGGGGAAGACGATGCCGTCAATGCTCGCGTGGTACTCCTCCATCCACTGCTCGTCGCCAATCGTGCGCCAATAGATCGTGGGCAAGAAGGCAACCCTTGGGTTCTGCGCGCGGAGCGTCGCGGCCAGCTTGGCGATGTAGTCGGGCGTGAATAGTTGGTGGTTGCCGCCGGACCAGAAGTCGTCAATGACCAGCGCGACCAGATTATCGTATTGCTGCGAGAGCTTGCCGATCTCTGCGGCCCACCTGATGAAGTCGAGCCGATACGGCTCGGACCAGGGCCAGTTGCCGCCCTGCTCGCTGGGCGGGCAGAGCGTGACCCAGACCTTGATTCCGTGCTGCCGGGCCACGGGCAGGAACTTGTGGAGGTCCTCCCAATCATTGGGACTGTGCCAGATGAGCCAGTCGTACATGTTCATGTGGGCGCCCTGGATCATTTGCATCAGCCGCGGGATGTCCACCTGGCCGTCCTCGGTCCGGGGTTCGGCGTCGTAGTCGCCGAGCGTGCCCTGCAGGAGGGGCTTGAGCAGGTCGTACCGGGCGCGCTCTTCTTTGGCCAGGCGCGCGGCGAGCTGCCCGCAGAGCGTCGCCGTCAGCGAAACCGGACCGAGCTTCAGCGTTCCCAGTTCGCCGGCGGCTGAGAGCTGCCAGTTGGCGTCGTTTTCGGCCCGGGTCGGGATCTCCACGGTCGCCGTTCCCAGCGCCAGGTTCGAGTCGCCGGCACGCTTCAAGGGCAGGCGCGTCTTCCGGGCGCCCGTGGGACCACCGGCGACCTTCAGCGTGACCTCGGCTTCCTGTCCGGCGAGAGCCTGCCGGGCAAGCACCTTCAGCCTCACTCGGATTGGCTCCGGCTGGCGCACCTCCGAGCGGTCCAAGGCGGCCCGGAGCAGGGCCGGGTGCTCGGCGAGGGTCTTCTGGGCCAGGAGCAGGTCAATACCGTTGGCGAGCAGCGCCCGGCCCTGGGTCCCGCGGTCCAGCCACAGGAGCCAGTTGTACAGCAGCGCGCTGCCCCGGCCGGTGTGGGCAAAGACAATGGCGGGAAAAGTGACCTCGGTGGGCTGCTCGCCGCGCGCGGTCCCGCGCCACGTCGCGAGCACTGCCACGTTCTCCGCCGCCTGCGTCGCCGGATTGCCGACGGCATCCTGGGCCTTCCACGGGTCAACGCCGGCGCAGACGGGGTGCTCGGGGTCGTCGAGGGTGAAGGCGACCTCGTGGAGCGGAGCGTACGTCGAGGCGGCCTCGACCCCGAGGACGGCGCGCAGCCCCGCGTGGCGGGTGCGGGCGGGCGAATCGATCCACAGCAGGTGTCCTCCCTGCTCCACATAGTGCGCGAGCCCCTCGCACGCCGCGTCGGGAATGAGGTACGCGCTCGTGGCCAGGATCAGGTCGTACTTTGCCAGGGCGGCCGGGTCACCGGCGACTTCGTCGCCGATGACATCGAAAGTGAGCCCGTGCTCCTTCAGCCAGTTCGGCAGGTGGCCCTGGTGGATGCCGTGATACTCCTTCGCGTTCTCCTCGGACTGGTAGATGGCGAGGCGGGCAGTCTGGGCCAGAGGCATCGCCGGGCACAACAGGCTTGCGACGAATGCCGGCATCAACAGACGCATGGCTGAGCCCTCCGGTCTGCGGTCTCGTGTACCGTTCTTTTCCTTAGTGTAGTTGAAATCCTGCCCACGGCACAAAGGGACGACTTCGGAGGGCAGACCGGCCAGGAGCAGGGATTACCGTGCCACAGTGCAGCGCTCGTAGCAGGCGTCGCAGAGCGCCGCGCTCTTGCGGTCCGTGTCCAGTAGCCGATTGGAGGGGCGCATCACGCAGGTCGGGTTCGCGCAGTGGCCCAGGCCGAAGGCATGACCGACCTCGTGGATAGCCTCTTTCTCGATTCGTTGGTTCAAGCTGGCGGGGTTTGCGGGGAGTCCCCAGAATTCCGGGTGCAGTCGCGCGGTGGCGACCAGTGCCGCAGAGCCGCCGCTACTGGACACGCCAAAGACGAAGTTGAGGCGCGGTAGGAAAACGTCGGCGACAGTCAAGCCCAACGTCTTGCCGGTCCAGCGCTGTTGGGCGGCGTGGTGCCGCACGAGTTCGAGCAAGGCGCCCGCATGGAACTGGCGCCGGGAGGGCTCATAGGCTTCCGGCGGGAGCTGGATCGTGTCCTCCACGACGCAGTGCACCAGGAAGGTCCGCGCCAGGCCATGACCAGCGGCGCGGAAATAGGCCGCCGGCACCGGGCCCACCGGCAGCAAGTGCACCGTTACAAGCTCGGGAGCGGCGGTTTCGCTGGTCGTCATAGCGAGAACAGGCCCGGCGCCTGGTAGCCGGCCCACCGGGGCTGCGGGAGGATTCTTGTCCAGACCGCGGGCAATACCTTGTGCTGCTGCTCACGTGGCGTGCAGCAAACCAGGACAGCAGTGAGGAGGTCGGCAAATCGTGGAAAGCCTGAACATAGTTTTCACCGGGAAGGATAAAGTCGCAGTGCGGCAGGAGCCGCTGGCCGACGAGCCCCGGCCGGGGCATTTGCTCATTGAGACGCAAGCGACACTGATTAGCACCGGGACCGAGTGCATCTGCTTGCAGCGGAAGTTCGAGCCGGGGACCAACTGGGAGGCATGGGTGAAATACCCCTTCTACCCCGGGTACAGTAACGTAGGGCGAGTGCTGAAGGTGGGCCAGGGCGTCGAGGGGTGGGAGGAGGGCGACCGTGTTGCCACCTCGGCCTCGCACCGGCAGTTCTACATGAGGGAGCCGTCGGGCTGTGTGCGGGTTCCCGCCGGAGTGTCGGACGAGGCGGCGACCTGGACGACGCTGGCGACGACGGTGCAGAACGCGACCCGCCGCGCGGAGCATGAGCTGGGCGATGTCGTCGCGATCATCGGGGTGGGCCTCCTGGGGCAGTTGGCGGTGCAATACGCGCGTCTCAGCGGCGCGCGGGAGGTGATCGCTATTGACCCGTGTGCCATGCGTCTGGAGATGGCCGCGGCGCACGGGGCGACGGAGACGCTGGCGATGGGCGCCCAGGAGGCCCTGGAGCCCGTGAGGGAGTTGACCGCCGGCCGCCTCGCCGACGTGGTCTACGACGTCACAGGACACTCGGCCGTACTGCCCCACGCCCTTAGGATGGTCAGACGGCTGGGGAAGATGGTGCTGCTGGGGGACACCGGCACGCCCTCCGAGCAGCGGCTGACCAGCGACCTGATCGTGCGCGGCCTGCGGCTAATCGGCGCCCACAGCACGAATCCTCCGCGCGTGGCGAGCGATCACGCCTACTGGACCCACGCCAACATGGCGGAGCTGTTCCTGCTGTATCTGCAGCGGGAGCAGATGAAGGTGGACGACCTGATTACGCATCGCTTCCCGGCGAGTGAGGCCCCCCAGGCATATGAGATGCTGCTGACGGACCGGTCGCAGGCGATGGGTGTGGTGTTCAACTGGGGCCCGGCCTGAGAAGGGCACCGACTCACGTGCGATACGCTCCGTGGGCGAGAAGCTCGGCGACCTCCTCGCGCGTCGGGCAGCCGGCGCGGCCGCCGATCTCCCGGCACTTGAGGGCGGCGACGGCGGAGGCGAAGCGCATCGCATGCGCGAGGTCTTGCCCCTCGGCCAGTGCCAGAGCGAAGGCGCCGTGGTAGACGTCGCCGCAGCCGGTGGTATCCACCACGGGAACGTCGAAGGCCGGCTGGTGAATAGTCTCCCCCACGGTCACGCCCACCGAACCACGGTCGCCTAACGTGACCACCACGGCCCGAGGGCCCGCCTCCAGCAAGCGCCGCGCGGCACGCTCCGGGTCGGACTCCCCCGTGCTCTGCAGGGCGAACTCCCGCGAGGGAACGAGGTAATCGCAATCGGTCAGCAGCCGGTCCCAGTGCTTGTGCGGGCCCTCGGCGTCCACCACGGAGGGCACGCCGGCTTGCCCGGCCACGACCAGCGCCTCCTCGGCCGCCTTCATGTGCGCCGAGTTCACCAGGAGAGCCCCCGAGCTGGCGATGCTCTCGCGATTGAGCCACGCCGGGTCATAGTCGCCGGCAGTACCGTGGCGATAGAAGATTGTGCGCTTACCGGTAGTCTCCTCGATGACCACGAAGGCGAACTGGGTCTCGGCGCCGGGGATCTCGTGGACGTCCCGGAGGTCCACTCCGACGGCAGCCAGCTCCCGGCGGTTGTGCGCTCCGCCCTCGTCGTCGCCCCAGGTCCCGGCCAGAGCCGCGCGGGCCCCCAGGCGGCCGATGGCGTAGGCCGCGGTGCCGACAATGCCGCCGCCCTGTCGGACCAGCCGAGACAGAGCGGCCTTCTCATCCCACTGGGGGTAGTGAGGAACCGTGGCCAGGAAATCGTAGCAGATGGTGCCCAGGCAGTACACGTCCCAGCATCTGCTGCCTGCCGGGGCGGGGTTGTCGGTCATCGGCGTTGCTCCCCAGAATGTCGGGCGCTACTGGGGCGGCTCATAATTCCAGATGGGATAGGCAAAGGCGGCCAGCCACAGGAATATCAGACCGGCGGCGATGACGATCGCCATCACCAGAAGGGTCTTCCAGTTCAGGCCCGAGAAGTCGAAGTAGGCCCGCCACCAGCGGGTCTTGTGCGAGCGCTTCTTGCGCACCTTACGGCGAGCAAGCCGATCTTTGGTGAGTTTCACCGCGCCGCTTTCTTCTTGATCACTGCTCTTGGTCACTACTGCCTCCACAACTCAATTGGCTTGCAGCCCGGCGCGCTGAACGGGAGTTCGATTCTCTGCCGCCGGCCCGCGCTGGCGTAGGCGGCAAAGATGATTTCCAGCACCGCTTTGCCGTCCTCGCCGGTTTCGAGGGGCTGCCGGTCGCTCGCAACGCAGTCAATGAAGTGCTGCATCTCCTGCGGGAACCCGTAGTTCCACAACTCCTCGAAGATGGTGAAAGTCCAGCCCTGAGTGGCCCCGGCCTTTTCGACGGCATAGCCGTAGCCGCGTTGGCTGTACGTGAGCAGGGCATTGCCCTGGAGCAGATTCGCGTAGATGACGCCTTCGGAGCCGTAGAACTCGGCTCGGTCATCCATGCCGCCCGGCTTGGCCCACGATTCCTCCGCCACACCCCGCGCGCCGCCCTCGAAGTCCACGATAATCGTAGCATTGTCGTCGCCGCGCGTCCTGTCGCCGTGGACAAAGATACCCATGTCGGCGTAGACGCCCACGGCGGGCCGCTTGCCATAGAGCCAGCGGAAGAACTCGAAGGCATGGCAGCCCATGTCGAGCGTCACACCGCCGCCGGAGCGCTCCACGTCCCAAAACCAGTCGGCGTGCGGGCCGTCATGCTTCTCGCTCTGCTTGACCAGGTACAGCTCGCCGATGGCGCCCTCGTCAATCAGCTCCTTGGCGCGGACGTATTTCGGCGTGAAGCACAGCTCCTCGGCGTACATCAGCTTGACGTTCGCCGCGCGACAGGCGTTGATCATCTCGTCGGCTTCTTCGAGTGTGGTGCACAGCGGCTTCTCGCAGATGACGTGCTTCTGGGCCTGGGCGGCGGCGCAGCAGGCCTCGCAGTGCAGGTCGTTGGGCAGCGCCAGGGTGACGACATCAATCTCGGGCAGCTCCAGCAGCCGCCGGTAATCGGTGAACCACCGGGGAATACCGTGCTTCGCCGCCGCCTCGCGCACATGCGCCTCCGTGGGCGAGGCGATTGCTCGCACCTCGGCCGCCGGAACGAGCCGGAAGGCTTCCGCGTGGATCTCCGCCACGAATCCCGATCCGATAATCCCGACACCGACCTTGTCCATAGCACCCTCTCTCCTGAGATTAGCTCCACTTGGCCTGTTGTGTTCGCCGTCAGTCATGGTGTACCCTGCCGATATGCAGCGGCAGGAGGCGTCCGCCGGAGCCGGGAATAGCCTGCCGGGTGAGCGTCGCAGCGAACTCAGTGGCGACCCGTCTCGTCAACACGAAGTGTGCTGCGAATGGAGGTCCGATGGGCGCGGTTGCGGAGCAAGCTCCCAGCAACGAGGTCGTAGTGGAAACGCGCGGCCTGACGAAGGAGTTCGGTAGGCTGCGGGCGGTGGATCGGCTCACGCTGCAGGTGCGGCGGGGCGAAGTGTTCGGGTTTTTGGGCCCCAACGGTGCGGGCAAGAGCACGACGATCCGCCTGCTCCTCGGGCTGGTGCGACCGACGGCGGGCGAGGCCTTCGTGCTCGGGCTGCCGGTGGCGCGGCGGCGGCTGGAGATTGCGCCGCGA
>JALGUG010000345.1:0-4087 GCA_029820995.1 Candidatus Zipacnadia bacterium
GTGGGCTTTCTCCAGCGCCACCCGGCGCGCCTCAGCAGCGCTGCCAGCCAGTGTGATCTTGCTGGTCCCCGCCTTCAGCGCGATCTTTCGGCCGCCCACCTGTAGCTTCGTCGGCCCGAACGTCTCCACGGTCCCCCGGCCCGCCACTAGATCAAGGTCCGCGTTGAACGCCTGGTCCGCCGAGACGGACACCTTCCCCCATCGGAATCGCTTCCCGTGCAGCAGATACGCCCGCTCCGCGCTCACTGCAAACAGCCTCGCGATCACCTCCAGCCCGCCCGGGCCTTTCGCCTCCACCACTCCGGCGAGCGTCGTCCCCTGGCCGTCGCGAACCGTCACCGCTTGACGGCCCTGAGGCGCGATGTCCAGCTCCAATGGTTCCGACTGCTCCGCGCCCCGAAAGGCGCTGGCGAACAGCAGCCGCTCGCCCTGCGCCAGCTTACTGAAGGCCGACTGCACCAGCCGCGTGCCGAACGGATGCTTCGGGTGGCACGCCTTCAGCCCCTGAGTGAAGCCCATGCCCTCCACCAGGCGCAGTTCAGTGCCGTCCTGGTTGGCCACCATCCGGTGCCCCTCCAGCTTCACCTCGCCCATGGTCCGATAGATGCACTGAAACCCGTACTCCGCCGGCACCTGCGCCAGCAGCTCGTCCAGCACCAAGAAATAGCGTTCCTTGGCCCAGACGATACTCCGCGCCCAGGTCACGCCGTTGTACCCGGTCACTTTCGTCCGCGTCAGCCCGGCGGCGGGGAAGTCCGCCTTCGCCTCCAGCTCCACCAGCTCCGGCAGCGCGCCGCCCAGCCCGTCCCGGAACACCAGCACGGTGTTATGCTCGCTCATCTCCGGAATCATATAGCCGTCATCGAACAGCAGCGTCTTGTTGTTGTCCGTGAAGGTGATGATCGCATTCCCGTCCGGGTGCGAGTGGAACCCGTACGAGAACCCGCCCAGTAGTAGGTACTGCTGATCCGCCTCGAAGCCGTCGCGGAACGAGATCTTATCAAAGCAGCGCTCCACCGGCATCGGGCGGTCCTTGCCCCGGTCATACACCCACTGGTCCAGCGGCAGCACGTGCACACCCAGAAACTGCGTCGGCGGCTCCTCCTTCAAATCGTCCACCGAGTACCGCCCCGGCCGGCCGCCGATATGCTTGTACCACCACAGCAGCCCGCTGTCCCGATAGAACCACGCCGCGATCGGCAGCGCGACGACCGCGTACTTGCCGCTCAGACCGCCGGCATCCCCAAACCCCGCCACATTCCCCCGGTTCGTCGTAATCGTCACGTCATACTCGGCCAGCTTCCGCACGTTCCCGCTCCAAAAGTAGCTCATGTCCGGCCGCAGCAGCGCATAGTTCAGATTCGCCGTCGCCGTGATGTTCCCGTACCCCGGGCAGTCCTCCGCCACCTTCCAGTGCTTGAGATCCCCCTGATAATACCGGTCCATCCGTTCCATCAGCAGCTTACCGATCTCCAGCTCCGGGTAGTACTTCGCGAAGTACAGCCCGGCCCGAAATGAGCCCTGAGCATTCCAGTTATTCCCGTGGGGCCGCGCCGAGGGCTTCACGTCCCGGTGCGCGTACGGCACCTTGAGCGCGTGCTGATACATGAAGTTGCTGATGTGCTCGCGGTCCGCAGGCGTGAACTCCGGGCTTTCCTCGATGCCATCCCAAATCGTCGGCAGGAACTTCACGGTGCGCAGGTCGTCGCACACCTTCAGCTTGTCCATCTCCGGCCACTGCAGGTCAATCACCTGCCGGAACGCCTTGCCGTACCCCGGCGTCCGCCACTTGCGGAACACCGACCCGTAGCTGGTCAAGGCGCTCCCGATGCTGCGGTAGCCCTTGCCCTTCAGGCCCTTCAGGTTCTTCGCGATCTGCTCCTCGGTCAGCGGCGCCGGCCCCTCTTGCTCCGTCTTCAGCTCGTACAGCGGCGGCAGCCTCAGCGTCTTTCCCGGCTGCAGCTTGGCCATGAGCGCCTCGGCCGCCGCGGTCACGCCTGCCAGGTCGCTCCCGCCCACGCAGACGAAGTTGCGGCCCTTCCCTAGCGGGTTGTGAACCGTCTCCAGCAGGTGCCCGCCTGGGCCCGGCCACGCCGCGTCCGTATTCACGTACTCCTGGCAATATAGCATCGCGCAGACGCAGTTCGTCATCAGGTTCCCCAGCAGAATCATGTTCGACTCTGCGAACGCCGGATGATCCGGCGAGGGCAGCGCGACCCGGCCCGGCTGCCGCCGCTCCAGGAACGACGTGTCCGGCACCACGCGCAGCTCAGCGCCCGAGGCCTCCTTGATTGCCGCCTGCAGCTTCTTCGCGACAGGCCCGTAGCCGTCGCGCTCGGGCGCCACAATGATTGCCGCCGGCTTGCCGTTGTCCACCAGCACGGTATTCAGGTGGAAATCCTTCACTTGAGGCAGCCGCGGCTGCTCCGCAGCCCACAGCCACCCGGCCGCACCGATCAACAGCATCATTCCGGTCAGTTTTCGCATCGCACTCCCTCCCATGAAGCCTCGAAGGGCCCGGATGGCGCACGGGCCCGGGATGGAGGGGCCTAGCACGGAGGGGCCGCGATGGGGCAGGGGCCCCATTCGGCCCGCCTCTTGCCCCATCCGTCCCGCCTGCTCAAAACCGCCCCCTCTCCGGCCGGTACTTCATGATGACCTCGTTCACCGTCGGAATGATCCCGTATAGCTCGGGCCGCCGCCGCTGCAGGATCATCTGCCGCCACCCGCGACGCTGCTCGGGCATGTTCTCCGTGTAGTATGACGGAATCCCGCTCTTGCCGCGCTGCGGCTGCTGCGCCTTCCGGCCCGCGTAGTAGACCTTGAGGTCATCGAAGTCAATATCCACGTGGATGACGCCCTCGCGCTGAAACTGGGAGGAGGCCATAATCACGCCGTAGGGATCGGCGATCAGGCTTCGCAGCCCCGGGTCCGAGCTGTTCCAGTGCGCGCAGGCCAGCCACACGCCGTTGTCCGCGGCCCGCGCTTGCAGCATCATCTCGTTCGTTCGCCCGCTGGCGCCCCAATGTTGGCTCGGGTCGAGAATCAGTTCGGCGCCTTTGAGCATCAGCACGCGGTCAATCTCGCCCGTGTACAGGTCTCCGCATGTGTGGATCCCAACCCGGGCGAAATCGGTGTCGAACACCTTGATCTCGTCGAACCCCTTGGTCCAGTAGATGGGCTCCTGGAAGATCTCCCGCCCTTGGCGGTCCCACACTCGCGCGATGCTCACCTGCTCCTTGTTGCCCAGCCCGCCGATGACCACGTAGGCCTGCATCCTCCGCGCCCGCTCGGCCACCTGCTCCATCACCTGCTGCGTCGTCTCGTCCTCCACCTTCGCTCCCATCTCCGACAATAGCAGCAGGTCCGGCCCAATCTTCGCTGCCTCGTCCAGCACGCGCAGCATTGCCTCCGGCACCTGTCCGTTCCGCCACATGTCTCGGGGCCAAAAGTACCCCACTGCCACTCGAGCCGTCCGCTTCCGGTACGTCGGCAGCTTCGGCGGCCGCCAGGGCTGCGCAATCGGCGCGAACGCCTTCCGATCGCCCAGGCAGTTGCAGAAGAAGATGTTCTCCCCCTGGTAATAGGGCGCGTGCACGTTCTCCTTGCGCTTATCCAGGTCAATCGTGGCCGTCGCGATCCCGTCCTCGTACCCGGTGTCCGCCATCGGCACGCCCACCCGGTTGAGGACCATGCTCCGCCCCCACGCCGCGCCCGGCATCCCCAACTCGTACCTATTCGCCAGATACGTCCGCCGATCCGCGTACATCGCCGTCACCATATGCGCGTGGTTGTCCAGGCACCGGGCCATCAGCAGCGCCCGCCACGCCGAGTGATCGCGCAGCCGCTCCGGGAAATGCTGCCACAGCAGAATCTCGGCCCCCTTCATCCGCAGCACATCGTACACCTCGCGGAAATAGAAGTCGCTCCCTATCGTGGCTCCCAGCACCCCGAAGTCGGTCCGGTACACGGGCAGCTCGTCGCCCAGGTCCAGCCCGTCATCGTCCGGCAGCGCATGGGTCTTGCGCCACTTGGCCGCCGGCCGCCCCTCTCGGTCCAGCAAGACCGACGTCAGGTACTTCTTCCC
>JALGUG010000345.1:4092-6643 GCA_029820995.1 Candidatus Zipacnadia bacterium
GTCTTGTGCTTTCGCGCCAGTTCCGCATAGGGCGCCAAGTCATCCGCGGCCCGGCTCTCGCGAAACACCAAGAACGGCATCAGCGGCGCGACCACCAGATCGTTCTCCGCCCGCTCGCAGGCCGCCGTCAGTTGCGCTAGGACGTAATCCTCCTTCTGATAGTCCTCCCCATCGAGCAAACACAGCGTCGAGACCGTCATCACGCGATGCTCCTTGGTCGCCGTCACCGTTCCGCTCATACACACCAGCACTCCCATCACCAGTAGTCGGCCCCATCGCATACGCCATTCCTCCTGAGGGCAGCCTCCAGGCAGGGATACACGCTGGCCGCGCTCCCGGCGAACGCTCCTGCAACCACGCCTTCTCTCGCCCCGCCGCTGCACCTCCCGGCTCGGCCCAAGAGGACTTGGCCTCACGCCCACCGAAGAAGCCGCTGCCGCTTCCTCTGGGAGGTCTCGCCATGGAACAGATGCTGTGGGCTCTTGGAGCGCTCGCTGTGATGCTCGGGGCTGGCTCGCTGGTCTCAGCAGAGGACCTGCTTCGCGTCTTCCCCGACGGCAGCGGGTCCGGCGACCAGCGCGTTTCCACTGTGAAGGACACCAACACCGTCTGGACCTTTCCCCACTACGAGACCAAAGCCCGGTGGGAGCAGGCGGCCCGCCGCATTCGGGAGCACATTCTCGTGTCCTGCGGCCTGCAACCCATGCCCGAGAAGTGCCCCCTGGAGCCCAAGATCTTCGGCCGGATTGAACACGAGGACTACACCGTCGAGAAGGTCCTGCTCCAGACGCTGCCCGGCTTCTACCTGGGCGGTAATCTCTATCGTCCCAGGGGCAAGCCCGGCCCCTTCCCCGCGATTCTCAACCCGCACGGCCACTGGGGTCGCGGACGGCTCGAGAACGTCGAGCGCGGCAGCGTGCCGGGACGGTGCCTCAGCTTTGCCCGACAGGGCATCGTCGCCTTCTCCTACGACATGATCGGCTACAATGACACCTTCCAACTGCCGCATAACTTCGACGGCGACCGCGAGGCTCTCTGGGGCCTGTCCCTCATGGGCCTTCAGCTCTGGAACAGCATTCGCGCCGTCGACTTCGTGCGCGCGCTGCCCGAGGTGGACCCCAGGCGGCTCGGCTGTACCGGCGCCTCCGGCGGCGGTACGCAGACCTTCATGCTCACTGCCGTTGACCGCCGCATCACCGCCGCGCTGCCCGCCGTCATGGTCTCCGCCGGCATGCAGGGCGGCTGCCTGTGCGAGAACGCCCCCTGCCTGCGACTGTGGTTCTCCAACGTCCAGATCGCGGCCCTTGCGGCCCCTCGTCCCCTGCGGCTCATCGCCTGCACCAAGGACTGGACCAAGAACACCCCGGAGGTCGAGTTCCCGGCCATCAAGAGCATCTACGACCTCTACGGCGCCGGAGACCGCGTGAGCTACTTCATCCAGGACTACGAGCACAACTACAATCTCGCCAGCCGCGAGGCCGCCTATCAGTTCTTCGGCCAGTACTTGCTGGGTTTGCCCGACCCCACCGTCCTCCACGAGCAGCCCTTTCAGGTGGAGACCGACGAGAACCTCCTGGCCCTGCCCGACAAAAAGCCTCTGCCCGGCGCCAAGACTCGCGCCCAGATCACTGCCGAGTACATCGCCGCCGCCCGCCGCCAACTCGGCGATCCGCCCAGGGACCGCCGAGCCCTCAACTCCTATCGCCGGAAGTTCGGGCCCGTCTTGCGCTGTGCGCTCAGCGCCGAGCTACCCGCTGCCGATGAGCTGGTCGTCCAATCGCTCGGGAAGATCAGCCGCCCCGACTTCACCGCCGAGCGTCTGGTCCTGGGGCGCAAGGGCCTCGGCGACCGTGTGCCCGCTTTGCTGTTCATGCCGAGGGACAATAAAGCCACACACGAGGCCACAGTCGTCGTTCACGCCGAGGGTAAAGCGGCCTTGATGTCCGAGGGCCTAACCGAGCCGGGCGCGCTGATCAAGGCGCTGCTCAAGCACGGCCGGGCCGTCCTGGCGGTTGACGTGTTCCTCACCGGCGAGTTCCATCCGCAGGCGGGGCGGCGGCTCTCCCGCGACACCTCCTCCAAGCACTTCACCACGTACAACAAGACCGACCCGGCGGAGCGCGTCCAGGACATTCTCACGGCGCTGGCCGCGACCAGCGCACGCTCCGATATCCGCGGCGCCAATCTGGTCGGACTGGGGGATGCCGGCCTGTGGTGCCTGCTGGCTGCCGGCGTGCAGCCCAAGGCCCTGCGCAAGCTCGCCGCCGACGCCGCCCGCTTCGATCTCAGCGACGACGCCGAGTTCCTCGCCCGCCTGAACGTGCCTCACTTACGCCGCGCCGGCGACCTGCGCACTGCCGTCGCCCTCTTTGCGCCGGGACCGCTACTCTTGCACAACGCCGGTGGCAGCTTCGACCTCGCCGGCCTAAAGAGCATCTACCGCGCCGCCGGCGCCTCCTCCGCGTTGACTGCTCATTCCCGGCGCGCCACGAACAAGCAAATCGCCGACTGGATCGCCGGCACTGGCTAGAAGCTGTTCCGTCACCCTTGC
>JALGUG010000072.1 GCA_029820995.1 Candidatus Zipacnadia bacterium
AGGTCAATTGCCGGTATGACGAGCATGGGTGCAAGGACCCTCATCTCCCCCAAACGGGCCTTCAAATGCTCGTCTGGGGGGCCATGGCCGACCATTCTTAGGATCGAGACCACACACGGATTCCGCCGGCCAGGCCGCTAGTTCTTGGTGACGTCCGTCAAGTGCTTGAAGTTCGTGAGTATCTGCAGGCCCACGGCCTGGCTCTTTTCCGGGTGAAATTGCGTGGCGAAGATGTTGTCGCGCCAGATCGCGGAGCAGAACTCGTAGCCGTAGTCGGTGGTGGTTGCGACGATGGCCGGATCGTCGGGAACGCAGTGGTAGCTGTGCACGAAGTAGACGTAGGAGCCCTCTTTGACGCCCTCCAGGTGCGGCGCCGGCTGCTTGATCGCGATCTGGTTCCACCCGATCTGCGGGATCTTCAGATTGTGCGTGAACCGCACCACCCGCCCCGGCACCACGCCCAGGCCCGGATACCGCCCGCCCTCCTCGCTGCCGTCGAACAGCATCTGTAGGCCCAGGCAAATGCCCAGAAAAGGCTTGCCCGCGGCTATCAGTGCCTTGATCGGCTCATCTAGTCCGTGCTTGCGCAGTCCGGCAACGCAGTCGTCGAAGGCCCCCACGCCGGGCAGCACCAGGCCGTCGGCACGCTCGAGCACGCGCGGGTCGCTGGTGATCTCGACCTCGCAGCCGACACGCCGGAGCGCCTTGTCCACGCTCCCCAGGTTCCCCATCCCGTAGTCTATCAGTGCGATCATGGTGCCGTTTCTCGTCCGATGACGGGTGGTTACAGACTGCCCTTCGTGGACGGCAAGTCGGTCTGCCGCGGGTCGAGCATGGTCGCCTGGTCCAGGGCCTTGCCGAGCGCCTTGAACGCGGCCTCGATGATGTGGTGGGCATTCTCCCCGGCAAGTTGGCGCACGTGCAGCGTGATCTCGCCGGACCGCGCCAGGGCCTGGAAGAATTCGCGCGTCAGCTCGGTGTCGAACTGGCCGACCTTGGGCCGGCCGATCCGCAGGTCGTACGCCAGAAAGCAGCGCCCCGACAGGTCGAGAGAAATCTGCACCAGCGCCTCGTCCATGGGGCAGAAGGCTGTCCCGTAGCGGTTGATGCCGCGCTTGTCGCCCAGCGCCTCGCGCAGCGCCTGCCCCAGGACGATGCCCACATCCTCCACCACGTGGTGGAAGTCCACGCCGATATCGCCCCTCGCCTGAACCTTCAGATCAAATAGCCCGTGCTTGGCCACGTGCGAGAGCATGTGGTCGAAGAACTCGACCCCGGTGTCCAGCTCATACTGGCCGGTTCCGTCCAGTTCGAGCGCCAGGCTGATTTCCGTTTCAGTGGTCTTGCGCTCCACGGCGGCGGATCGCTTCATGGCCTTGCCTCATCGGTCGGGTTCAGCCCCGTCGTCGCCGAATCGCTTCCGCATGACCCGGCAGTCCCTCGCCCTCAGCCAGGATTTCGACTCCCGGCCCCAATTCTTTCAGTGTTTTCTCGGACGCCCACACGATGCTGGATACCTTCACGAAGTCCTGCACGGTGACAGGCGATGAGAACCGCGCCGTGCCGTTCGTGGGCAACACGTGGCTCGGCCCGGCGGCGTAGTCGCCCAACGGGACCGGCGAATGCGGTCCGACAAAGATGCAGCCCGCATGCCGTACGCCGTTCAGGGCCACCGTCGGCTCGGCGACCATGAGCTGCAGATGCTCGGGCGCGATGTCGTTGGACAGGCTGAGCGCCGCCTCCAGATCAGATACCAAGACGACCGCCCCGTGCGCCGACAGCGACTGCGCCGCCAACTCAGCGCGAGGCGTTTCCTGCAAGAGCTGCTCCATCTCGGCGTTGACCGCGTTCGCCAGCTCCATCGAGGTGGTGAGCAGGAATACTGCGTTGTCGCCTGTGTGCTCCGCCTGCGAGAGCAGGTCCACGGCGACTAGCACCGGGTCGGCGGATTCATCGGCGATGATCAGCGACTCGCTGGGCCCCGTCAGGGAATCGATGCCGACTAGGCCAAACACGGCGCGCTTCGCCAGAACAACGTAAACGTTTCCCGGGCCGACGACCTTGTCCACGCGGTTAACGGTCTGCGTCCCATAGGCGAACGCTGCGACAGCCTGGGCGCCGCCCACGCGATAGACCTCCCGGACGCCGCACTCGGCCGCCGCCACCAGCATCGTCGCCGCGACACTGCCGTCCTTCCGGGGCGGCGTAGCCAGGGCCAGACGCTCCACACCCGCTACCGCCGCCGGCACGGCCAACATATAGATCGAGGAATATAGGGGCGCCGAGAAGCCGGGGATGTGCATTCCCACGCTGTCCAGCGGCCTCACCCGTTGCCCCAGCCGGGTGCCCTCGTGCTCCTCGAGCCAGCTCTCGGGAACGTGCTGCTCGTGAAACCGGCGCACGCTGGCGATCGCCTGACGCAGCGCCGCAAGCCATTCCCCCTCCACTTCGGTGTAGGCCCTCTCTATCTCCTCGGGGCTCACGGCGATCTGGTCGGCCGTGAAGCCGGGGCAGTCGAACCGCCGAGTGTACTCGACTAGCGCCGCATCCCCTCGCTCCCGCACAGCGCCGAGGATCTCGGACACGATCACCTCCGCCTCCTGCGGGAACTCGCTGATCGAGCGGCAGCGCAATGCCGCCACCTCGGGCGGGTCGGCCCGGCGGGCGTCGTAGATCCGAATCGAGGGGCCCTGTCTCTCCATGTTCAATGCCAGTTTACCTCGAAACTGACGCCCGCGCAAGGTGGCTGCAGACCGCAGCAGTGTGCCACGAAGACGTTCCGCATATCGGTGCGCGCCAGTCAGTGAGCAGCCCCGTGGCTCGCGGCTGTGCTCCTTGACGCCTGCGGCTGGTTCCTCTATCATGCGCAAAACAGCGGGCGGGAGCCATGCGCGTCAAAGCTGATCGGTACTGCTTCGCATGCGGGCCTGACAACCCGAAGGGCCTGCATCTTCGGTTTCGACCGGAAGGAGACGAGCAAGTCGCCGACTTCCTGGTGAATCGCGAATGCCAAGGGTGGGCCGGCATTGCGCACGGCGGGATCCTCGCCACCTTGCTCGACGAGGCCATGACGACGGTCCTCTACGCCCAAGGCATCATGGCGACCACAGCGGCACTGGAAGTGCGATACCGCCGACCGGTCCCCGTGGGAAGGACTGTGCAAGTCCGGGGCCGAATAGTCCGCCGACGAGGTCGCTTGGCCGAGACGGCGGCGAGTATTACTCTCGATGACGGGTCGGTAGCTGCGGAGGCGCGAGCCAAGTTCATGGGGGACCGGAAACAGTGAATGGTCGGTCCCCGGAGAACCAGAGTAAGGTGGGTGTGGCGGGTGGAGCGAGACACCGAACAACGGGTTCCGGAGCCGGCGACACGGCCCCCTGAGGCAGAAACACCGAAGCTGCTCAGTGAACTCCTCGCCGCAGCGGCCCATAGGTACGGCCGGCTGCCGGCCCTGGCCTGTGGTGACCGGCGCATCAGCTACGCCGAGCTGGCCCTCACGGCCGACTACCTGGCCGGGGGCCTGGCCTCGCTGGGCGTAGGCCCGGGCCAACGCGTCGGTTTGCTGTTGCCGAATTGTCCCCAGTTCGTACTGGGCTACTTCGCCGCCATCCGAACGGGCGCCATGGCTCTCCCGATCAGCGCCCTGCTGGGGCCCGAGGAAATCGCCTACATCCTCAATAACGCCGAAGTGAGCACGCTCATCACCGTGGACGCGCTCAGCAGCTCTCTTCCGCTGCTGCGGGCCGCTGTGCCGTCGCTGGAGAACGTTATCGTAAGTGGCGCCGCGGTGCCCGAGGGTGCGATCGGCTTCGAAGAACTGGTGGGCATGAAACAGCAGCCGCCTGCGCCCCCCGATATGCAGCAGGATGACGTGGCGGTGCTGCTGTACACCTCGGGTACGACCGGCCGCCCCAAGGGCGCCATGCTCACCCACCGGAACATCATGTGGGATGCGGCGGCGTGCATGAAGGCCATTGACGTTCACACCGAGGAAGTCTTTCTCACGGTGTTGCCCCTGTTTCATTCCTTCGGTGCCACTGTATGCATGGTGATCCCGATCCTGGCGGGCGCTTGCTCCGTGATGCTGCCCAAGTTCGCGCCCCTGGACGTGCTTCGCGCCGTCACCAGAGAGAAAGTCACGGTGCTGGCGGGAGTGCCCTCCATGTACGGCGTGCTGCTTTCGGCCAAAACTTCGGAGGAGTACTCGTGGCGTACCGTGCGGCTGGCGGTGTCCGGTGGCGCCCCGCTGCCCTTGGAGGTGCTTCACGGACTCCAGCAGATGGTCTCGCACGGAACGGTGCTCGAAGGCTATGGCCCGACCGAAGCGGCCCCGGTCGTGAGCGTGAATCCTCTCTATGGCGTCCAGAAACCGGGCAGTGTCGGGCTGCCTCTACCGGGCATTGAGCTCCGGGTCGCCGATGACAACGATCGGAGTCTGCCGGTGGGCGAGGTCGGTGAGCTGCTCGTCCGTGGTCCGAATGTGATGGCTGGGTACTGGCGGGACCCGGCGGCCACGGCGGAAGCCCTGTGTGGTGGCTGGCTCCACACCGGCGACCTGGCCCGCCTGGATGAAGACGGCTATCTGTACATCGTGGACCGCAAGAAAGACATGATCATTGTGAGCGGGATGAACGTCTATCCGCGCGAGGTCGAGGACGTGATCTATCGCCTCCCTCAGGTCGCCGAGGCTGCGGTAGTCGGCGTGCCCAGCCGCTTGCGGGGCGAGGACGTGATCGCGACCGTCGCCCTGCGGGAGGGCGCAGCACTGAGCGCCCACGCGATCATTGAGCACTGTGCGGCGAATCTGGCCTCCTTCAAGGTGCCCAGACGCGTGGTCTTCTTCCCCGAGTTGCCGAAATCCGGCAGCGGGAAAATCCTGAAGCGGGAGATACGCGAGATTGTCCAATAGCTCTTGTCGTGGATGGCTCGTGTTGTGGCTGTTGGGCGCGAGCCTGGGGTCAATCACGGCTCCGGCTGGCGCTGCACCGATCTTGGTCCCGGACCATGTGAAGCTGGAGACGCTGGACAACGGGCTGCGTATCGTCCTCAAGCAGGAGCCGGCCCAGCCCGCGGTCGCCCTCGCCTTGTACATCAAAGCGGGGTCACTCTACGAACCCGAGGGCAAATCCGGCCTGGCCTTCTTGTCTCAGCGAATGGTGTTCGGCGAGCAGGACGCCGACGGCGAGCCCGGCTTTGGCCGGCAGATCCAGGCACTGGGCGGCGAAGCGATGGTGGGCACGACGCGGGATTTCGTCCAGGTGACTGTGACTGTGGCCCCGGAGTACGTCGGCGATGTCCTCCAGGCGATGGGGCAGGCCCTGGCCCAACCAGACTTGAGCGCAGAGGCCTTCGAGCGAGAGCAGCGTGCCGTCTTACGCCGGCTACAGGTGGAGCGCCAGCAGATCACCCCGCGTAACATGCAGGCGCGCCTGAGTCGCCGCCTGTGGGCCGAGGCGTTCCGGAAGCACCCCTACGGCGGCTCGCCGCGTGGCTCGGAGGCCGACATCAAGAAGCTCAAGCCGGCCGACGTGGCAGGCTTTGTCAAGCAGTTCTACGCCCCCGACAACATCTCGCTCGTGGTGGTCGGAAACACCACGGCTCAGGACCTCGTCCCGCGCGTACAGGCGGCGCTGGGGGCCCTGGAACCGGCCCGAAGCCGTTGGTCCCGGCCCCCACCCGAGCCCGCGCAAAGCGGCCGACGCGTGCGGGTCCAACGCGAGGCGACCCTGAAAGCCACAATGCTCAGCCTCGCCTTCCGCGCCCCGGGCATCGAGAACAAACCGGACGTGTGCGCCATGGACCTCATCTATACCCTCCTGGGACAAGGCGATTTCGGGTGGCTAAACCGCGTCCTGCGCGACGAAAAGGGCCTGGCCATCAGCGCGGAGGCGGACTTCTTGACCCAGAGAGAGCCGGGGCTGTTCATTCTCACGCTGGCCACGCCTCCCAGCAAGGAGCTGCAGGCGCGCGCTGCCCTGGAGCAGAAGATCGCCAAGCTGCAACAGGAGCTCGTCCCGGAGGACCGGCTCCGAGAAGCCAAACGTCTCCTGACGGTCAACTACGCCTTTCAGAATGAGACGGGCACTGACCAGACGGGATCGCTGGGCTTCTACGATGCCATTGATACCTACGAGTTCGCGATTCAGTACATTAATCAGGTGCGGGCGGTGACCCGCGAGGACCTCCGGCGTGTGGCCCAACAGTATTTCGTGCCCGAGAGAGCCACTCTGGTGATCATGCGCCCTCGCGGCGCTCGCAGTGGGCAGGAGGCCACCTGAGCTGTGTTTGCCCCCAGCAAGAAGCTCGCTGTCGGATTGCTGCTTTTGACTACGGCGGTCCTGTGCCTGGCCGCACCCGAGGGCCAGGTCGTGACCGCCACGCTGGATAACGGATTTACGGTCCTGGCCGTCCACGACACCAGCACGGATGTGGCCGGCGTGGCTTTGGCCTTCCGCGCTGCGGCCACCGAGGAGCCCCCGGGCAAAACCGGCGTTCGGGCCGTGCTGCAAGAACTCGTGCAGCAGAAGCTGAATGAGCTGCTCAAGAGCAAGGCCGGCGCGTCACTCGATGCCCTGGCCGACGCCGGCGTGCAGGTCGGCGCCAATACCGATCGCAGCTACGTGGAGCTAACAGGCCAGGTCGTCACCGACGAGGTTGCGACCACCATCCGGCTATTCGCCCAGGCAGCGCTGAAGCCCACGTTCGACGAGGGGAGCGTCGCGGCCGCACGGGAGAACGTTCGGGCGGAAGCCGCTGAGAAAGAGAAGGACCCACTGCGCGGCACATTCAACCTGTTCCGCGCCGCCTTGGGCCTCGATAACCGGGGGCTGTGGGTTCTGACCACTGAAGCCGCCGTCAAGGCGATCACGGCCGATGACCTGAAGCAATTCCATGCGACGCATTACGTCGGCCGGCGCGGGGCTCTTGCTGTCAGCTCGGCCCTGCCGGTCGCGGAGGTCAAAGGGCTGGCCGCAAAGACGCTGCAGGACTTCCCCTCGGGCGAGGCGCCGACGATCACGCTTGAGCCGCTCAAATTGCTGGAGCGGACGCGGACCAAGGTGCGTGGATTGCGCCCCGAGGGAAGCCGCCCCCTGGCTCGCGCGGCGATCATGGTGGGCGTGCCGGCGCCCGGCCCCGGACAACCCGACTTCTACGCCACCGAGATCGTGCGCGAGGTCCTGGCTGGAGGCGAAGGCGGCCGTCTGGCCGAGAGCCGGGAATTCCGCCGAAGCCTTACCGAGCCCTCCGGCGATGTCCCCTGGCGTGAGTTCTGGGAGCCGGTAAACCGCGCCTTCTCGCCCGATTTCAGCCCTGTGGCAGTGGTGGCAGCCCCGCGGCCTCTGAAGGTTGATGCAGTCAGCGCTGCGTTGCAACGGGAGTTTCGAAGATTGTCTGAGAAGCCACCCACGAAGGAAGAGATCGCTGCCGCCAAGTGTCGGCTGATTAACGCCTATGCGCTGTCGCGGCAGCGCAAGCGGGCCCAGACGGCGATCCTGGCGCGCTACCACGTGCTGGGACTCCCAGTTAGCCTCGACCGAGCGTATCCGGCGAAAGTACGTGCGGTTACCGAGGACGAAGTCAAGCGAGTCATCCGCAAGTACTTCCAGCACTGCGCCATCGGCGTGCAAATGCCCCTGAGCGGCTAGGCGACCCATCGCCTCCTCGAGGATCATTCTCGGTGACACGCACAACCGAGAGCTATGAGCAAGGAAAAGCAGTTGCCGAAACATGACGCTTCGATGCACCTGCGAGGGCGCGTGCCCCAGTGGACCCGGCGCCTCGCCGCGCTGGTGGACCGCTCGGAGATGTCGTCGCGCACCTTCCTCATGGTCCTGGCACTAGTCGTTGGTCTGGGTGGCGGTTATGGTGCCGTGTTCTTTCGCTGGTTGATCCGCACGTTCCACAAGCTGTTCTTCGAGCATGGCGCTACACTGCTTGCGCCCCTCGGCCCGTATTACGTGATCATTGTCCCGGCGGTCGGCATGGTCATTGTAGCGGCCATGGTGCGATACCTGGCCCCCGAGACCAAGGGGCACGGAGTCCCCGAGGTCATGGAGGCTGTGGCGTTGCGGGGGGGCATCATTCGGCCCCGAGTCGCCGTCATCAAGTCGCTGGCTTCGGCCGTCTGTATCGGCTCCGGGGGTTCAGCCGGCCGCGAGGGGCCGATCGTCCAGATCGGCTCCGCCCTGGGCTCAACGCTCGGCCAAATCCTGCATCTGTCCGACAACCGCGTGCGGACCTTGGTGAGCTGTGGCGCCGCCGCGGGCATCGCCGCCACGTTCAACGCTCCGCTGGCCGGCGTGTTCTTTGCGCTCGAGATTATCGCCGGAGACTTCACGGCCGAGTGCTTTGGCGGTGTCGTAGTCTCCTCGATCATGGCCTCCGTCGTGGGACGCAGTGCCTTCGGAGACATGCCCGCCTTCACGGTCTTCCCCTACCAACTGGCGCGCCACGCAGAGCTCATCTTTTTTGTGTTGCTCGGCATTGTCGCCTGTCTGGTCGCGCAGCTCTTCATGCGTACGCTCTACTACTGCGAGGACCTCTTTGAAGGAATGCGTCTCCCCTGGCCGGCGACCGCAGTGATCGGCGGGCTGGGGATCGGTGTGACCGGTTTGCTGTTTCATGAGGTGTTCGGGGTCGGGTACGCCGCGATTGATGAGGCCGCCTTTGCCCGCTATAGCATCGGATTCGCCCTCTGCCTCCTGGCCGCCAAGATCCTCGCCACCTCCGTCACTCTGGGAAGCTGGGGCTCCGGCGGAATCTTTGCTCCCTCCCTCTTCATGGGCGCCATGCTGGGGCTGGCCTTCGGAAAGCTGATGAACCTGATCGGCAGCCAAACATCTCCCGGAGCATACGCGCTCGTCGGAATGGGGGCCGTGTTCGCCGGTACGGCACATGCCCCGATCAGCGCGATCCTCATCCTGTTCGAGCTCACGCGCGACTACCGCCTGATCCTACCGCTCATGTTCGCCTGCGTGATCTCGACCATCCTCTCCCGTCTGCTGGAGCGGGACTCGATCTACACCTGGAAGCTGACACGCCGCGGCGTGCACGTCAGCTTTGGTCGCGACATCGGGCTGCTCAACATGATCAAGGTCGCGGATGCGATGACCACCGATCTTACGACCGTCGCCACAACGGCTAGCGTCCGGGAGGTTGCGCAGTTGCTCGAGACCACGAAGCACCACGGCTTCCCGGTTGTTGACGAACAGGGCCTATTGCACGGAATTGTGACGCTCCAGGACATCCGCCGGGCGCTCCATGACGGCCAGGAGAATGTTCCGGTCACGGAGGTCGCTACCCATGCCGTGCTGGTCTGCTTCCCCGAGGAAAACCTCAACGACGCCTTGCGCAAGCTGGGGCTCAGGGACGTCGGGCGGATTCCCGTGGTGGACCCCGACGATCACCGCAAGATCCTGGGCCTGATCACCAGAAAGAATGTCATCACCGCCTACAATCAGGCCCTGATGCGCCAACACGTGGGGCTGGAGCAGACCTTGGAGACGGAGACCTACGACTAACGTGAACGAGGGACGAACGGTTGTCAGCCTCGTGCCGTGCGAGACGTACGAGGCGCCCAAGGTGGAATACGCCGTGCGCCGCGCCCTGGATCTCTTGGATGGCGCGGTGCCGTTGATTCAACCCGGCGCCACCGTACTGGCCAAGCCGAACCTCCTCCAGGCGCGTCCCCCGGAGGCCGCCATCACAACTCATCCCACTGTGGTGGACGCCGTGGTGGGGTGGGCCGCCGGACTGGGCGGCCGGGTCGTAATCGCTGACCAGCCCACGTACAGCCTGGGCCGTAGCGCCTCTCGTCTTATGGAGAAGACGGGCATGGCCGCCCTCGCAGACCGGCGTGGGGTCGCGACGGAGCTGCTGGCGGAGGCCGGCTACGTCGAGTGCCGCGTTCCAGGGGCGCACCAGCTCCCGATGGTGCACCTGGCCCAGCGCGTGGTCGAGAGCGATATCGTAATCAACCTGCCCAAGTGCAAGACCCACATGCAGACGTTTTTCACGGGAGCGGTCAAGAACATGTTCGGCGGACTGGCGCCCCGGGATCGCATGGACCTGCACTGCCTCGGCGGCTTCCGCGCCGTGAGTGATGCCATCGCCGACCTGTACGCGGCCCGGCCTCCGCACCTGAACGTGATGGACGCGGTTGTGGTCATGGAGGGCTCGGGCCCGGCGCGCGGGGAGCCGCGGCCGCTGGGCCTGATTGCGGCGTCACGAGACGGCGTGGCGCTGGACCGGGTGATGACCGAGGTCTTGGGCTTTCGCCCCGGCATGGTGCGCACCACGGAGGCCGCCGCGGAACTGGGCGCCGGCGTATCGGACCTGCAGCAGATCGAGGTGCGCGGCGTTGACTTGGATGCCGTGCGCACCTCAATTCGCATCCCGCCGTCGCACTGGACCGGCATCCCGCACTTTCTGGCGCGTGCCGCGCGGCGCTGGCTCTACATCCGCCCGCGGGTCGAACCTGCTCTCTGCCGGGCCTGCGGTGGTTGCGCGCAAGTCTGCCCTACCGGGGCCATACAGGTCGGCCAGGTGGCGACAATTGACCGCCACAAGTGCATCGAGTGCTTTTGCTGCCAGGAGGCTTGTTCCTTCGATGCCATCGAGGTCGAGCGGAGTTGGCTATCGCAGTACGTGAGCTAGCCGCCCGGTGCACGGAGCAGACGCATCGAGTTGAGAATCACCGCCAGTGAGCTGACCTGGTGTAGAATCGCGCCGCCGACCGGACCGACCCAGCCCACCGACGCGACGATCACGGCCCCCGCGTTGAACAGCACCGCGAAGGCGAGGTTCTGGCGGATCACACCCAAGGCCCGGCGGCTCAGGGCGAAGGTCTCCACGAGTTGTTCCAGGTTCGAGGACATCAGCGCAATGTCCGAGGCCTCCAGAGCCACATCGGATCCCGCTGCTCCCATGGCGATGCCCACGCTGGCCGCCGCAAGTGCCGGAGCGTCATTCACTCCGTCCCCGACCATCGCCACCCGGTGGCCCGCATCCACGGCCTGTCGCACATGCTCCAGCTTCTGCTCCGGCAGCATTTCCGCGTGGACTTCCTCAATGCCGACCTCGCGTGCCACGGCGTCGGCCGCCTGTGGGTTGTCGCCCGTCAGCATCACGACGCGCTTCTTTGCGGCTCGCTGCAAGCTCGCAACGCTCCCGGCTGCTCCCTCCCGCACCCGGTCAGCCACTGAGACCGCGCCGATGATCTCCTCGTTGGCCGCGACCAGAATGACCGTCCGTCCAAGCTGCTCCTCGCGCTGGACGTGCTGCTCCACCACGCGCGGTAGACCCACGCCGGCGCCCCGTAGATGCGGCGGACTGCCAACATGCAGCTTCAGGCCCGAGTACTGGGCGCGGACGCCGCGGCCGCGCTCGTTCACGAACGCCTCGGGCTCGGGGACAGGCTGGGGCGAGAATCCGCGCCATGCCTCCACAATCGCCCGCGCCAGAGGGTGCTCGGAGCGCACCTCGGCGATGGCCGCCAGACGCAACACTTCCTTCGGGGCCCGGTGGTCGAAGCCTTCCACTCTCACGACGCTCGGTTGGCCCGCTGTCAGGGTCCCCGTCTTGTCCAGTGCAACCATCGTCGTCGCGCCTGCCGCCTCCAGGTGCTCGCCCCCCTTAATCAGGATGCCGTGCCGCGCCGCTCGGCCAATGGCGGACACTACTGCAGCCGGCGTGCCCAGCACCAGCGCGCAAGGACAGGCGACCACCAGGATCGTGATCGCGCGCGACAGCTCTCCGGTGAACAGCCACACGCCCAAGGCAGTGATAACCGCCACCGGAGCAAACCAACTGGCGAAGCGGTCCACTGTGCGCTCCACCGGCGCCCGAGACTCCCGGGCCTGCTCAACGAGACGCCGCACTCGCGAGATAGCGATGTCCTCGCCCACCCGGGTCGCGCGCACGTCAATCGTCCCGTCCTCGGCCAGCGTGCCGCCCCACACCTTGTTGCCGACACCAACATCGCGCGGCAAGGACTCCCCGGTCACAGTTGCCTCGTTGACTGCCGTGGCCCCGGCCACCACCTCACCGTCCACCGGAATGCGGTCGCCCGGACGGACTACGCACACCTCCCCGACCTGAACCTCGGACGCCGGCACGCTCGCCAGCTCCGCACCTCGCCGCACCAGCGCCATCTCCGGAGCCAGGGCAAGCAACTTGGCCAACGCCCGTTCCGAGCGGTCCCCCGCCACCTGTTCCAGATATTCGCCCAGCAGCATGATGAAGGCGACCATCCCGGCGGCACGGTACTCCTCGATGGCCAGCGCGGCGAACACCGCGATCGTGACCAGTAAGTCGGCGCCGATCTTGCGCCGTAGCAATTGGCCGCCCGCGCTCACCGCAATCGGGTAGACGCCCAACACCGCCGCCAGTGCGCCCAGAGCATTACTCACCCACACGGGCTCGACGCCCCACCAACGCGTCAGCCACGCAGCCGAAATCAGCACCCCAGCCACAACTAGGCGCACTAGGGCCCGGCGCCCACCCGGCGCTTCGCGGCTCTCAGGACTGCCGGGCACACAAGTCGAACAAGAGGCACTCACTAGCTTAGCTCCTCTCGATGATACCGGCGCTCAGCAACGCCGATCTCAGGTCGTCGAGGGCTTGCCGGCCCGTGCCCTCCTCGATGGCCCGCGCCACGCAGTGCTCCAAATGCTCTTCCAGCAGCTTCGTGCTCACCCGCGCCAGCGCCGCCCGCACGGCGCCGATCTGAAGCAGCAGCTCCTCGCAAGGCCGCTCTTGCCGGATCATCCGGCGGATCCCGCGCACATGCCCCTCGATGCGGGCCAGCCGGTCATCAATCTTCTTCAGATCCGGAGGAGCGGCAGACAGCTCCGCCTGAGCAGTTCTCGAGCTCATTATTATCCCCTCCCAGGGGATAGGATACGCCAATCACAGTATACCAGACTTGAGGCCGAGACAGTGTGGGTTTTCATACAGATGGACCAGCCTCGGAGGCCTACCGGTGAGGGGCGGCACCGTCAGGCATTCACCGCCTCTCGGCGGCCACCGCAATGCCGCAGAGCACTGGAGCACGGGTTCGCGCTGACGCCGCAGGTTTAAGGCTGACCGTCAAGCTTCCTTTCACGTTGACACCTTTGAACTGCTTGACGATCATCCGGTTCGGCCCGCCCGCCTGCTTGACGATGTCGAAGTCCTTGAGGACCTCTCGCTCCTGCAGCGCCACGCTGAAGACCCGCTCGCCGGGCTTGGTGTTATCGGGCTCCATGAAATACAAAGCCACAGTGTAGAGACGCTCTTGCTCCGCCTTCTCATCCAGCGTGATCGTGACTGAGCGCAAGCCCTTGGCGCCGGAGGCAGCGACCCATCTCAGGCCCTCGCCACCGATGCGCGAGGAATGCCGGCGGAACCACTCAGGCTCCTCGGGTGCGACGCTCACCGATATCGCAGGCGATGGCCCCCCGACGATCGGATACTCCAGCCACAGCATCCCGTCGGGCCCGTAGCGGTCGCCCGGTGCCCCGAGGTTGATGCCAACGCGCTGCACGGGCGCCCGGTCCTGGGGAAAGATGCTGAAGGTCCATGTTTCGACCTCGGGCATGTACACGAAGGCCAGCGACGTTTGGTTCTGGTAGCTGCAAGTGCAGGTCCGGGTGTAGTCCGGCGCATTGAGGACGCCGTTGGCGACGATCAAGTTGGACGTGCAGCCGGACTTGAAGCCCCCCAGGTTGCCGGTCCCGCCGTCAGTTGCCAGGTCGAAGTAGCCCGCCGCGGCAGATCGGAACGTGATCAGATACTCGCTGGCCACGATCGTATTGCAGCCATAGTTTCGACCGAATTGCCACGGAGCCTCCCTGCCCGTGATCGGGTTCCGGCGCATTATCTGTTCGCCCGTGAGCAGGTTGAAGGCCTGGGCTAACTCCCGGAGGGAGATCGTCTGGGTGATGATGGTGTCACCGTGCAGCAAACAGGGCCCGTAGTACTTGTGCGGCTTGTCCCACAGCACCTTGCCGTCCCTGCCCCGGTACGCAATCATCCGGTCGCCCGGCTCGTTGGGCAGCATATCGCGCGAAGGCCGGCCGGCCTGCAGCAGAACATCGTACCGTTCGGAATACCCGAGCCACGTGCCGAACACGTCCTTGGTCGTCTCCCACAGGACCTTCCCCGTGCGTACGTCCAGACACACGAGCCGTGGCTGGCCCTCCGGCGTCTGGCCCCGGCGTTCCATCTTCTGCACCACGGCGTCCGGCAGACGGTCAATGCCGAACAGCTTGTCGTTGCCCAGGGCAATGGCGTTGTGCCGGAAACAGAACACCGAGTCGAAGGTCCACAGCACTTTGCCGCTGTGACGATTCATGGCGACTAGCTGTTTGCTGGACGTCGCATCCCAGTTGTCTTTGGCGCCGATCGGCTCCTCGCCCTCGAAGATCAAGGGTGAAGAGCCGGCCACCAAGAGGTCCTTCCAGATGCCCAGATAGCCCCAGATCGGTGCCTCTGACGCGCCGGGCCCGGCCGGGAGCTTGAACTCGGACACCTGCTTCCCCGTAGCCGGGTCCAGGAGCAGGCATCGCTGTCCGTGAGCGACATAGATTGCCTCCGAGGACGAAACGTAGTTGCTGCCGACGGAATTCGCTCCCGGCTGATGGCTGGTGCTGTTATACGGCTTGCCGATGCCCGGAAGCCGCACCTTCCACAGCACGCGTCCGGTATATACGTCCATGGCGCGCAGCGTATCGGGCCCCTCAATGAACAGCCGACCATCCACCACCTGCTCCGACGGACCATGGCCATGCCGCGGCAGGATCTCAGTGTTCGATGAGCCGCCAAACCAGAGTACACCCAACGGCGCTTTGACCAGCTTGTCCCGGGACACGCAGGTGTTCCCGGCATCCGCATACTGGTGTGTCCAGTTCGCGGCCCCCGGCAAGGCTCCCACACGCCTCAGTGTGACGAACTCTCCCTTCACCTTGATCTCGGCCTTCGGCAGCTTGGCCGCCTGGACCGATTGGACGAAGCTTCGCCTCTTGCTCGCCGGAATCGCCAGACAAGCCACGCCGCCGTAAGGACGCAGCGGGTAGAATAGCTTCTTCGCGAAGGCAGTGCCCTTCGCCAGTCCCGCCGCTGCCGGATCCTCCGACACAATGAGGCTGGCCACGTACGGGGGGAATCGGAAGGTCAACGGGTCGCCGGCGTGGGCCGATACCCGCACACCGTACAGGCCGGCGGCCTTCAGCCTCGTGCGCAGCGACGCGATCTTGCCTTCGTCAGGGTCCACGGCGACAAGATGCAACTTGGACTGGCGGGCGAGTTCTTCGATCAGCCTTCCGTTCCCCACGCCCCAGACCAGGCAGTAGCCCTCAGTTACCCCGGTGAGCCTCAGCAGATCCCCGACTCTCCTGGTCCATTCATCCCGAGTGGGAACAGCCCCGGTGCGTTCCTCGGCATAGGTCCTTGGTTGGGTCTTCTGCGATCCGAAGCAGTAGATGCGGCCCTCCAGCGTAACGACCAACAGCCGGTCGTTGGCCGCCACCATCGAGGCCGGTGTGCCCTCAATCTCCGCTTGCCACGACAGCTTGGGCTTGCCGCCCGGCTGCGGCAAGTCAATTGCCATCACAGCGCCCCTCTTGCCCGCATACAGGCGCAAGCCTGCCTTCAGGAATACTCGTTCAGCTTCAACGGGCAAGCTCCACAACTGGGGTGCCCACCACCTCTCGATCTTGTTCCCCTTCCTGTCCTTGGTGATTGTGACTTCCAGCTTCACCGGGTCATAGGCTGCAACAGCGCCCTTGTCCACGCCGTACAGTCTGTCCTCGGTCACGATGGAGCAGCGAGCATCGGGAGTCGCCGTGCTGCGATACGGGTTCAGGTTGGCTGGAGAGCCGACGCCCGCCCGGAGCCGACCGTCGGCCAGGTCATAGACGATGCCGCAGTTGACGAAGCGCTCACCGGCCGCTGAGACCCAGAACCCCCCCAGATACTTGTTCTCTGCGAGGTGAAAGTACAGGAGCTTGCCGGTCTTGCGGTCGAAGCAAGCCGGGGCTGACCGGCCGCCGGCCACCAGGAGCCTGTCGCCCGCCGCCGCCAAGTAGCCTTGTGGCGCGATGCCGCCGAAGGCCGGGCTGTTGTGGGGCTGCTGGATGTACATGGCGCCCGTGCCGTCGTTCTGCCACAGAACTTGACCTGTTTCCGCGTCCAGGCAGTAGATGAACACGCCCATGAACGGCCAGATGCCCGCAGCGAAGTACACCTGCCCGTCGGCGACGACCGGCGCGCCCCGGGCCGGCCAGGCGGAGATCAGCCGTTTGTTGCCCAGGAGTTTGCGCTCACTCGGCGCCCCGAGGAATTTCCACACGAGTCTGCCGTCCGCCGCTCTCAGACAGTACAGGTGACCGTCGTCCGAGGCGAAGTAGACCCGGTTCCTCCAGGCTACAGGGGCAAAACGTACCGGGCCGTCGGCAAAAAAGGTCCACTTGGCGGCGCCGCTGGCCGCATCCAGGGCCAACACGCTGTCGGTCCCCGGCGAGTTCACGAACACCATACCGCCCTTCACCACCGGCTCATAGCACACGTCGAACCGCATCCGCGGCTCATCCGGCCAAGCCGGCTCCAGCGGCGGGTACTGCCGGACCCACTGAAGATGCAGCTCAGCCGCCAATTCCGTCGTCACGGCACTGCGCCGGGCGTCACAGCGATACATCGGCCAGTCCGTCGCGCCGGCACGTGCCGCGAGCAGGGCGACAGATAGCAGAAGGAGGCGAATTGATCCACAGAACCTGGTGCGACGCATTCGTTTCACCTCAAGCGGCGAGTTGCCGGGCTATTCCCTCTTGTCCGCGATGCCCCCTCCCGGCCGCAGCCGAGCCGCGGCGCAAGAGGGACTTCCAAATCCGGGCACGAACAACCCGACAAGCAGCGAGCAGGAGGTCACAAGCATGAAAGCTCTCGCCTGGATAACGGTAGCGCTGTTGGCCTTCGCGGGCTTGGGCCGTGCAGCGGACCCGCCACTTGCGAAGTGGGACTTCGAGACCGGCGATCTGCAGGGCTGGAAGGTCGTCAAAGGCCGGCTCGGCCCGCAGCCCTCGGACAACGACAATGACCGGCACGGCGGCAACTTCGGCAAGCAGGGCCGGTATTTCATCGGCACCTTTGAGGGCGCGGGCGACAAGGCGACAGGCGAAATCCGCTCGCCCGTGTTCACGGTCCGCGCCAACAAGCTCGCCCTGCGGATCGGCGGCGGCGCACATGTTGGTACGACCTATGTGGCCCTCTGCCGGGCGGAGGATGACCACGAGCTGATCGCGGAAACGGGCCATAACGCCGAGCGCATGGACCTGCGTATCTGGGACGTGTCGGCATACAAGGGCCGGCAGGTATACCTGAAGGTGGTGGACCAGCACTCCGGCGGCTGGGGGCACATCAATCTGGACGATATCCGCGAGCTCACGGCAGCCGAGGAGCGGGAGATCGAGCGCCGGGAGGCCCGGCGAAAGGCGGAAATGGCCCGCCGGCTGCGCCAGTGGAAGCGCGACCTCCATCGGCCCGCGCCGCGCACGGTCTACCACGGCGCCACTGCGCGGCACGTCGCACTGCCGCTGGGCGGCATCGGCGCAGGGAGCATTGCCCTCACCGGGCAGGGCGCGCTGGAGCAGTGGCAAATCATGAACACTATCAACTCGCGCGCCTATCTGCCGGGCAGCTTTCTCAGCGTCTGGGCCCAAGTTGGCGGCCGGGAGCCTGTGGCGCGCGTGCTCCAGCTCAAGCCTATCGGCGATCTGCCCCTGGTGCGCGACCTCGAGTTCGTCGGCGAATACCCCTGGGCCTTCGTCACGTACCGGGACCCCGCGCTGCGCCCGCTCCGCATCTCGCTGGAGGCCTTCTCGCCCCTGATCCCGCTCAATGCTCCCGACTCGGCCCTCCCCGCGGTCATCTTCGTACTGAAGGTGAGGAACGAGGGCAGTCGCACTGCGCGGGTCAGCGTGGCGCAGACGGTGCAGAACGGCGTGGGCTGGGACGGCCGCACGCCGATTAATGGCACAAAGCTGAGCGACCCCTCAAGAGCCGAGTACGGCGGCAACTTCAACGAGGTGCGCAAGCTGCCCGGGATGACCTCGATCCAGATGGCCGGCGCCCGGCTTAAGCCGAACCACAAACGATATGGTACCATGACTCTGAGCGCCTTGACGAGCAACGCCACCACGCTCGCGCAGTGGAATGACGCCGGGATGCTGTGGGCGGACTTCGCCGCGGATGGCCAGCTCGATGGGCCGATGCCCGTGGGCCTCAGCCCCTCCGGAGAGACGTGGAACGCCGCCCTGGCGGTGCCCCTAACCGTCGAGCCGGGACAGGAGCGGCGGGCCGTCTTTGTGCTCACCTGGCACTTCCCGAACCACTATGCCGACTACCAGAAAGAGCTGGCGCAGTTCCGTATCGGGAACATGTACAACAACTGGTTCCGCGATTCGTACGAGGTCGCAGGATACGTCCAGGCGCAGTTTCAGCGCCTGTACGACCAGACGGAGCTATTCCGCGCGACCTTCTACGACAGCACCTTGCCGTACTGGTTCCTCGACTGCATCAGCTCGCAGATCTCGACCATCCGGACCCAGACCTGCATGTGGATCGAGGACGGCACTGTGGCCTGCTTTGAGGGTGCCGGCTGCTGCCCCATGAACTGCACGCATGTGTGGAACTATGAGCAAACGCTGGCCCACATGTGGCCGTCGCTGGAGCGCAACATGCGGGAGACGGACTACTTCGTCCAGCAGATGGACAGCGGCGCCATCCGCCACCGTACCCGACTGCCGCTCAGCCAGCCCCGCTGGACCGGCCCCGCCTGCGACGGCCATCTGAGCACCATCGTGAAAACCTACCGCGAGTACCTCCGGTCCGCCGATCAAACCTGGCTCGACAAGGTGTGGCCGCGCTGCCGGCGGGCCATGGACTGGGCGATCACCGAGTACGATCCCGACGGCAACGGGGTCCTCGAGGGGCAGCAGTTCAATACGTACGACTGCTCGGTCTACGGGCCGAATACCTTCATCGGAACACAGTGGCTGGCGGCTCTCCGCGCCAAATATCGGCAGCTCTTCACCGCGGGACGGCAGAAGTACGACGACCAGCTCTGGAACGGCGAGTACTGGATCCAGAAGTATGATGAGGACAAAATCAAGAAGCACCAGTACGGCCGAGGCTGCCACTCGGATCAACTGATGGGTCAGTGGTGGGCCGACATTCTGGGGCTGGGCGATGTTCTGCCCGCCGACCACATACAGACCGCGCTTCAGTCCATCATGAAGTACTCCTGGCTGCCGGACTTCACCGATTTTGTGCATCACCAGCGCGTGTTTGCGGATGGCACCGACAAGGGCCTCCTGTGCTGCACTTGGCCTCACGGCGGGCGTCCCGCCCAGCCGATCCTGTATTGCGACGAGGTCTGGACGGGCCTCGAGTACGAGGTCGCCGCGCAGATGATCTACCGGGGCATGATTGACGAGGCCTACTGCATCGTCAAAGGGGCCCGGGACCGGTACAATGGCGTCAAGCGCAACCCCTGGGACGAGATCGAGTGTGGCGAGCACTATGCGCGGGCGATGAGCAGTTGGTCGCTGCTGCTGGCGGCGGAGGGGTTCCAGTACAACGGGCCCCGTGGTGTGATGTCCTTTGCGCCTCACATCACTCCCGAAAACTTCCGCGCCTTTTTCAGCGCCGCGGAGGGTTGGGGCACCTTCTCGCAGCGCCGGCGAGGCCGCCGGCTCGAAGTCAGCTTGGAGGTCGCACATGGAAGGGTGCGGTTGGCGCAATTCAGCGTCGCGCTCCCGGCCGGGACCACGGCGCGCGCGGTCGCCGTGCGCCTCGGGTCTCACGAGATTGAGCCGGTCGCGGCGGTCGTGGACGGGCAGCTCGTGCTGGACTTCGGCCCGGCGGTAACGGTGGGCCCGGGGCAGGGGCTAGCGGCAACGGTAATCAGCTATCAGCGGTCAGCAAACGGCAGCCGGCGGTCAGGTTTGAACAATGAGCTTTCGACCGCTGGGAGGGCGGGCACTCGTCCTTGATCCGCTCGGGTTGCGGGAGCCGTTCAGATTGAGGGACTTCAGACAACTGAAGGTCTGGGAAAAGGCGCACCAACTCGCCTTGGCGACCTACAAGGTGACGGAGCGCTTTCCGAGACATGAACTGTACGCATTGACAAGTCAAATGCGTCGGGCGGCCGCTTCTGTCCCCGCGAACATCGCAGAGCGCTGTCGTAGAGGCGGGACCGCGGAGCTGGGTCGGTTCCTACGTATCGCAATGGGTTCGGCAAGCGAACTCGAGTACTGCTTACTACTTGCCCGGGACCTGGTCCTGCTGGATGACACGAACTACGCTTCCCTGGCGGAGCAGGTCGCCGAAGTGAAGCGAATGCTCGCCCCGTTCATTCAGAAGCTGACCGGAAGCTGACGTTATCGGGCACTGAGTGATCGGAGTGATAAATGTATCCTCCGCCGTGCTTGACTACCGGGATCTTCGAGGCGATCTCGTGCTCGATCACCGCGGGATCCGGGTCGGCCATGGCGCGCACATCAATGCCGCCCATGAAGGCCAGCCGCTCGCCATGGTCGCGCTTCAGCGCCAGCATGTCGTTCCCCGCTTTCACCTCCAGCGGCTGCAGCAGGTCGAACCCGCACTCGATGATCAGCGGCACGAACTCCATGTTGTACCCGCAACTGTGGAGCAGCGCCGGCAGCCCGCGCCGCTTGAAAGGCTCGATAATCGTTCGGTGTGCGGGCCACAGCAGCTCCTTGTACATTTGCGGCGAAAAGAACCCCCGCTCCTTGTGGCCCAAGTCGTCGAAGACCCAGCCGCCGTCAATGTGGAAGCCCCGCTGGAAAAAGGCCTCGGCGATGTCCGCGCACAGGCGAGCGTCGGTCATGAACATGTCGTAGGCCCACTCGGGGTCCTCGACCATCGCAATCATCAGGGTCTCCGGACCCACCAGGTTGCAGACCTTGGTGAAGCCGGGGCCGAAGTTGAGCGTGATGAACAGGCCCTGCTCGTGCTGGGCCTCATTGGCCTTCCGCTGCGCCTCCCAGTTCACGCGGTCATCCGTCATCACCATCCGATGCTTGTGCTGCTCCCACAGCTCCTTCGTGTTGATGCGGAAGTCCAGCAGCTCCGGCGTGGACATCGCGTCCTTCCAGTTCTTGCGCACCGCGCCGTCACCGCTGGTTGAGATCACGTATTCGTCGGTCTCCTCCAGCACTTCGGTGGGCAGCATCAGCGAGTTGTCACACCACGGACCGCCGAACTCGAAGCCGAAGTACGAGTGCGGAGATTGGTCCTGGGGCAGGCCTTCTTTGTGCCAGCGGGCGATGGTCGTGTGCCACGGCGAGTCGTGGATGGGCACGCGGTCGGGCTCCTCGTGGTTAATGGCTATCAGAACGCGTTCGCGCGGCAGCATGGTTCGACCTCACTGTGGCAGCTTGGAGCAGCGACGTCCCGGTCCCAAAGGTCTTCCCCGTCGGCGCCCCAAGTCCTCGCCGCAGCGTATCCAGGCAGGTGTCAGGCACTCGCACGCGAATCCTAACTCCCAGGCCGCCGTTCAGGAGCAGCGGCAATTGGGCCGTGAGAAGGGGTGCACATTCCAAGATGAAGGGAACAGGCATGGCCGTTTCGTGGAAGCTCCTGCTCCGAGCGTTGGCGATGGTGATGGCTCTGGTCCCGGGCGGAGCCGCCCGGGCCGACGTCGTCCTGGTGGAAGACGGCCAGGCGCGCGCGACGGTCGTACTGCCGCGGGGGGCGTCGGCGGGACACCAATTCGCCGCGGACGAGCTGGTGCAGCATATCAAGCTGAGCACGGGCGTCGAGCTGCCCGTCGTCGAAGAGGGGGCCGACTACGCGGGCCTGCCGATCTTCGTCGGCGACACTGGAGCGGCTCAGAAGCGCGTGACGGACGGCGAGGTGGGGAAGGGGTGGAGCGACCTCCCGGCGGACAGCTTCGAGGTCTACATCGGCCGGGATCGCCTCATCCTGCACGGCCGAAACCCGTTGGCCAACTTGTACAGCGTGTACGACTTCCTGGAGCAGGAAGTCGGCGTGCGCTGGCTCACGCCTGCCGAAAACGGAACCATTGTGCCGCGCCGCAAGTCGCTGGTCTTGCGGCAGACCCGGCGAATCCGCCGGCCGGCCTTCAAGCTGCGCATGTTCTTCGTCCGCGACCAGACGGCGCAGTGGGCTCTCCGCAACCGTGTGAACGGCTTATTTCCCGCCGACTGGGCGGAGAAAGTGGACGGAGATCTCGCCTACTTGCCGCCCGGCATCGGCGCGGGAATCCACTCCTTTGCCGACCTGATCCCGCCGAAAGAGTACTTCGCCGACCATCCCGAGTACTTTCCCCTCATCGGCGGCAAACGGCATCCGATCTCGATCCACCGCGGCCAGTTGTGTACGACGAACTCCGACGTGATCCGCATCGTGGCCGACAAGGTGCGGGCGTACTTTGAGCAGCGTCCGAGGGCCCGCGTGTTCCCGGTGGCCCCGGACGACGACGCGGGCTGGTGCGAATGCGAGCACTGCCGCCGGGTGGACCAGGAGCTCGGCGGCGGGCGGATGTGGACGGAGTACCCGAGCGTGCCGGTGACCACGGATCGGCTGATGCTCTTCCTGAACCAGGTGGCGCAGGCCGCCCTGGGCGAGCGGCCGGACAAGACTCTGATCACGCTGGCGTACATCAACTATCTCCCGCCGCCGCATTCGGTCCAGGTGGATCCCCGGGTGCTGCCGCTGCTGTGCCACTATGCGCCCGCCTGCTACGCCCACCGCATGAACGACCCGAGCTGTGCGGCCAACGCGCGGTTCGCGGACAGCCTGCGCGGCTGGGTGCCCCTGTGCCCGAACGCGGGCGTGTACGCCTACACCGACAAGAGCATGTGGTACTACTTCTGGCGGCCCGTGTTTCGGCTGATGCCCCACGACATTCGGTTCCTCCACGAGCAGGGCATTCACAACTACCTCGCCCAGTCCAACGGTGCCCGCTGGGCGTACATGGGCCCGCTGTACTGGGTTACCACCAGGATGCTGTGGGACCCGTCCCAGGACATTGACGGGCTGATTAGCGAATGGTGCCACACCCTCTTCGGCCCGGCCGGCGACGCCATGCTCAAGCATTACAACACTCTCGAGCAGGCCGTGCTCGCCACGGGACACCACTACCGCGACAATCCGCTGAGCCAGGCCGTCGGGCTGTATGATATGAAGCTCATCGCCCAGGCCGAAGCGGCGCTGAGCGAGGCCGAGAAGCTGGCCGCGGGCGACAAGGCCTGCCGGGAGCGAGTGAGCGCCGTGCGGAGCCGCTGGACCATCAGCCGCACCTGCTATGACTACCTGGCGGCCTATCGCCACTACGAGGAGACGGGCAAGCTGGAGGACCTGAGCAAGTCGGTAGAGGCCCTCCAGGAGCTGCAGCGGCACGTCGGCAAGGGCTGGAAGCCGTACTCGTGCCCCTCGGCAGAGGACCTGGCGCGGGAGCTGGCGACCGGGGGAATCCGCTGGAGCGGCTTCGGGCCGGAGGAGACCAAGGGCGGGCGCCAATGCCGCAACAGCGACTCCACCGGGCCGGGGGACGGCAGGGCCGGCTGGGCGACGTTCCGCTTTTTCCTGCCCGACGCAACGAAGGATACGCGCCTCACGATGGTCGTGTGGGGCCGGTCGGCCGGGTTCAGTCCCGTAATCTGCACCAAGGGGCATGGTGCCGGCTACAATGCCGGCGGGGTCTGGAACACCTTTGGGACCTTCAAGCCCTCCGGGAAGGAAGAATGGCAGGAGGTGGCGTTCACCATTCCGGCCAAGTTCTACGAGCCCGATGTCCGGCGGCAGATCGTCGGCTTCGGCGGCGGCGATTCCCAGATCTGGATCGCCGACGTGCGAGTGGAAGCAGTAAACGAGAAGTAGTCACCCAGCGACCAACGGCTGATCGCCGAGTACTGACACTGACCGGTGGTTCCCCCGGTTGGCAGCACAACCTCTGTTGTGCTATCATTACCCGCCGTGCAAGCCGGCTCCGGCATGGCCCGGGCCGACCTCGAACTCAACCGTCACTGCCGATGTCGAGCCGGCAGTAGCTGCCGGCTAACAGCCGAGGGCCGTTCACCGATTGTCGTTACTGACCGCTGATCACTGATTGCTGCCTTCCGAGGAGCGCCTTCATGCCCGCCCAGAAGAAGTCGGAATTCCTGGCCGATTACCACGAGGATTTCAACCAGTGGTACGTTGATGTCGTCTTGAAGACCAAGCTCGCCGACTACGCGCCGGTCGCGGGCTGTATGGTGATCCGGCCCTACGGCTATGCGCTGTGGGAGAACATGGTCGCCGCGTTGGACCGGATGTTCAAGGAGACCGGCCACGAGAACTATTACTTCCCGGCCCTCATCCCCGAGAGCTTCCTGCAGAAGGAGGCCGACCACGTCGAGGGCTTCGCCCCCGAATGTGCGGTCGTCACTCATGGCGGCGGCAAGGAGCTCGACGAGCCCCTGGTCTTCCGTCCCACCTCAGAGACGATCATTTGGTCCACCTACGCCAAATGGATCCACTCCTACCGCGACCTGCCCCTCCTATACAACCAGTGGGCCAACATCGTTCGCTGGGAGATGCGCACCCGCCTGTTCCTGCGCACCACCGAGTTCCTGTGGCAGGAGGGCCACACTGCTCACGCGACCGCCGAGGAGGCCGAACAGGAGACGCTCCGAATGCTGGAGGTCTATCGGCGGTTCGCGGAGGACTACATGGCCATCCCGGTCATCTGCGGCGAGAAAACCGAGCGCGAGCGCTTCGCCGGCGCCGTGAGGACCTACTCCATCGAGGCCATGATGGGCGACAAGCGCGCTCTACAGTCCGGCACCAGCCACTTCCTCGGGCAGAACTTCGCCAAGGCCTTCAATGTGCAGTTCCAGGACGAGAAGGGCGACCTGCAGTACGTCTGGGGCACGAGCTGGGGCGTCTCCACCCGCCTGATCGGGGCCATTGTCATGGCCCACGGCGACGCCCAGGGGCTGGTGCTGCCGCCTCGTCTCGCGCCTATTCAGGTCGTCATCGTTCCCATCTACCGCAAGGATCAAGACGCCGCCAAGGTCCTGGCCGCCGCCGGCAAGCTGCGTGACAGCCTGTCCCCGATCGCTCGCGTGAAGCTCGACGACCGCGAGGGCCTCAAGCCCGGCTTCAAGTTCAACGATTGGGAGATGCAGGGCGTGCCGCTGCGCGTGGAGCTGGGCCCCCGCGATCTGGAGAGCAACGCCTGCGTCATCGCGCGCCGCGATACCGGCGACAAAGAGACCGTGCCTCAAACCGGCGCGCCGGCGCGGATCACCGAGCTGCTGGAAGCAGTTCAGCAGGGCGTCTACGACCGGGCGCTCGCCTTCCGGGAGGCCAATACCTGCACCGTGGACGACTACGACGAGTTCCGGGCGCGCATGGAGCAGGGAGCCTTCGTTCTCGCCCACTGGGACGGCACCACGGAGACCGAAGAACTCATCAGCCAGGAGACCAAGGCGACCATCCGCTGCATTCCCTTTGACGGCGACGAGCAGCCGGGCCGGTGCGTTCGCACCGGCGCCCCCTCGGCCCGCCGCGTTCTGTTCGCCAAGGCGTACTAAACCCTTGCCGCGGGCACTCACCAGGAGGAAGGCTCGGCGGCGGAGTAGAAAGCGGTCCGCACGTCCCACTGGCATGAGCATTCGGAAGGAGAACATCGTTCATGAAGTACGTCAAATTCGGCAATGCGGGCATTCAGGTCTCGCGGCTCTGTCTGGGAGCCATGGAGTTCCCCGATAACTGCGAGGAGAAGGTCGCCCAGGCTCTATTGGACGAGGCAATTGACGCCGGCATCAACTTCATTGACACTGCCGACGCCTATGGCCGCGGCACCAGCGAGGAGTTCCTGGGCCGCGCGTTGACCCCCGAGAAGCGGGACAAGCTGATCATCGCCACCAAGTTCTGGGTCAAGATGTACCGCGACAACATCAACGGCGGCGGCTGCTCCCGCTATCATATCATCCGCGCCGTGGAGGCCAGTCTGCGGCGCCTCAAGATGGACTACATTGACCTGATCCAGCTCCACCACCCGGACCCGCTCACGCCGGTCGAGGAGACCCTGTCTACGCTGGACAATCTCGTCAAGCAGGGCAAGGTCCGCTACATCGGCGTGTGCAACCACTACGCCTGGCAAATGGCCCACATGCTCGGCGTCAGTGCCTTGCACAACTGGGAGCCGTTGGTCTCGATCCAGTGCCGCTATAGCCTGCTGGATCGCGTCGTCGAAAACGAGACCATCCCCTTCGCGAAACGCTTCAACATCGCCACGATGACCTACGGCCCGCTGGCCGGCGGAGTGCTTACCGGCAAGTACAAGCGCGGCGAGCCCTTCCCCCCCGACTCGCGCGTCGGGCGCACCAAGCAAATGCAGGAGCGCATGACCGACGAGGTCTGGGACATCCTGGACGAGGTCCGCGCCCTGGCCGACAAGTACGGCGTCGCCATGAACAAGATCGCGCTGGCCTGGCTGGTGTCCAAGCCGTATGTCACCTGCCCCATCCTGGGCGGCAAAAAGCCCGAGCATTTCAACACGCTCTACGACGTCTGCGAGTTCGAGTTGGCGCCGGAAGACCTCCAGCATCTGGACAAAATCACCGCGTCTATGAAGTATGGTCCCTTCGCCAACCAGTCCATCTTCCAGGGCTCCGAGCTGGCCCTCAACCGTTGGTAACGGCCGCACCGGCAGGCTACAGCACGTCCGTCTTGCAGACGATAGTCTAGAGGTGGTTTCACAACCGCTGTCGGAGCGGGTCCGCCCTGCGACAGCCGTTCCGTGCGGAGGGATCGGAGTACGAGGCGTCGTTTTGTGACGCCGCAGTATCCGGCCCAAGGACGTTGCCGGGAGGCCTTTGGACTCATGCTCGAAACCGTTGACCTGTCGCTCAAGCTGTCCAAACAGGAGTACCGCGAGGCCTTCGAGCCCCTGTCCATACGACTCGCCGAACTCCAGCGCGAGGCCCGCGCGGCCGGCGTGCCGGTAATTGTGGTGTTCGAAGGCTGGCAGGCCTCCGGGAAGGGCACCTGCATCAACCGCCTCACCAACGTCCTGGACGCTCGCGGCTTCAAGGTCCACTATACCATCGAGCCGAACGAAGAGGAGCGCCTCCGCCCCTGGATGTGGCGCTTCTGGACCAAGCTCCCGCCGCGCGGCGCCATCGCCATCTTCGACCATAGCTGGTACCGGCGGGTTCTCCTCGAGCGCCTCGACGGCACGGTATCCGAGGACGAGTGGCGCCGGGCCTATGACGAAATCCTCCAGTTCGAGCGCCAACTGATCCAGGACGGTGCCGTGATCGTCAAGTTCTGGATGCACATCAGCAAGAAGGAACAGAAGCGGCGGTTCAAGAGGCTGGAAAAGGACCCGGCTCTGGAGTGGCGCATCACCAAGACCGACTGGCGTCGCCATAACCGCTACGACGATTTGCTGGCCGCGGTCGAGGAAATGCTCCAGCGCACCAGCACCGCTCAGGCGCCCTGGACCGTCGTGGAAGCCACCAACAAGCGCTTCGCCCGTGTCAAGGTCGCCGAGACGATCATCGCCGCCTGCGAGCAGGGCCTCCAGCGCGCCGCAATCCAAAACGAGGCTCCGGCCGTCGAGCCGGTCGAACCCCCGGATCGCAGCAACCCGCTGTCCCGCGTTGATCTCTCACTGCACCTGGAGCGAGACGAGTATCAGCAGCAACTCAATGAGCTCCAGGACCGCCTGTTCCACCTGGAGCACGAAATCTACACCGCGCGCGTTCCCGTGGTCATTGTCTACGAGGGCTGGGATGCCGCCGGCAAGGGCGGGAGCATCCGCCGACTGACCCGCGGGCTCGACCCCCGAGGTTACGAGGTCGTCCCGTACGGCGCTCCCACCGCCGAGGAGAAGCAGTACCACTACCTCTGGCGCTTCTGGCGCAATCTCCCCAAGGCGGGGCACATCACGATCTTTGACCGCAGTTGGTACGGCCGCGTGATGGTCGAACGCGTCGAGGGCTTCTGCTCGGCCGCCGAGTGGCAGCGCGCCTACCAGGAGATCAACGAGTTCGAGGCGCAGCTCGCGGCCTTCGGCACCGTCATCGTCAAATTCTGGCTGCACATTAGCAAAGACGAGCAGCTTCGCCGCTTTGAGGAGCGTCAGGCCGTTGAATACAAACGTTGGAAGATTACCGACGAGGACTGGCGCAACCGCGAAAAGTGGGATCAGTATGAGCGCGCGGTCAGCGATATGATCCAGCGCACCAGCACGGTCTACGCCCCCTGGACGATTGTCGAGGGCAACTGCAAGCTGTACGCCCGCGTCAAGGCTCTCCGCACCATCGCCGACGCCGTCGAAGCCGCCCTCAAACATGCCTCCTGACGCAACACCGTTCAGACCTCAGCCGTCAGTCGTTGGTGGCTAGCTCATTGCTGACCACCGGAAGTTGTTTGATAGCCTCTGTAGCAGCGCGTTCACGCGCGATTGCCCTTGGTCGTTGAGCTTATGACACGACCTCTAATCGCTCCTCGCCGTTCACTCACCGTGAGCGATACAGGTGCACAGCATAGGGATGGAACTCATCCCTGAGCTCGCCCGCACGGCTGTGCACCACGCGGTTCTCGAACAGCACCTCCCAATCCGCCGCGCCGCTCACCGGGACGCTGATACTCGCCTCCTGAAACATGTCGGTCGGATTCACTCCCACGATGTACAGACGGCCCTCGTGGTGCCAGACCCTGGCCTCCACGCCCTCCCCGCGCACCTTAGCTGGACCGAGGCTCAGCCCATCAGTCAGCGCCGGCTCCAGCGCGTGCAGCCGCTTGTTGGTGCCGCCCATGGACTGCCACAGGCGCGGCGCATCGCGTGTGATCAGATATGCCGGCCGATCGCGGTGCGAAATTGTCTGAAAGCTGCGGAACACCAGGCCGTTGGCCCCATGCACCAGCGCCAGAAAGGTCAGGCACCGATGCTCCTCCGGGGTAGGGTTGCGCCCCGCTCCGTCAACCGGCAGATTCCGGTCCAGGCTAAAGTGCGTCCCGATGCTTTGAATGCTGGCCCAAACCGGCTTGGCTCCGCGGACCGCCGCGTGCGCCAGGTCCAGATCATGGGCCAGAGTCTGCAGCGGCGCGACCGGCACGATATCGCTCTCGACGAGCAAGATGTCGCAATCGCCCGCGTACTCGCGGTAGTATGTGGGCGACCCCAACGCCGCCACCACGGGCCGCACCGGATCGCGCCGTCGCAGCAACTCGTAAATCGGCGCAAACAGGCCCGGGGACATCAGTGCCTGACCGGGACGGCGGAAGATCTCATAGCCTAAGAGGCCCGAGCGCGCTCCGAACTTCTCGTGCACGCGGCCCCAGAACTCCTCGACGTTGGAATCCGACTGCACCACGTACCCCAGACCGAGACGCTCCGCTTCCTCGGCATATGCCGTGTAGCAGGCCCGATAGGGCGCCAGAACGCTATTGAAACCTGTTTGGGCCGCGGTTTCCAGGTCCTCCTGGATCAACACACCCGCCAGCATCAGCGGAAACAGCTTCTTGCCGTCGCGCCGGAGCAAGAGGTCGGCTCCGTAGCCGAATTCGTGCGGCGCGGCCGGTGCCTGCCGAAACACCAGCGACTGCGTCGCCTCGGTCTTGCCGTTGACCTCCGCCTGCAGCCGCACCTCGTATTCGCCTGTCAGGAGCTTACCCGGATCAAGCGTTACCGTGAACTCCTGCCGGCCCACTCGTGTCAGCCGCTGCACCTTCCCCTCGCCCAGTGCCGGACCGGCGCCATGCACGCTGGCCACCACATCCATCTTGGACGCCAGCGCCTCCGCCGCGTTTACCCGTCCGCGCACCACAACTTTGGTCTCGCCCAGCAAGGGCAGGCGCGTGCCCCGGAAAGCCGGCGAGACGATTTCCGCATCAAACAGCCCGGGCACCGTCACAACTCGGCGATCATACACGGCCTCCCCGGTCTCGTCCGTCAAAACGTACTCTAACTGCTGCGTTTCCTCCACCGGAAGATCGTACTCCAGGCTCAGTTCGCCGTCAGCCGCAGCTTTCAGCGACAGGCTCTTCTTCCAAGTCCGCGGTTTGCGCTTCGCCGAACGCAGAACGAACCGGCCGCGAACCGTGACGGGCTTCTCGGTGCCGTTCTTGACCGCGACAACGATCCGCCGCTTTCCGGAGAAGCTCTGCACCTCGCCCAGTGCCTTCAGGCTGCTTGTGACTTCCGCCGGAAACCGGCGCACGCTGACGGCGTCAACCAGGAAGGTGCCGTCGGCCGCGACCTTGAGCAACAGCACCGCCTGCCGTACACCGGGCGTGAGGTCCACGACCCAGGAGAAGTGCCGCCAGTCCTTCGCGCCCTGTACCAACTTCGCCACATCTTGCAGTCGGGGAGTATCCCAACCGCGTTCGCGGAAGTCTTGCCGGAAAGTGACCAGTTCAACCTGTGCCGCCGGGTGCCCGGCGGTCTTGTACCAACAGCCGATGATCAGCCGGTCCGGCGGGTCCGGCTGCAGCTCCAGGGGCCAGCACGAGACCCCGAAGTTCACCGGTCCGGTCTTGGACGTCACAGCCAGCGCCCGCTTCCCGCGGTACGCCTTCTTCGTGAGGCCGACCTCTGTCGGGACCTCGGGGCCCCAGCGGCGCACCTGCCAGCTCTCCGGCAGGCCGTCAGCCGTCATCGCCTCAAAGGACGGGTTCGCCACCAGATTCTGCGCAGCCGCCGCCCCAGCGACCAGTGCCCACAGCGACAGAACCGCCCCAATCAGCCGCGTTCGGTCACGCAATCGTTGCTTCACGCTCGCCTCGCCCACGACGTTCCTCCCACTGACCCGGTGCCTCACTGCCACACTAGAAGTTGCTTCATAACCCCCGTAGGATAACATAGAGCGCCTTCAGGCGCGATGCCTTTGCGGCGGCGGTCGCGCGATGGTCGTTCGTCGTTGAGGTCACGCAACCCACCACTAGTCAATGCACGCCACCGCGTCCACCTCAATGTCCACGTCCAGCGGAAGCCTCCCAACCTGCACTGTGCTCCGCGCCGGCGGCGCTTCGTCGAAATACGTAGCGTAGATGCCGTTGAACTCCTTGAAGTTCTCTATGTTACTGAGGAACACGCCGGTCTTCAGAACGTTCCCCATGCTGCTGCCCGCGTCTTCGAGCACGGCCTTCAAGTTGTCCAGGCAGCGGCGCACCTGGTCGCCGAAGCTGGTGCGCACCACCTCTCCAGTTGCCGGATCTATCGGCACCATGCCGGAGGCGAACACCAGGTCTCCATGACGCACCGCATGGGAATAAGGGCCCACGGCTTCCGGCGCGCGGCTGCTATTCAGGGCCTGCCGGTCTTTTCCTGCCATTGCTCTCCCTCCAGAACTGTCCTATGATGTAGGAGCGCAGAGTAGGAATGGTTCTGACCGACTAGTTTCGCGCCAAGCAGAGCCAGACCTCCCGCGCCGCACTCACGAACGATCATGACCTTCGACAGTCTAATGCTTCATGCCGTCTGCGAGGAACTGCGCGCCCGGCTCACAGGCGCGACGGTGGACGATGTTGTCCAGCCGATCCACGACGAGGTCTACCTGAGCTTCGGCCGCGGTGGCGTGCGCGGGACGATGGTGCTGTCCTCGTCGGCTGAGTATGGGCGGGTGCACCTGGTGACCAGTGTCCCCGTCTCCCCGTCGAAGCCCTATCCCTTTTGCTCCGCTCTGCGCCGCCACCTGCGCGGCGCGCACCTCGAACGCCTGGAGCAGGTGGGCTTCGACCGGATCCTCCAGTTGCACTTCACGCATTGCGAGGGCTACGGGCCCGAGTGCCGCCGCGTGCTCATCGCCGAGATCATGGGCCGCCATGCCAACCTGGTGCTCGTGGGCCCGGAGGGCGAAATCCTAGCCTGCGCCAAGCATGTCACCAGCCGCGTGAACCGCTACCGCGAGACCTTGCCGGGCTTGCAGTATGTCCCGCCCCCGAGCGGGGAGCGGATCAATCCCCTGGCGCAAGAGGCTCCCCCGGAGCCGCAGCGCGGCGAGCTGACCGCCGAAGATTGGCTGCAGCGCCGCCTGATGGGCGCCTCGCCCGTGCTCCGAGCGGAGGTCCTGGTCCGGGCTGCAACCCGGCAAGCGCAGGGCGAACCCTCTTGCCCTGAGCTGATTGGCCTCGTCCGGGAGCTTGTCACGGAGGCGACGTCAGCGCCCCACTCGTATCTGTACGCCCGACCGGGAGACGAGACGCGCACGCCGGTCCTGGCGTATCCCTTGAAGCTGCAACACCGGCCCGAGGAACTGCTGGACCAGCGAGATAGCCTCAGCGAAGCCCTCGAGGGACTGGTTACGCTCCAGCGACAGGCCCGGCTGTTGCGCGTGCGATCCGAGCACCTTGTGGCACGGATCAGGGCCGCTTCGACCCGAGTCCGGCACGCGCTACGCAAGTGCAAAGCTTCGCTGGAGAACACGCGGAACTGGCCACAGTGGAAACGATATGGCGAACTACTACTCGCTTACGCCGGGCAGCTCTCTCCCGGTCTTTCCCAGGCCGTGGTAGCCGATTACTTCGACCCAGGTCAGCCGCTGGTCACTATCGAGCTGAATCGGGATCTATCCGTGCCGGCGAACGCTCAGAGATACTTTGACCGCTACAAGCGCGCCCGGCGGGCCCAACAGCACCTGGAGCAGCGAATCAACACACTTACCAAGCGCCTGCAGCGGCTGGACCAGGGGTACCGCAGCGCCCGGACTGCTCCCTCTGTGGGCGAAGTCGAGGCCGTTGCTGACTGGCTGGAGCGCACCGGCGTGCTACCACCCGAGAAGCCCCGCCGCTCGCAGCGGACTCCCACGGAACCGTGGCGGGTCACCACAACCCGCGACGGCATCCCGATCATCTACGGCAAGACCGAGGAGCAGAACGAGGCAGTCCTCAAGGCCGCCCGCCCTCGCGACGTGTGGTTTCACGTCCGCGGCGCGCCCGGTGGACACGTCATCGTTCGCTGGGAAAAGGACCCTGCCGATCTGCCACGCGGCGCCCTCTCCCACGCCGCCTCCTTGGCCGCCGCGCTGTCCAAGGTCGGCGCCTCGGGCCCCGTCGAGGTGGATTACACTGCGCGCAAGTACGTCACCAAACGGCGCGGCGCCGGACCAGGGCAGGTAACCTATACCAACGCCAAGACCGTGCTCGTGGCGCCGCGTGGGCAGCCGCCTTGACGCGATTACTCCATCCGGAGATTGCGGTCCGTCACCTCCCGAACCCCGGGCAACGCCAGGATAATGTCCTTCACCGTCTCCAGCTCCCGTTTGACATCCAGACCGCGCCTGACCGGATTGGCCTTGAGCACCCCGCTTAAGTCAACCACGTTATTGATGCACGTCACGACCAGCCGGGATGTGTCCAAGTCGTTGCGCTTGGCGATCTCGCGCCATACCCGTCGCCACATCTGCTTGTCCTCGAGTGGCATCTGCCTCACCCCTTCCGCCAGTTCGCCAGGCCCCTTAGGGCATGACGTCAATCTTCTCTTGCCACTGGCCCAGAAGACGACCTAGCTCCGCCCACACGGACAGCGAGAAGTCGAGCTGCCCAAAGGTCTGAGGCGCAAAGGTGATCGTCACGTCCTGCGAAGTGTTCGGCGGCAGCTTGTCCGGAAACGTGAGATAAACGGCCTTACCCCGCTGCTCCTGTCGCGCCAGTGGGGCAATTTCGACCAGCTTGAACCGCTGCAGCACGGTGCGGTCCAGTCGGATCTGCACCGCAGCAGGACGCGTCGAGCTGCGGTTTGCCAGGGTCATCAGGACGTCGAAGGTCCGGTCCTGCACGCAATCCGTGGGAATATAGACCCGCGTCACGAACACCTCAATATCTGCCGCCGGCCTCGTCGTACGCCAGATCAAGATGACGGCGACGAGCACCACGACCGCCGTTCCCAACCCCGTGGCCAACCAGAAGGGCCGTCCCAGCGGCTGCCTCTCAGCCGACGGCTCCCCCGGCTCCTCCAGGGCCAGCGAGCTGCGGAATTGGGGACACGCCGTGCGCGCATCGGGGTCGGTAACCACGTCTACGCCTGAATTCGGATTGAGACAAGCCCCGCTGGAGCCCTGATACGACACGCAGTAGCGGCAGCGTTGCGTATTCGTGCCGCAGCGATGGCACACCGGGTACGTGGCGTACCCCTCGGCCATCAGCATGCCGCATTTGGGACAGCGGAGCCTGAGCGCCACGCATCACCACCTCCACTCTCGCACGGCCGGCCTCTCTCCGAGACGCTGCCCGCCCGCACGTTGACTGGGCTTTTACGGGCGTCGGTACGCCACTGTCTCCTTCAAAGCCGCCAGTACCTTCGGCGGCGACGGCAAATTCTCCTGCTCCAGCGATTGAGCCATCGGTGGCGGAACGTCGTACGCAGCCACGATCCGCGCCGGAGCCTTGAACGCCCCGAACACCTGCTCCTGCACCTTCGTGATAATCGTCTCCGGGAAGCACCCGGTTCGCGGCGCCTGGGTCACACACACGAGCCGCCCGGTCTTCTCGACCGACGCGGCAATCGTGTCCACGTCCAGTGGGATCAGCGTCCGCGGGTCAATCAGCTCCACACTGAGCCCCTCCTGTTCCGCCAGTTCCGCGGCCTGCTCTGCCACTCGCGCCATGGCGCTATACGCCACCAGCGTCACGTCCCTCCCTTCCCGCCGCACCTCGGCCTGACCCAGCGGAAGCGTGTACTCCTCTTCCGGGCAATAGTCCTTCTCCGTGTACAGATTCTGGTGCTCGATAAACACGACCGGATTGTCGTCGCGGATCGAAGTCTTGAGCAGGCCCTTGATGTCGTACGCCGTGGAGGGCGCTACCACCTTCAATCCGGGGAACTGCGTCACCACCGCCTCCAGTGACTGCGAATGCTGCCCCGCATAGCCCTTCCCGCCGCCCACGGTCGTCCGGATCACCAGCGGGATCTTGGCCTTGCCGCCGAACATATAGCGCGTCTTGGCGACCTGATTGCCGAGCTGGTCCATGGTCATCAGGATGAAATCAATGTACATGATCTCCACGACGGGCCGCAGGCCCGCCATGGCCGCACCGCAGCCCGAACCGATGATCGCCGCCTCGGAGATGGCCGTGTTGAACACCCGATCGCGCCCGAAGACCTCGATCAGCCCGCGCGTCGCCCCGAAAGCCCCGCCGTAGTCGGCCACGTCCTCCCCGTACAGCACCACGCGCCGGTCGCGCAGCATCTCCTCGCCAATCGCTTCAGCCACCGCGTGTCGCTGGAGAATCCGCCCCTGACTGTCGCGCTTCTGCCGCCGGAACTCGCTCTTGAGCTCCACCGTCTTCCATTCGTCGCCGATGTCCTCCGAGGTCGTATCGGACAGCAGCCCCACATACATGTCCTTCGGGTCCGGGTCGGTGCCGCGCAGTGCCATGTCTACGGTGGCCCGCGTAACCGCCTCCTGTGCCGCCTCGCGGCGCTCCTCCAGCTCTTCCTGTGTGAGCACCCGGCCCTCGATCAGCCGTTGCGCCAGCACTGACACCGGGTCCCACCTCTCCCAGGCCGCGACCTCCTGCGGACTGCGATAGGTTGAGCCGTTGTCGCTCAGCGAGTGCCCCTTGTAGCGGTAGGTCAGACAGTCGAGCAGCACCGGGCCCTGGCCCTGGCGGCACTTCTCGGCCGCCCGTGTCACCGCGTCGCGCACCGCCAGAGCGTCCATGCCGTTGACGACCTCGGCGTGCATCGCCTGTTCGTTGTAGCCCATCCCGCGCCGCGCTAGATAGTCCACGCCCGTGACCTCGCCCACCTGCTGGCCGGTCATTCCGTACTGGTTGTTCTCGAACAGGTAGATTACGGGGCAGCCCCGCTGGAACTGATCCATGCAAGCCATGTTGAACGATTCATGGCAGATCCCGTTGTTCGCCGCGCCGTCGCCTACGAGGCAGAGCACGATGCGGCCATTGTTCAACTTATCGCAGGCAATGGCTGCACCGGTAGCGATGGCCATGCTGCCGCCCACGATCGCGTTGGCGCCCAGATGGCTGAACGCATACTCGGCAATGTGCATTCCGCCGCCGCGGCCGTGGCAGTAGCCCTCCTCCTTGCCCAGCAGCTCCGCCATGGCCCGATGCAGGTGCTCGTCGAACGCACGGGCTCGCAGCTCCTCGACGTCCTCCTGCCGGCCGTCCCCTACGAACTCCCGCAGTTGCGCCTCACTCATGGCCGCAATGCAGAACACGCCCTTGGCGATGGAGTGACCATGCCCGCGATGGGTACTCGTGATGTAGTCGTCCGGGTTGAGCGCCGAAATGGCGCCCATGGCCACCCCCTCTTGCCCGATAGACAGGTGAGTGGCGCCCACGAACTTGAAGCCTTCAACCGGAGCGAACTTGCCCACCTTCATCGCTGCCACGGTCTCCTCAAAACTGCGGATCCACAGCATGCAGTCCAGCATCAGCAGCAGCTCGTCGGTGGCCAGGCCCAGCTTCATCTCGTCCGCCAGGGTGCGATTGTACTGGAACTTGGGGATCGTGCCGAACTCAATGACCCCCGGTTCGAAGTCCGGCAGCACGTCAAGATGCTTGGGCATGGTTCTCGCTCCTCGGCGTCCGTCGGGACTTGGGGCTCTCAGACGACGCCCCGCCATTGTCTCCAACGCTTCTGGTGGCCACCAGATCCGCTCCGGTTCCGGCCACATCGCGCATCAGCACATCGCCCCGGCGCACCGGCGGCTCAATCCTCAGCTCGCGGGCCGCCTGCACACCGGCGCGCAATCGCTCTCGCGGCACCGCCTCAGACGTCTTCACCGGCAGTCTGGGCACCTCGCTGCTGCACAGCCGCACCGTCGTCGTCAGCACTCGCCGCGGGTCGAACAACTCCTGCGACGCGTAGGCCTCACCCCGCGGGCACTCGTGCCCCTCCAGTGAGACGATCTCTTGTCCCCGCACGGTCGCCCTTAGCTCGCAGCCGATCGGGCAGACCAGGCAGGTCAATCTTCGCGTGCTGCTCTCGCCCATGGTTCAATCGGCGACAAGCTCTCACTCGGCCGACACAATGCCGCTGCCCGTCATCCGGAAGCGGCGATAGGGCTGCCGGCAGGCCGGTGTCTTGCCCATGGCGACCGCAAAGCTCAAATCGCCCGGAAACAGGAGTGCCGAATGGAGGTTGATGCTCGTGATCGCGACTCCCGGCTCGGCGGCGAAGTTCATGCTGCGGTCCGTCTTGCCGTAATTCTCCCGGATCAGTTTTGCCAGCAACTCGTACCGAGAGTAGTAGCTGTAGGAGCTGCCGTAGTCCGCAGCGTCGTCCTCGTCGCTCTGCTCTTCCCGGTACAGCTTGCGGAAGTCGTTGGCCGCAAACACCACGCCCTGCTCGGCCCAGCGCGGCAGCGCCTCCAGATGGTCATATTCCACGATGCACGCCGCCGGCGGCCGTCCCCCGGCCACGAGCATATTCGTGCCGCAGGCCCGGGGCGTGTTCTGAATGATCTGTACCCCTTCCTGCACGGTGGCCGCGTACTGGGCCACCTTGCGCAGCATGAAGCAGGTGGAGATCCCGTGCAGACTGTCCTTGCGCCCGCCGTAGGCCGTGTTGTTGGCCACCACAATCCCGCGAGCATTCATCAACGTCCACCCGTTGATGATCCCCGCCCAGGTGACGGTCACGAAGGGATACCCGCGGTCCGGTCTGGCGTATAGCAGAATCGCTCCGTACTTGGTGACGCCGTGGTCCCAGTAGTCCATATTGCGACCGACAATGCATTCGCCTGTGGCTGTCGCCGCGCCGAACACGGCATAGGACGTGCACCACATCGCCCGCCACACATCGCCGAAAAGCTGCGCCGCCAGCAGGTCCTCATAGTTGACGTCCGCGGCCCGAGCCAGCGCACGAAGCTCCAGCCGAAACTCCACCGGCTGGAACCGCTCCATGGCCCGAGCGCCCCTCAGCAGCCGCTCGTGGGAATCTCCGTAGGCGCACTCCCCGTCCAGAATAAGGTCCTTAATCATCCGCCGGACCTCGTCCCGCAGCAGCCGCCCGTGCTGTTCGCCCATCTCTCGCGGGCTGCCCGACACCTCCAGGACCTTGTAGCCGTTGATGATCTCCAGACGCCCGCCGCCGGCGCTCTCCTGTGCCAGGCACGGCAGCACTGAGGCCCACAGCATCCATGCCGCTGCCGGCACCACAAACGGGCGCCGAAAGCCCCGCTCTTGCGCCGCGCTCCTGATTCCGGACGTCTGGTCTGCGGCTACCCTTCGGCTCATTGCGCGTTCGCCGATCACATCCGCCACTCTACCACAGCCTCACGTCGAATGCAGGCAGGTCGCCCACATACGGGCAGGTCGCCCACATACGGCAGCCACGAAACACGGGTCTCCTCTACGCGTGCGGCTCGCGGTCCGACCCGCAGGAACTCCAGCAGCTCCTCCAGCGCCTCTCGATCGCCCTCGGCCTGTACCTCGACCGACCCGGTGGGCAGATTGCGCACGGTCCCCTTGAGCCCGAGCGACCGGCCCCGCCGTACCGTGCTGATCCGGAAGCCCACGCCCTGCACCAGCCCGGTCACCACAACATGGACCCGGGCCCGCCTCTGCCCCGCAGCCAAGGGAATCACCTGCCTCCGATCGCTCTGCAGC
>JALGUG010000346.1 GCA_029820995.1 Candidatus Zipacnadia bacterium
GCGGGATAGTGCCCTCCACTACGTGCTCTGCTCCATTGTGGCGCTGCTGCTCAGTCATCAGTGATCCTCCTCGTTCGTTGCCGCCATAGGTGCCGCATTGGCTGCCTCCGCGGTCAGCTCGTCGGCCCAGCGGGCGACGGATCGCTGCTTCGTCGCTGGGTCGGAATGCAGGTAGGCGAGCACCGCCTCGCCGCTCTCGTGGCCGAGCAGCTCGCGCAGCTCCGGCAGGCCACAGCCGCTGCGCAACATCCGCGTGGCGAAGAGGTGCCGCATGGTGTGCATCGTCCACTCGCGCTCGGCGAAGCCGGCACGCCGGACGACCTGCGCGAACAGCCGTCGGAGGCTGGTCGTGCCGATGCGCCTGTTGGCCTGGTTCAGAATCAGGGGGCCACCGGGCTCGGGGCGCTCGGCGAGGTAAGTCCGAAGGGCTTCGCGAGTGACGGGCGGAAGCGGGAGGCACCGCTGCTTGTTCCCTTTGCCGGTGACGGTCATTGAGGACAGGTCTGGCGCCAGATCCTCGCAGTTCAGACTGATGAGCTCGCCGCGACGAATTCCGGTCGTGATCAGCAAAAGCATGACGGCGCGCTCTCTGGGCGTGACGCACGCCGCAAGGATGCGGCGGCATTCGTCGGGGGTCGGGATGGCCGGGATCTTGCGGCTGCGCTGCGGGCGTGGGACCGTGGCGAGCGGGTTGATGGTCAGCCTGCCGGTCGCCACCTGGTGCCGGTAAAGGGAGCTGATCGCATCGAGCTTCCGGCGCACTGTCGCCGGAGCATAGTGCGCTGCCAGGTGTGCCGCATAGGCGTGGAAGTCCGCGGGCCGCAGGTCCAAGGGCGCGTCGGGACGGCCGTTGTCGGCCAGCCAGCGGCCGAACTGTCCCAAATCAGCGCCGTATGCGCAGACCGTCGCGGGCGAGTAGTGCCTGACAGTCTTCAGGAAAATGAGGAACTCCTTGGCCAGGTCAGCCAAATTGGGCCGGACGGCTTCGCTCTGGGCCGGCATTCCCGTCAGCTCCGCGCACTCAAAGTGGTGCTTGTCTCAGGTCAAATGCTCACCGCAACCGGAAGGGCGCAAAAGGCCGTTCTGGGGCTTATAGCGAGGAATCGGTCTGGATGTTATCTGCTGGGAGCCCGGCTGAACTGCCACCCTGGGGTACAACAGGACGATGTCATTCGATCGGAGTCAGGCAAGCATGCCCCGAGGCAGGAGGGGGCTGGTGGTGAGGCTGCAGCGTCCCACGTACACACAACCACAATCGTGGTGAGCAAGCGGAGAGGAACACGTCGGGGGTACGGCGAGAGAGCGGCGCCGCGCGCGCGATGCTGGGAAGCACAGCTGATGCGCCGCAGCCTTCAGAAGGTGTCGCGGTCCGGCTCGTCGGGGACGATCAGCTTCAGATCGTCTGACTCATCGTCAAGGTGGGCACTGCGCTCCCCGGGCGCCTCCGCCATCAGGGCCTCATAGGAGTCCTCCTCGGACTGGCCGGCGCTGTCAGCGGGGCTGCGGATAAGCGCCCGCGCCTGCTCGAACTGCTCAGCGTCATACGCGCGGCGCCCGTCAATCTCAATCGGCCGCAACTCTCCCCTGTCCTCCCAGTAGACCAGGGCCTGGGGTGTGCATCCGAGCAGCTTGGCGGTCGCCCCCCGGGAGAGATGGCCGGGTGGGAAGTGCTCACAGCGGTGCTTGCGGCGCAGCAGGATGATCCGGACCGCCTGATGATCCAGATCCTGTCGCCGATACAGGCGGCTATCGGGTGGCAGCCCCCTCAGTTCCCTGGGGACCTTGTCCCCGAACACCTCGGCCACGCGCCGCGGCTGCAGCTGCTCATCCAGTGAGCGTAACTGCCGCGCGCTGCAATCGACACAGACCGAAGCCCACAAGGTGGTCAGGTACTCCTGGCCGTCCGGACCCTCGACACTGCGCACGGCCAGGTGCTCTCCGCCCTCCCCCACCAGCTTTGCCCGTGAGTCCAGTACGTTTCTGCGAGGCGGCCGAGGATCGGTCTCCTCAATGTCCGCGCCGGCCTCGTCTCCATCGAGCGGGCGGTCCGCCCACACCAGCGACCTCAACAGCCTCGGTTGCTCCCGCTGGAAAACGCGCCTGATCCCTGCTGCGAGGTACGCCGCGAAGCTGGTTGACCCACGGCCTGGCGGCGATGGGCCCGAACGTTCCGAGCCCCGGACGAAGTCGAAGGAGGCCCACAGGCGCATCGCCGCCCGCTCCACGCGCGGCCCAAGCTCCACCGATACCAGTTCATGAAGGTCACGCCGCTCCCGGTCTGTCAGCTCGGCTATCTCCCTGATCATCCGCGCATAGTGGGAGTTGATCAGCGGCATGAAGAGCAGCAGCAGCACTTTGCGCATGTGCCCCACCCCGACCCAATCTGTGGTCAGGAGCAGCCTCTGCGGCGACGCCTTCAGCAGATACACCAGGTAGTCCGCCACCTCGCGCGCGATCCGCGTGTCGCGGCCGTGCTTCGGTGCGAACACCAGGCGGTGGTACCTCAACAGGTCCGCTTCAGCCAATTTGGGGAGTACCAGATAGTCCCAGGCGCCGTCGCGGTACGTCTGCAGCTCCTGCCACCTGCTCTCCACCGCCCGGCAGAACTCACCGTCATCCTCGATAGCCAGCAGCCGAGGCGCGGAGAGTGCGTAGTGGTCAACTCCCACCGGCAACAGCCCCGCCGCACCCAGCAGTGCTATCAGATTGACTTTGACGTGCTCCAGCACGAACACACGCGCGCCGGACGCTGCCCCGGTCTGCTCTCGGGTGCGCTCGACCGCTTCCGGGCATGCACTCAGCACGGCAGTGAGGGTCGCGTGCGCCAGCGCCCCGAAGGCGACCTTCTCGGCCTCGGAGGCCGTGGACAGTCCGTAGTACTCGGCCGCCGCATCAGCGCGCCGGCGCAGGTCAGCACGCAGGGGGCGCACCAGGAGCAGCAGGCGCACCAGGGACAGTAACTGCGCAGACAGCTCGTCCCAGAGCCGGAACGACAGCGCTGAGTCCAGCAGCCGCAGTGCCAGCTCGCGCGATGCGCCGTTGCTGCCAGCCTGGGCCCGTTCGGCCGGGCCCGCCTCGCCCCCCGACTGAGGCGTTCGCAGTAACGCCTCTTCTGCAGCGCGCATCATCTCCTGGTGCCCTTCCCATGCCTGGCGCACGGCCAGGTCAGCGAGGCGCAAGGCGGGGCTGGCGCTGATCCACACCTGCCTGTCAGTCAGGAACCACTCGTCATAGCCCGTCGCGGTCTCGTCCTCGGGCAGATCCCCGGCCATGGCACCAGAGCCCACGAAGCCGGACTCGTTCCGAGTCAGGGATTCGTCCTCCAGCTCGCTCAGCACCGCCTCCAGGGCCAGGTCCTCGGTGGCGAAGGCGGAGCCAATCGCCATCAGCCTGGCTTTCACGTCGACGGGTGCGGGGTCCGCGCTGTGCTCTCCGTACGCCCTCCAGGCGCGCGCGAATTCCTCCTGGTTGGTTGCCCCGATGAGGCCGAGGACTGCTTCGGCCGCCGGCGGCAGAGCGTCCGCTTCCTCCGCGGGCGCTTGGTCCCCCTGCAGCGGCCGCGGCGGGCTCACCCGCCGTCCGCCCGGCCGCGGCCGGGCCCCCCACTCGTGCACCGCCGCCAGACTGACGAACACCTCCCCGCGCTCGTCGGTCGTGTGGGGCATCCCCCCAGCGGCCCACTCGAGCACGGTGTCCGGCGCCAGCTCACTCGCCTGCGCCGCCTCCGCCAGCGGCAACTGGTCCCGGTACAGGCTGGCCTCGTGTTGGTCCCAGGCCTGCTGCCAGCGCCGGCGGGCGCCCTCCACAGTACCGAAGCCCAGCGCCTTCCCGAAGCTCGCCACATGCTCCGAGGATGTCCGCAGAGCCCGCTGCGCGATCGCGTGCTCGCGCAGCCGTCGCGCAGTCAGCCGCTCGCCCAGGCGGTCGCCGAGCTGGGCGCAGTAGTGATCCACACGCTGCGCGATGCCGTGCGAGGTGAGGCCGCCGCCGCGCCGGCTGGCGAAGATCGGAGCCTCCTCGGCCTGCGCGTGCGCCTGCTCCCTCAGGCGCAGCAGGTCATCTCCCAGGGAG
>JALGUG010000347.1 GCA_029820995.1 Candidatus Zipacnadia bacterium
GATAGAAACGATAGGGCAGGTCTCCCCCACGCTCCGGCGTCAGGCCGATGCGCGTCGTCTGGACCACGGAGCCAACCTCCGTTGTGCCGCAGCAGATCCGGAGCTTGCTGGTCAGGAGGTCGGCTCCGTCGTCCCGGCGGCTCAGCCCGAAGGCGGCGCACAGGCGGCCGGGGCCCGAGGCCAACTCGCGGAGGCGCCGGCGCTGCCGCCTGCGCCGCATCAAGTCCAGGCCCTCCAGCGGCGCGACAGCGCGGATCAGCACAGCTTCCGCACAGCCTTCAGGCGCCGTGACCGCATTGAGACAGTGGTGTACGCCGTAGATGACGTAGACGTACGCCCGCCCGGGTGGGCCGAACATGGTCTCGTTGCGCTCGGTGCGCCGGCGAAAGGCGTGATTCCCCGGGTCACCCGTCAGATAGGCCTCGGTTTCCACGATCAGGCCCGAAGTCCTCCCCTCGGCCTGCTCGGCCACCAGCACCTGGCCGAGCAGCGCTCGGGCGACGTCAAGGGTGGGTTGCAGATAGAAGTCCCTCGGCAGCGGAGACAGCGTGCTCATGGTGGGTGACACGACCACGTAGGGAGGTGGGCCGGAAACCCGGCATCGGGACGAACCTCGAGATGTCATGTACACAACACGTTTTCAAGAACTTCTTGCTAAGTAGACGGCAACGAGGGTATCTTATAGGTACAGCGGATGTTGGTGAGGCCGAAGCCATCCTCCCGTACAGTATTGTGAGCGGGCGGACCTCTGCATCACGCTGCAGGGGACCTCGCTGTTCCCGGCCAACATCCGACCAACGGGCTCGTCTCGCACGGGCCCGTTTTGCCCGCTCCGGCAGTGCCCGCAGAAGGACATCAGCCGCCCCCCGGCGGACCGTATTGACCTTGGCCTACCGTTTGCGGTATGATTACTGCCACTCATGCCGGCGTGGCGGAACTGGCAGACGCGCTAGGTTCAGGACTTAGTGGGCTAACACCCGTGCCGGTTCGACTCCGGCCGCCGGCACCATCTGGCAGAACGACCCCCCGTGACCGCGGGGGTTTTGCCTGTACCGGTGAACTGCGTGATCATCACTCTTCGGTAACCACGTAGGCACGCAGGCGGCCGAGCAGTGCAGGCGTGACCTCGGCTTCCGCGACAATGGCCTCGGGGCCGTACTCCCGGCTGACGACACGCCCCAGCTCGTACGAAAGCTGCAGCAGGTCCATCCGGTCGTACGGGATGCGCAAGGTCACACAGACCAGCTCTTCCTCCAAATTGCCGGCCACTGCCCGCAGAAGGTCGCTAAGTCCCAGGGCTTGTGTCGCCGAGGTGTATACGGCTGGGCGGAGGCGACCGCCGAACCGCTCCACCGAAGCCAGACGCACGCCGTGAATGGTGTCGTCGGGTTGTGCCGGGCCAACGGGAGGAGCGTTGGGGAGCAAGTCAACCTTGTTGAGCGCCAGGACCTGCGGGCGCGTCTGCAAGTGGAGCGAGGTCAGGACTTCGTCCACGGCCGCCGCCTGCCGCGGAAAATCGGGGGTGCTGATGTCCACCACGTGCACGAGCAGGTCTGCTTCCTCGACCTCCTGCAACGTAGCGCGAAAGGCGGCGACCAGGTGGTGCGGCAATCGTTCGATGAAGCCGACGGTGTCGGTGAATAGGGCTTCGCGGCCGGGTCCGGCCTCCGCCGGGCCGGCGAGCCGTACCCGGCGGATCGTGGGATCAAGCGTCTGAAACAGACGGTCTTCCGCCTCGATCTCGCACCCGGCCAGCGCATTGAGCAGCGAGGATTTGCCGGCGTTGGTGTACCCCACCAGGGCGATGGTGGGTATCTCGGTGCCTTCGCGGCCGGCGCGCTCCTTGGCCCGGCGCTGCTGCACGTTTTCCAGGCGTCGGCGCAGAACAGTGGCTCGGTGACCCAGGCGGCGGCGGTCCACCTCCAGCTTGGTTTCGCCCGGGCCCCGAGTGCCAATTGGCCCGCGTCCGCCGCTGCGGCCCGTGCCGCCGATGCGGGACAGCAGCTTGCCGCGCCCGGTCAGACGCGGCAGCAGGTAGTTAATCTGAGCCAACTCAACCTGGATCTTGCCTTCGAGGGACCGGGCACGCTGGGCGAAGATGTCGAGGATCAACTCAGTGCGATCGAGGACCTTGCAATCCAGAGCGGTCTCCAGATTGCGGACCTGGCTGGTGTTCAGCTCGTCGTTGAATACGACGAAGTCCGCATCCTCGGCGGCGATGAGCGCCTTCAGCTCCTCCAGCTTCCCCTTGCCGACGTAGGTCGCCATGTGGGGCCGTTTGCGGTCCTGCCGCAGCTCCGCCACCGGCCTGGCCCCGGCGGTGTGTACCAGCAGAGCCAGCTCCTCCAGCGACCGCAGTGTGCGGTCATCCCGGCCGCCGAGGGCGACGAGCACCGCTCGCTCCCGTTGGGCCGCGCTCGGGTCAATGTGATGTCGCGCCTCGTGACCCATCGCTGCCTGTCCTTGCGGGTCGGCCGCTCTCGGCGAGGCCCTCCGGGCAAGCGGCAACAGCCGACCCCGCTAGTCGAAGGAAACGCTGAGCTCCTCGCGCATCCGCCTGAGCGCCTCCTGGATGCGAGCAACCGGGTCGTCGGCCCGCACGGTCAGTGACAGGCGGAAGTACCCCTCGCCGTGATCTCCGTAGGCCCCGCCGGGCGTGGCCAGAATGCCGCACCTAGTCAGTAGCGCCTTGCAGAAGCTCTCGGAGCTGTGCACTGACGGCACAGGCGCCCAGAGGTAGAAGGTCGCTTTGGGCTTTTCCAGCCTCCAGCCCAGGTCATTGAGGCCCTCGACCATGGCATCGCGGCGGGCCTGGTACGTCCTTCGGCGTTCCTCTGCGAAGTCCTCGAAATGAGTCAAGCCGGCGGTCGCCGCGCGCTGTACGGCCATGAATGTGTTGGAGTCCACATTGCTCTTCAGTTTGGACAGCGCGGCCACATGGGCGGCCCCGCCGACCGCCCAACCGACGCGCCAGCCGGTCATGTTGAAGGTCTTCGAGAGCGAATGAAACTCAATGGCTACGTCCCTGGCTCCCTCGACCTCCAGGATGCTGTGGGGCTGGTAGCCCTCGTAGAACACCTCGGAGTAGGCACAATCCTGGCAGATAATCAGCTCGTGCTGGCGCGCGAACTCGACCAGCTCGCGGTAGAAATCGAGCTCAGCGACGGCGCCGGTGGGGTTATTGGGGTAATTAACGAAGATCATCTTCGCGTCCCGAGCCACGCTGCGCGGAATGGCGTCCAGGTCGGGCAGCCAGGCGTTCTGTGCGGTCAAGGGCATCGGGTACGGCACGCCCGAGCAGAAGATGGCATTGTTGCGATACACGGTGTAGGCCGGGTCGGGCACAAGGACGATGTCTCCCGGGTCGCAGTACGCCCACACAATGTGGGCCAGTGCCTCCTTGCTGCCCAACGTAGTCTGGATTTCGCTCGTCGTGTCGAGCTCGACACCGAAGCGCCTCCTCATGAACAGCCCGACGGCGTGGCGGAACTCCGGGGTGCCAAAGCCGCTCTCATCGTAGCAGTGCGTCGCCGGATCGCGAGCCGCCTCGCAGAGTGCCTCAACGATGTGCGGCGGGGTCGGTTGGTCCGGATCACCGATCCCGAAATCAATGAGGTCCACACCATCGCGCAGAGCCTGTTCCTTGAGACGCGCGAGTTCAAGGAAGGGATAAGGCGGGATCCGCTGCAGACGCTGGGCCAGCTCCATGCCACATCAACCCCCTATGTATGTCGCCACGGGCGATTGGTTAAAGGACGTGAACGCGGCGCATCCGTTTGCCGGCAGAGCATCCGACACGCTGGACAGGGCTGAGACCATACGATGGCTGAGTGACGGGAAAAGGCATCCTACCGGGCGCGCGCTGCAGCAAGCAAGGTCTCGGGGTCGAACTCGCCCTCAAAGGATTGCTCAGCCGGGCCACTGAGGAACACGTGATCGTTCTCGGCCCACTCTAGCTGCAGCCGCCCCCCCAGTAGCTCGACCTCGACGGCCCGTTCGCTGAGGCCGTTAAGCACACCCGCGACGGTAGCGGCCGAGGCTCCGGTGCCGCAGGCGAGCGTCTCGC
>JALGUG010000348.1 GCA_029820995.1 Candidatus Zipacnadia bacterium
CCGGCGCCGGGGCGTCTCCCGAAGCCGGTTTTACGAATACAAGCGCCGTTTTCAGCCCCACGGACTCGAAGGGCCCAAGGACCTGCCCCCTGTTCACAAGCCATCCCTCAACCGCCCCGGAAGAGGCGGTGGAACAGATTCCCGATCTTTCCTTGAAGAGCCCCATGCGGGGCTGTTGCCAACTGGCAAGCCAGCTCAAGGTATCATCGCACGATAGAACCGCCGGACATGCGCGGCCGACTCCGGATCCCTCCAATCCACCTGCCCTGGGAAGGTCTCGGTGCTCCACACCGGCGTCCATTCAATGAGATCGTCCGATGCCTCAATCCGCACCGGCCGGCCAGCCGGCCCGATGACCTGTACTTGGAACTCGCCGGTGGGCAGCAAAACCAGGCTGGAGAATCGCAGATCTGTCGTCCCGCCCTGCGCCCGTTGGATAACCAGCGTGGCCGAGTCGTTCGTCGGATCCACGTCCCCGCCTGCCGGCTGATCCAGCAGGGTGACGAGGACTTTCGCGTCGCCGCTCAGAGCGGACACACCCCAGAGGAACCCCAGCTCGCGGCTCTCTCCGGGCTGAAGGACATCGACGTCCGTCGCAAACAGCTCGGCGGGGGTCTGGCCTTGAAGCTGAAAGGCGAGCCGAGCCGGGCAACTCGGGATCGCCCCTTCGTTGGCCACTCGAGCGATCAAGGAGAGTTGATTGGTCGAAACCCGACTCCATCTCACGGCCTGAATCAGCAAATCGGCCTGGGCCAACCGCAACGAAAGCGCGTTGTTCGACCGGTCCGCGTCCTCGAACGCTTGGTCCGGATCCACCACAGCGTACACGTCAATCGGCGTGTCCGTAGCCGGGACCACCCACTCGAAGGGAATTTCGACCTCGTCGCCCGGCCGCAGAGACTCCGCCACCGTCTGCCGCCCGATTTCGTTTCCGCCCACGCCCGGATCACCATGGTAGAAGACAACTTCGGCTCCCGCCACCGGCCGGTCTCCCTCATTGACCACGGTCAGCCAGAAGGTTGGCCGCTCGCCTAGTCCTGGATTAGCCGGCAGCGAGTAGAAGCTGTCCGGCTTCAGCGCCAAGTCCTGGCCGAACTGGTAGGTCATCACGAACAAATCTGTTCCCCCCGGCTTGGGAATGCCCAACGTGACCACGCGGCCGGAAGCCGTCACCCGCCGCACCGACTCCACGTCGATTTGCGTCCGGTCGTACGCCGCCAAAATCATGTCGGCGCCGAAGTACATCGGGGTTATCTGCCGCTCGATCTCGGAATCATGGGTCAACTGCTTCGGCCGCCCCCAAAGCTGAAGCGCCGGGTCGTAGAATATCGCCCAAAGATCCGAACTGTACTCGGAGGGCTCGGCCCAAACGAGGGCCAGTCGCCCCGCGCCGTCAGTCGCTAATTGGAAATCCGCCAAGTTCGACGAGTACTCCGCCTCGTGGATGACCTTGGCGGCGGCCATGTCCAGGTCCACCGCACTTCTGACTGCGTTCCCTTTTACCCAAGTCAACACCAGCGCTCCCTCGGCGTCGTGGGCCAGGTGCGGATTCTCGTCGGTCTGCTCATCATCGGTCAGCCGTTGTAGTCCGCTCCAGGTGCCTTGCTGGAACGCCATTGCGTACAGCTCGCGGTCCGCCACCGTTGCCAGGTCGCCATCCGTATCGGCGCTGAAGACCAGCGTGCCTTTCGCGCCGTCGTAGGCCAAATCATATTTCAGGAGGGGCAACGGTATGGTCGCGGCCAGCGCGGCGGTGCTCCACTTCGTCCCATCCCAGCGGCTGAACCAGATTTCGTTTGGATGCTCGGCGTTCCCGGTCACATGGCTTGCCGGGTTGGCGATCCACGTCAGCAGCACATCGTCCTTCTTAGCTGCGGCCAGTTTGGGGCTCCGATCCAGGAAGGCGTTTCTGGTCAAAGCTGTCGCCAGCTGCCATTGACCGGTCGCGGGATCCAGCCAGACCGCCGCAATTTCCAAGTTCCGCAGCATGTCCTCGAAGGTTGCTCCTTCCGGCATGGTTGTCTTCTCGTTCTCCCAGGCAACCACCGCCGAACCATCCGCAAAGATTCGCGCCTGCGGATGGAAATCCGCCGTGCCGTCGTCCGCCACGGGCAGCGGCTCTTGCCACTCCTCCCCGTGATACTTCGAAGCCACCAGCAGGGTGCGGTCTTGAGCAGCCCGCGCTGGGTCGTCGTACAGCCATGTCAGGACTACGTTGGTTCCGTGGGCGGCGCCGGCCGGTTCCGAGAACGGAAAAACCTGCTCTTGCAAAGCAGCCAGTTGCACCCGGCTGCCGGTCCGCGCGCTTTGCAGCGCCGCCGCTGCCAGCCGGCCCCTGAACCGCCCATAATCCGCCGCCTTCACGTACTCGCGCGACACCGGCTTGGCCTGCGCCGGCGTTTTCATCTGGGTTGTCCGGACCGCCGTGCCGCCTGTCTCTGGCCAATCCCAGCGCAGCGCTTTCTTCTCCCACTTGAACAGAAACGCGTACACCGTTACGCCAGCGTCTATGTAAATCGTCAATTCCTGCAGCGTCGGTTTTTCCGGCCATTTCAGGACGAAGTTTGCCCCGCCGCCAGCCCAGCCTTCCACTGCCAACGCTTCGTCCGCTCCAACGCCCAGCGAGCCCCGGACGCGCGGATCGAATCGGAAGTCCCCGTTCAAACGCGGCGGCTCCAGCGCTTGAACTTCGAGCAGCGCATCCGCCGTCGCTTCCAAGCCGCACTTGAAGTACATCGGCACCGGCACCGGACCAGCCATCAAGACAAACGGCCAGCTCTTCTTGAGCTTGAACTTGCCGCCCAACCCAAACTCCCCCTCCACCCAGTCCCAACGCCTTGCCGCATCGTTGTACTGCATTGCCCCGGACAGCATCGGGAAGAACGTCAACTCCATCCCCGCAATCGCGGCCTTTGGCAGCCGCCGCCTATCCAGCCGGCCTTTCTCGAGGAAATCGCCCATCATCCGCCACACCTTGCCAAAGTTGTGTTTCCGTCCCCACTCGCGGTCCAGAACCTTGCCGTACTTGCTCCAACGCAAGTCAAACTCCGCCCGCCCGTTCTGGTTCATGGTCATCTTGATCTCGGGAATGTACTTCACCTTAAAGGCCTTACCGCCAAAGATGGGCAGGTTTTTCGGGATCACGCCGTCGTCCACCCCCTGCTCGATGAACTCAAGGTTCAGTCCCGTTTGATAGCGGTAGCCGCTGCCGATGGGGGTGTCCACATACCAAACCGATGAAACTGGCGGGACGGCCACCACCATCGGAGCTGTCTGCCGCTCGGACGCCGTCCCGTCCCCGGCCAGTGCCATCACCTCCAATTGTCCACCCGCCGGGAAATCCCTCGTCACGTTCACCAACTGGGTAACTCTGGACCCCGTCGCGGCCACTTCATACGTCCGGTTTGGGGTGAGAAATCGCACCGTCCCGGGCGGATGACCCGCCCAATCCACGTTCGCTGTGAACTCGACCTTGAAATCGGTTGCGATCCACGCTTTGACCTTCTCCAGGAAATGCGGCGTGCCGGCGTAACGCGAGGCCACCGAGATAACGCGAGGGAGCGAGCCGGCGCTTTCGACGGCGAACAACGTCACGTTCCGTTGGACAACTGCGCCGGGAGACAACGTCAGCGGCAGTTCCAGCGGCGCATAGCCCGCCTTGCTGACGTTCAGTTGGTGCGCTCCGGGGGTCAACCCAGACACCCGGTAAGTTCCGGCCTCGTCGCTGGTATCGGCGCGCCCCGCCACTTCCACCCGCGCTCCGGAAATCGGCCGGCCGGTGGTCCCGTCCAGCACCTTGCCCCACACCGCCAGGCCCCCGTCCAGCCCGAGCAGGTTGATCTGGAACACATCGGACTCGGCGTATGCGCCTCGCGCGCCCAGGCCTCGCAAGTCCAGCGCCAGCTCCGTGGACTCCGCGCTTCCCGTGCTCGGATAGCCGCCGGTGGCGCCCGGATCCATCGCGCCGGTCAGGTTGATGACAAACTCCGCAGACTCCCCGGAGCCGGTGGTTGCTCGCGCGCTCGAGACCAGGCTGAGAACCAAACATGCCACTGCCCAAAAAC
>JALGUG010000349.1 GCA_029820995.1 Candidatus Zipacnadia bacterium
GCGGACGGGCTGGAAAGTGGACCAGGTAACGACCGCCGCGGGCGGCTCCAGCGTTCCCCAGCCGGCTGAGACCGGTGCCGCGCCGACGGCCGAGCAACCGGTCGGCACCCCTCCCTGAGCGCATCATCTAAGTGGGCGGATAGTTGTACCAGCACGGGAGTTCTAGGCGGGAGCGGCATTTACAAATGTGACTGAGTAAGTTATATTAATGCCAATCTGAAGACGCGCAATACAGGGGAGGACACGCAATATGGCAGCAACGATCACCAGAGAGCGAGTCGAGGAAGTGCTGGGCCACATCCGGCCCGCACTTCAGCGTGACGGTGGGGATGTGGAGCTGATGGACGTAGCAGAGGACGGCACGGTAACGGTGCGGCTCCAGGGCGCTTGCCGGGGTTGTCCGATGGCCCAGTTGACGCTTCAGATGGGTATCGAGGCGCGACTCAAAGAGGAAATTGACGATAGCATCACCGTGGTCCCCGCCCAGGAATAGACCTTGCGACCCAGTCGTTCCATCAGCAATCAGCCGCTTCCGCCGAAGCGAAGGCGGCCACAACTGCTTCTCCCCATGTACCCAGCGCGACAGCCGTTTCGGACCAAAACACCTCCGCTCCAACTGCGGACAGCGATGCGTGGTCTACTCCCGCGCCGCGGCCGCCAGCGCAAAAGCCTGGTCACTGATCTCTTTGAGTTCGGCGTGCGTTACCCGTCCCTGGCCTGATTCAGACTCAAGAATACGTGCCAGCTCGCAGATCAGGTCCTCAGCACTCGCGCCGTGTTCAGCCATTCCTGCCAGCCGGGCTCGAATCATGGCCGCCACTTGTCGAGCGATGGTAGACACTCCTTTGCCGCTCACTCGGGAGCGGTTCCTCCCTCACGGCGCAGGCGAATGGCGTGGTGAATGCCCTGGCGCAACTCCTGGTTGGTGATCTTGCCACCGATGAACTCCGACTGCAGGAGCTTGTTCATCTCGGCGAACAACTCGCTTTGGGACTTGCCCTGCTCGTGCCAACGCTCGATCTGCCGCTTGAGTGTGCGCAGCCGCTTCTCCGGGATGGCCTGGATCTCCTGGAGAACCGTGGTCATCACTTCGTCCACATCGCGTGACACTACCTTGGACTCCAGGCCCCGCTCTAGATAGGTGAACTCGCCCGAGCCATGATTGTAAGCGATATTCACCTGAGCCGTGGACCCGCCGGGGGTCTCATAGACGATCGCGATGTTGGTGGTGGCCTTGTCGCCTTCTCCCCACGTAGAATACTCTCGGCGCAGGTTGCCATACCCGATCCGACGCTCCGCCGGATGAGCGTATTGCCGGACGAGCACGTCCAGCCGCTGCTGCAGCTCGTCAAGTTTGCTATCATTGGTGTCGGACATCAAGACTGGCTCCGACCGGCAGCTCTGCGTCGCATAAGACATCAGTGATTCTACCACAAACCCACTGGCCTATCAAGCCACGAGGCAAAGCACGCATGACACCGCAAATGCGCTGATCGGTATGGGCCGCAAAGCCTGGGCTGCCCCCTTGTCGCTCTGCCTTGACTCGCGGCGGCCCACATCCTATACTCCCTACGCATACGGGTGTGAGAGGGCCAAGCTGTGACCTGGATCTCGGTTTGTCCGCACGGGCAAACGGACTAGAAGCTGTTTCATAACCTTTCTACGAGCGCCTGCACGCGCGATTGCCGTTCGTCGTTGAGGTTATGAAACAGCCTCTAGAGGAGCGCCTGTGCGTTCATGCATGATCGGGCTGTGGACCGGCGGGCGCTCGACACTGAGGCGCCCGCCAGGCATTGTACGAGCCAGAGGCAGCGTGCCAGCCGCTCCACCCAGCATTGGGGCCCCGAGGGGAGCAGACTATGGAACGGCGTGTCGTGCCGTTGAAGCTGTTTGCTGGGAACGGTGCGGGGGACCTGGCGCGCGCGGTGTCGCGTAGAATCGAGGAGCCTGTCGCAGCCGCCATCGTGGACACCTGGCCCAACGGGGAAGTGCGCGTGCAGCTTGGTGAGAATGTCCGCGGTGCAGATGTATTCATCATCCAATCCTTCGGCAACGGCGTGAACGAGCGCCTGGTCGAGCTGCTGGTGATGCTGGATGCCGCCCGGCGTGCCTCGGCCGAGCGGCTGACGGCCGTAATCCCGTACTATCCGTACGCCAAGCAAGAGCAAAAGTTCCGGGGGCGCGAACCTATCTCCGCGCGCTTGGTGGCGGACCTGCTGGTCGCCGCGGGCGCCGATCGAGTTCTCACCGTGGACCTGCACGAGGGTGCCATTCAGGGGTTCTTCACCATCCCTGTGGATCATCTGTCGTGGCTGCCGCTAGCCGCTCAGGATGCGCGCAAGCAAGGCCTGGGCGGACCAGACACCGTGGTGGTCGCGCCGGACGAAGGCGGTGTCGAACACGCAGTGAAGCTGGCCGGGATGCTGCACTGCGACGTGGCCATTGTCTTCAAGCGTCACCCGACGAACGATCCGACCGGTGTGGAGACGATCGAGGTGGTGGGCGAGCTCGAGGGCAAGCGAGCCGTCATCCTCGATGACTTCATCCTGGGGGGCTCGACTCTGATCAACGCGGCCGAGAACACTTCCAGCCATGGCGCAACAGAGGTCTACGCCTACGTCACCCACGGCGTCCTCTGTGGCGATGCTCCGGACCGGGTGCAGGAGTCCTCCTTGAAGCACTTGATGGTCAGCGACACGATCCCGTTGCCTGAGGCCAAGCAGCGAAGCAAGATCAAGGTCATCTCCATCGCTGAGCTGCTCGGCGACGCAATCCTGCGCGTCAACGAGAACCGCTCCGTCAGTGAGCTTCTCGGAGAGCAGACGGAGGAGCTGTAGGGAACGCAGAAGACCGAAGACTCTGTTTCTCCCGGACAGTTGCCGGCCTTCCAGCGGCCGGCATGGCGGTGATGCGCGACATGAGTGGCTTCGCCGGCGACGAGACCAGTTGCAGTTCGCAAAGGCGTGCCCGCATACTGCTCGTGGATGACGAAGCTAGCCTGTTGGCCGTCCTCGCGGACGTCTTGAGGACCCACGGCTACGAGGTCGAGAGCATCGGCGAAGCAGACGCTGCTCGCCAGGCCATTGACACACAAGATTACGACTTCTACGTCTTTGACCTGGTAATGCCTGACGCCAGCGGTGAGGAGCTCTGCCAAGCTGTCGCCGCTCGTGGCAAGGACCCTGCTAAGCACGTTATCTTGATGACGGGCTTCCCGCTCCGTGACAAAGACAGAGCGCCCGCGGCGAGCGACGTACCGTGCCTCCTGAAGCCGTTCAAATGCCAGGAGCTCCTGCAACTCCTGGCGCGCCCGCTTGACTCGACCGGCTAGCGGCCCCCGCTTCCGACCAGCCGAGCAGGCTTGTGCCACTAGAATCCCCACCACACTACGAGTGCGGATGAAGTAATGAGACCCAAAGTGTATGTCGCCATGAGCGGGGGCGTGGACAGTTCCGTGGCGGCGCACCTGCTCCAACGTGATGGATACGAGGTCATCGGGGTGACCTTCAAGCTGTTGGGCCGTGGCGTCGCGACCGACGGTCAGGAGGCTTCCTGCTGCACTGCAGAGAGCACGCACCGGGCGCGCCGCGCCTGTTCGCGACTGGGGATCCTACACCAGGTCTGGTCGCTGGAGTGGGAGTTTGCTGAATATGTCGTCGCCGACTTCGTCCAGGAATACACCTCCGGCTATACGCCTAATCCCTGCGTGCGCTGCAATCAGTACATCAAGTTCGGAGTCTTCCTCACTCGAGCCCTGGCCCTTGGAGCCGACTTCATCGCCACCGGCCACCACGCACGTATCTGCCGGGACCCCGATGGGCAATACAAGCTGCTTCCAGGACGCGACGCCGCCAAGGATCAATCCTACGCGCTGTGTCATCTGAACCAAACGACCATGCCCAAGGTGTTGCTTCCGGTCGGCGAACTCCGCAAGGAGCAAGTGCGCCGGGCGGCGCGCGATCTGGCTCTGCCGACCGCCGAGACGCGGGACAGTCAGGACATCTGCTTTGTGCGTACCGGCAGCTACCACGAGTTCCTGGAGAGCAAAGGCGT
>JALGUG010000350.1 GCA_029820995.1 Candidatus Zipacnadia bacterium
GCCCTGGCTGCGCAGGAACTCGACGAGTCGCTCGACCTCGGTGCCGTCAATGTACGCGCCTTGAATGCGGCGCGACTTGCTGGCGTCAATGGGGTTGTACAGCATGTCGCCGCGCCCGATGAGTCGCTCGGCGCCGACGTGATCCAGGATGACGCGCGAGTCGTGCTGGGATGCGACGGCCAGAGCGATGCGGGAGCTGATGTTCGCTTTGATCAGGCCGGTGACCACATCTACGGAGGGGCGTTGGGTAGCCACCACCAGGTGAATTCCGGTCGCGCGTGCCAGTTGCGCGATCCGGCAGATGGATTGCTCGAAGGCGTGGCGGGCCTGCATCATGAGGTCCGCCAGCTCATCAATGACGATGACCACGTAGGGCAGTGGACGCAGGGGCTCGCCATCCTCGCCGAGTTCAACCACGTCGCCCTCGGTCAGGCGCTCGGAGATGCGCTGGTTGTACTCGCTGATGTTGCGGACGCCCTCGATGGCGAACAAGTCGTAGCGGTGGTCCATCTCGGCGATGGCCTGGCGCAGCACGTCGGCGGCCTGGGGCGCAGTTTGCACGACGGGAGCCATCAGGTGGGGGATCCCGTCGTAGCTGCTCAGCTCGACGCGCTTGGGGTCCACCATGATGAACTTGACTTCGTCGGGGCGCGCGCGGTACAGGATGCTGGCGATGATGCAATTGAGGCAGACGCTCTTGCCGGCATTGGTCGCGCCGCCGATGAGCAGGTGAGGCATTCGGGCGAGATCGCCAATCACGACCTCTCCGGCGATGTCTTTGCCGACGGCAAAGGCCAGTTTGCTGGGGTGGCGCCGCATGACCTGGGTCTCCAGGATGCTGCGGAGCGGAACGATCGCGACGTCGCGGTTGGGGACCTCGATGCCGATCGCCGCCTTGCCGGGAATCGGCGCCTCGACACGGACATCGAGGGCTGCCAGTGCGAGCGCGAGATCGTCGGCGAGGTTGGCTACCCGGTTGACGCGGATACCGCGCTCGGGCTCGACCTCATAGCGCGTCACAGCGGGACCGCGTTCATAGCGCACCACGCGGGCATTGATGCCGAAGGACGCTAGCGTATCCTCGACCAGGACAATGTTCTCTTCCGCCTCCTGCTGCTGGGCCTCTTCGTTGGCGTTCGCCTCCGGGGGGGCCAGCAAGTCCAGGCTCGGGTGCCGCCAGGGGCGAGGCGGGGTCAGGAGCGCGAGCTGGGCAGTCTCCCCTGAGGTTTGCCCAGAGCTGTGGCCGGAGGAGCGCCGGCCGCGGCGGTCCGAGGCAGGAGGCCTCGGGACCGGCGGAGCAGAGGGGCCGGCCGGCGGCAGACCGGGAGGCGGAGGAGTGCCGCCGGGGGCGGGCGCCGGATTGCCGGCTGAGGCCGGGCGACGCGAACGGCGGCGCGCAATGACCTGGGCACGGCGATCCGCGAACAGCCAGCGCACGGCGACGCGCAGGCCACGCCCGATGGTGAGCAACAGGTCGCGGGCTGTAGCCCCCGTCAGGATCATAAGGGCAATCAGGGCTAGCACGAAGAGGACCAGATAGCTACCGAACTGGCCCACGGCCTGACGCGAGATCCAGGTGAGGCTCCCGCCCAGGATGCCGCCGCCGGAGCTGAGGACCTGCAGGTCGAACTCTCGGCCGGGCTCAATTTGGAGGTGGCAAAAGGCGAGGAGAACCAGGAACAGCAATGGCGCCCCAACACTCAGGCGGCGCACTGCCAGAACGTGGCGTGTGATGACAAAGGTGAAGCCGATGCCCAGACAGGCTGCGGGAATGACGTAAGCACCCAACCCGAAAAGGTACAGTAGGGTGGGCACGAGTGCACGGGGGATCAGGCCGCGCGGACCAGCCAGCAGGCTGACGAACAGCAATAGGCCCAGCGCAACCAGGCCCACACCTGCCAGGTCTTGCTGAAACTGCCGCTGACGGACAACAGATCGCTGGGATCGCCGACTGGGACGCGGCGGCATTGGTATGCCGTCGGCTTCCTGATGGCTGGACACTGACCTCACCCGGTGCAGTGACGTAGGCTGCGGCTCGTGCTGTAATAGCGCGCCAGGCTCTCGGACGCCGGCATTGGCGGCACTGTAGCGGCAAAATCACTGGGCCGCACACTGGCAGGCCGCTACCCGGCCCGACCTGTACGCGGAAGTGTACCACAATGGACTTCTGAGCCAAGAAACTGGCTTGGTAAGTCAGAAGCCCCACCATGCGAATGTTATCACAGAGGTGATTCAGAGTCAAGGCAAACAGCGCTATGGGCGTTCGGCGCAGCGGGTCCGCCGTCGGGAAGGAAGCCGAGACGCGGGCACGAATAAGAAAATAGAGTTGGAATGACTGGATGGAGAGCGTGCTGGCCGAGGAGGCGACGAGCATGATCTGCCCATCGTGTGGTCGAGAGACTGGGAATCGCCCTACGTGTCAGTGGTGTGGAGCGGTCGTGACAGCGGGTGAACAGCCAGCGGCGCCGGCACCGCCTGGCGGAGCACAATTCCCCCAAGCGCCGCAGCAACCGGGTGCTGCTCCGCAAGCCGGACAACCACCCGCCGGGACGCCTGCGCCGCCCGTGCCGCCGGGTGCGCCACAGCCACCGCCGCCAGGCTATCCACAGCATTCAGCTCAGCGGGGTCCGGCTCCGCCAATGCCACCGACCCCACCTCAGCCGGCCGCGTACCCACCGCAGCCATCCCAACCACCCTTGAGCGCCCCGGTTCCGCCGGCACAGCCGCAGGCCTATCCGCAGCAACCGGGCCAGCCACCCCCCGGAGCGCCCGTTCCGCCGGCGGCGCCGCAGGCGGGGCCGCCGGTGCGTTCCGAGACCAAGCAGCGGCGCAAGAAGGGGCCGATCCTGGCCTGGATAATCGTGGGAGCGCTGTTTGTGGTACTCGTGGTGGGTGGTTACGTGATTAGCCGTGTGCTCGGGGCTGTAGCCGGTCGAGTGCCGGAGGTGCAAGAGTGGGAGCTGTTCGAGGGGCCGGAAGGCTTCCAGATGGCCGTTCCGAAGGGTTGGACCATCGTCACCGGGGAGGTGCAGGGGGTCAAGTACAATGTGACCGTGAAGGGGGGCGAGCTGGTGTACGTGAAGGTCGTCGGCTCGGACACGATGTCCTTCCTGGGCGATGCCGCCAGGATGAGCGGACGCCCGGAAGTCAAGGTTCACGAGTTCACGACGTCAGAGTTCAAGCATTCCTATCCGGGCTATAAGGAGTCCTCTCTGCAGCAGACCACGGTCGGCGGCGCGGCGGCCGTGCGCGCGGAGTTCACCTGCACCAACTCGCATCTGATGCAGAAGTTCAAGATGCGCGGCCTGCGGATCACGGCGCTGGGGTCCCAGAAGGGATGGTCGGTCATCGCAATGTGTCCGGAGCAGAGCTGGGACAAGTTCCGGCCGATCGTCGAGCAGATGGTCAGCAGTATGAGGTTGCCCTAGAGAGCCGGGGACCGAGCACGACCGATGCTCGGGGGAGCCGTCGAACCTGAGGGAGCAGTGCTACGGGGAAGAGGGGAGGAAAGCGTGGAACTCAATCGGGAAGCATGTGCGAGCCTGGAGACGGCGCTGGAGCACGAATGGCTCGAGACCAACGGGCTCGGCGGGTACGCGAGTTCGACGGTCGTGGGCGCCAACACGCGGCGCTATCATGGGCTCTTAGTGGTGGCGCAGCCGGCCGGCGCCGGACGAAGTGTGCTCGTGGCGAAGGCTGAAGAGACCTTACGATGGAATGATCACGAGGTCGGCATTTCGTGCAACATCTACCCGGGCGCAGTCTTCCCCCGAGGTTGCGACTACGTGCAACGGTTCCGACTGGGGCCCTTCCCAGTGTGGGATTACGAGTGTGAAGGGGTTCGGTTGCAGAAGAGGCTGTGCGCCGTGCACGGCGAGAATACAACCGTCGTCACGTACGAGCTGATGGCGGCGCCCGGGCCTGTGGTGTTGCTGGTGCGGCCGCAGTTCGCCTTCCGGGATCAACACCAGCTCCGGAGGAGCTACTGGGGACTGGAGCCGGAAGTGGAGGTGCAAGAGGGCCTGGTGGTGGTGCGCCCCGG
>JALGUG010000073.1:0-2305 GCA_029820995.1 Candidatus Zipacnadia bacterium
CGTACTCCGCCTCCAGGACAGCGCGGAGCTGCTTCACCTTCTTCTTCCCGAAGCCCGGCACTTCCAGCAGCTCCTCGTCCGTCGCCGCGACCAACCTCGGGATCGAGCCGAACTTCTGCAGGAGCCTCCGGGCGCCGACCATACCGGCACCGGGGAACATCTCCACGATCCGCCGCTGCTGATCGGCGAGATCTCTTGCCTTGCGCTTGGGGTGCAGCGAGATCTCCGGTACACCGTATTGGGCGTGCATGGCCATTATGTGCAGGACCTCGGCCGTCTCTTCCGGGCTCTTCGTTTGTAGCACGGTGATGCCGTACTGGAAGGGCAGGGAGGACAGCGCGCCGTAGATGGCGCGGGGGTGAAAGGAGCTGTACTCGGGGAACAGTTCTCCCTCTACGATCAGCGCCCGGACAGTGAAGTTCTCTGCGAGGTCCACGGCCTGCACAAAGAGCGTCTTGTCCGCAATGGAGGCGCCAAAGCCCGAGCCCGTCTTCCGGTCGGCGGCCGCCTTCGGCCCCAGGATATACCGGTCGCAGCGCTTGAGGGCCTCGCCGGCCTCGTACGGCTCTACCTCGACGCCGAGGTTGCCCAGCAGCTTCGCCACCTTGCCACGGGGCTTGGTGCACAGAATTCGAGGGGACTGTTCCGCCATAAAGGGCCGCCGCGGGGCCGCACTGGGGTGGTGATGCGTGCGCACACTGCAGACCTCTGTTCGGCAGCAGCCGCCGCGCTTCCTGCGTGCGCGTAACCGCGCTCCGTCATTGTGCGGGGCTAGCCCATCATGGGGACCCGCGGGAAGAGCGTTTCGAGCACCTTCACGAGGCGCCCGCCGACACGGGGCTCAATGCTCAGATCGGTCTGCAGGAAGGCTTCGAAGGGAGTGCGCCGTCCCAGCATGATGGCGCTGAGCACATCGTCCGTCGTGGTCAGGATGATGTCGCCGGGTCGCGCCTTGGGCAGCGCGGCAGCGGCCTTCCCGGCCTCCAGCACCAGCTTGCCTCGCTGCTTCTGGCCCTGTAGGAGAATCGCGCCCCGCCAGTCCGTCAGGTCACCGTCGCGCGCTCGGCGCTCGAACACCGTCGAGATCTCGCTCAATAGTTGCTCAAGATTCCGGACGCCGAACATGTACACTCCACCGGAACGCGTCCAGCCGTAGCCGGCTAGCCCCAGGACTCTCAGGATCAGCGGATCCTCCGGCGGATTGTACCACTCGATGTATTTCGCGCCCTCCTCGCGCGCCCGTTCGTGCGCTAGGCCGAGCAGACCCAGCGCGATCCGTTCGGGCTCGTCCTTCTTCTGATCGCTGTCCTTCTTCTTGTCGTCCTGTAGCGGCCGCAGGCAGAGCCGGCCGAGACGCGCCACGTCTCCCTCAACGGCATGGACGTGGACGAAGCCCCTCAGCTTACCGTCGCGGTGTGCCAGGAACGCGATGTCCCGCGGGCCCAACTCGCGCGTCCGGAAGCGACCGTGGCCGAACCAGGAATCGCACACCTCACTCAGCAGCTTTGCCATAGCCGCGGCGTCACCCTCCCGGTAGCTGCGGAAGGAGACCCCCTCGGGCGGTGGCGCCACGGCTTCCCCGCGCAGCGGGCGCTTGTAGTGGCACGCCAACCGAGCGTCGGTGAAGCCGCAGCTCCGATACAGCGGGTGAGCGACGTTGCGCGTTCCGGTGTGCAGCTCGATGCAGGACCGCGCCTGGATCATCGGATGCCGCATCGTGGCTTCCATCGCGATCCGAGTCAGGCCCCGGCGGCGCCACTGCGGCGAGCCATGCACCCAACAGATGTACGTGGCCGTGGCGTGCGTGTTGAACGGGAAGTGGAAGTACCCCGGAGCTGAGAGCACGTTCGCGACCTTGTGCCCGTCCACCATCGGATGGATCATCAGGTAGCCGCTATGCTCGACCTCCAAGCGCGAGGTCGGGCGGCCGTGCTCGTCCTTGAGCGCCGTGAAGCTCAATCTCCGGCGTCCGGGGCACTTCATTTTCTCCAGCACGTATGAGGCCTCAAGCTGAAACCGATGGTTCTGCTTCGCTGCGAGCCGACAGAGGACGGGAGCCGCCTCCTTGTGGCCCGCTTTGACCAGGTGCAGCGCCGCCACTGCGGCCAGCGCGTCGTCCTTCGTGCTCTTGATGACGCCCTCCAGGATCTTCTTTGCCCGGCTGTCGGACGAGTTTGCCAACCGGACCCCGCGAATTGCTCGGTCGGACAGGCTTCTGCCCTCCGCCTTCTCCTCCTCATCGTCCGCCAGGCAGCCGAAGGCCTCGACGCGCTCGGATGCCGAGGCGCTGAGCGCCGCACGCCGC
>JALGUG010000073.1:2340-21226 GCA_029820995.1 Candidatus Zipacnadia bacterium
CCAGGAGTACAGGTCCTCGCCCGCCGCCAGGCTCATATAGTACAAGGCCACGTCGCTGGTCCACGCATACGGGGACGGAATCTTCTCCCACGGCTTCTCCTTGGGGATTGTCGCCAACACGTTCTTCAGAAAGTCATCGCCGAACTTATCTTCCAGTTGCAGGAATAGGCACAGCCCCTTGGGGTGCCATTCCTCGGTAGCGCTGTAATTGTGGGCCAGGTCGTATTTCGTTCCTGTGGGGTCCCGCCGCTTCATCTCGGCGCGATACGCGGCGACGAATCGGTCGGCCTCTTCGTGCAGGCCCAGGTGGCGCCAGACGTGGAGCATGAGGACGTGAAAGATGCCGTTAGCGGGCAGAAGCGTCTCGAAGACCTGGTGCCAGTTGGGCCAGTGCCGAGGTGCAGCAGTCAGCCACAAGGCACCGGTCGCCAGCACGGCCTCGGCGGCATGTGCCGGCAGGCTCCGCCACCGCCACGAGTGCCCCGGACGGCAGGGGGAGTTCGTTACATGCACGTACTTGGGCTGCTCCCAATGATGCCCGAGGATGTCCTTCAGGCACTGCGAAACGGCCCGGAACGTGTTGAGCGCTGCGTCCAGGCGCTTCTCCGTCCCATGCTCGTAGGTCACGATCAGATCGTTATCCTTCTTCACCTGGTCGCGGGGGCCGATGTGGTCCGGCACTTCTTGGCCTGCGCGCGGCCCTTGCCCCTCGGCGAGCCAGCCCAGCAGCGGACGATGCCGCCCTTGCCAGCTCTCGAAGGGGTCGTGATCGGCGAAGACGATCACCTTCCCCTTTCCGTGGCTCTTCCAGGCGCCTAGCGCCTCGCCCGTGCGCTTGTGGCGGAGGAACACCCTTGCTCTCGCCGGCACTCCCAAGGGCGACCACAGGGAGAGGGAGGTCTCTTCGAGCTGAAAGCCCGTCGGCGCGTGCGCGCCGTCCGGTGCAGTGTCCTTGTGCGCGTATCCGCGCAATAGATCGGCTCGAAGCGTCGTTTGACCCCGGCAAGCAGACGGACCGAGGAAGCGAAAGCGGAACATGCCGGCCAGCTCGTTGAGCGGCATCTCCTCGGCCGGACGTCCGACGCTACGCTCATACACGCCGCCATTGGTCGCCAGCAGGAGGCTCCCGCCGGACCGGACGAAGTCCTCGATCGCCTCCAACTCCCGTCGCCGATAGGCTTGCGCATGGATGCCGCTGATCGCCAGCAAGTGGTACTTTCGCAGCGTGCTGCGCTTGAGCGGCAGGGAGTTCGAGGTCGTGCGGAGACCCTCGTCCGGCTCGCAGTCCACCAGGGAGCCTGAGCACGCGGTGTCTTTCGATTGGTCAACAAGGACTCGTACGTCGTGCGAATCACTGCCGGCCATTGCGGCACCTCGCTCGGTGGCAATATTGACACTAGTCTCATATCGCAACCGCGGTCGCCAGGCTTAAAGCAGTCCCGTGCTATCGCGGTTCGCGTGAGACGGCGGAAGGTCCTTGGGGGCGTCAGGCTCAATTCACTGCTCATCATCGGTCCGGCAAATGGAGAGACCGACAATGGCCAACCGCAAGATCGTGCTGATTGGCGCGGGCAGCGCCTCCTTCACGGCTGGATTGGTGGCCGACGTACTGACGTCCGGCCTGGCCGACGAGTGGACCATCGCCCTGGTCGACATTGACCCCGGCGCGCTCGAGGTCGCGCAGGGACTGGTGCGGAGAATGGTCGAGCGGCGCAACGCGTCGGCAATCGTCGAGGCCACGACTGACCGCTGTGAAGTGCTGCCGGCTGCGGACGTGGTAGTCACGACCATTGCCGTTGGCGGCCGCCGCGCCTGGGAGAACGACGTCTACATCCCGCGCGAGCACGGCGTGTTCCAGCCGGTGGGCGACACAGTGGGCGCAGGGGGGATCTCGCGGGCCCTGCGTCAGATTCCGCCGATGCTCAAGATCGCTGGTGACGTGCACCGGCTCTGCCCGGAGGCGCACTTCTTCAACTACTCGAACCCGATGGCGTGCATCTGCCGCGCGATCAACAAGGCCACACCGCAGCGCGTCGTGGGCCTGTGCCACGGCGTGCAGGGGACGTTGCGCTACCTGTGCGGGTTCATCGGCGTGCCGTACGACGAAGTTAGTGCGCTGTACGCGGGGATGAATCACCTGACCTGGATCACTCACTTCGCGCACCAGGGCGAGGATCTCTGGCCCCGAGTGAACGCCAAGCTGGCAGCGATCGGCGAGCCCGAGGACAATCCGTTCTCCTGGGAGCTGTACCGGACTTACGGCGCCTTTCCGGCCGTGCTTGACCGCCACGTAAGCGAGTTCTTCCCCGAACGCTTTCCCGGCGGCGACTACTACGGGAAGAAGCTCGGCGTGGAGGTCTTCTCAATGGAAGACGTGATTCAGCGCGGCGACGAGCGCTTCCAGCGCATGGCGGCCCAGGCTCGCGGCGACCAGCCGCTGGATGATGCCATCTTCGAGCGTCAACCCGGCGAGCACGAGGCGCTCATTGACATCGTGGCTTCAATCTTCGCCGACGCGCAGCAGCTTTTCCCCATGAACGTGCCGAACAGGACCATTCCCGGCATCCCCGCCGAGTTCGTCGTCGAGATGCCGGTCGCGGCGACACAGGCCGGCTGCCTGCCGATCTCGCTGCCGCCACTGCCTCCCGGCGTGTTGGCCACGGCGACGGAGGCGCTCTACGGTGTGGAGATCACCGTGGATGCGGCGCTTCAGGGAAGCCGCGATCTGTTCGTGCAGGCGCTGATGTATGACCGCTGCGTCGTGGATCGCAAGAGCGCCGAGGTCCTCGCCGACGCCTTGCTCGAGGCTCACCGCGACCATCTCCCGCAGTTCGCCTGATTAGAGGTAACAGAGCACGCGGGGGAAGTCGCGCTGGCCGGCGGCATAGGTCTTGCCGTAGGCCCGGCCGGGTTGCAGGTCGAGCAGGTGCTGCAGCGACCGCTCCAGGCCCTTGGTGAGCACCTCCCGGTGTCGCTGCTTCCCGGCGAGCTTCAGAGCATAGCCGATGGGACGCAGCATCGAGCCGGTGGCGGGTCTCACGGCGGAGGCGGGGCAGGAGGTGTAGTGGAACTCGCCTCGGTGTTCGACCCACGTATCGGCCAGGATGAAGTCCACAGCTCGGACGATGGACTCAGCGACGCGCTCGTCTCCCGTAATCTGGTGATATGCGATCAGTCCGTTCAGCAGCACGCAGGTGATGAAGGTCGCCATGCCCACGTGGCCCAGGTGGCAGAAGCAGTGACCGGGATATAGGGAATAGATCCACCCGCCGCAGTGCTTGTCCTGGTCCGCCAGCGCGTGCTCGACAATGTGCCGTGCGGCCCGCAGGTACTTCGCGCGACCTGTGGCCTGGTAAGCGGAGCAGAGGGCGAGCAGCGGCCAGCCGGCGACTCGGCCGCAATGAGGGTCCCGGCCGAACCACCAGGTCATCTCGGGCACCTGCGAGTACTGCACCAGGCAATCGGCCACCTGCAAGGCCGCTTCCTTGGCCCATGGATCGCCGCTCAGGTAGTAGTTCTCCAGCATCCCCTCGTTCCACAGGTGCCCCAGATTGTGGATGTCGCCGTAGTAATACGCTTTGGGGAAGCGCTTGGCGGCCCACTTGAGCGGGAAGTACCCCGCGACATGGCCGACTGCGTGCAAATACACAGCCCCAACATTGACGGGGAGCCCGTAGCCGGCCCGGATCTCGCCGTTGTTCAGGTAGTCCTCGTTGATGGCGTGCAGAATGTCCACATCCGCCATGTGGCGCGCGAAGCGCCGGCCCGCGTGGAAGTACCGCGCGTCGCCGGTGCGCGCGAACTGCAAGAACAGCGCGTGTCCGGTGTCGTACTCGTTGTTGCCCCAGTTGTAGACGCGCTCACCAAACCAGTCGCCCCAGTTCAGCAGGCCATAGTGCCCCACTTCCTCGTCGTCCTGGAGCAGAAGCTGGAACACTTTCTCGGCCGCTTTGTTGTACCGGCGTGATCGCGGATCGCCGGCCGGCACGAGGTCCCCCCAGGCGCCCGTAGCGATTGCCCACTCGGGGTCAGCGGCCGCAACTAGCGGCGTCTGCGCCGCCGCACAGAACGCCTGCTCATCGGGCCGATCGGGCGAGAAGCGCAGCCAGACCTCGTGGCTCTTGGCAACCCCGGTCTTGATCATGTAGCTGGCGCCGCGGAACAGGTAGTACCATTTCTCCAGAGGCTCCAGCCCGTCGTACTGCTTCGGCTCCAGCGTCGGGCAGAGCCCCAGTCTGATCTGCTTCCCCTGGATTTCGAGGCTCTTGGGCCATTGCTGCCAGAAGTCCCGGATGACAGCCGTGACCGTTCCTGCCTCAGTGCTCGCGCTGAGCGATCCCGGGGCCCGCGCACCGCCCCGCTCGCTCGCGCCGGACAGCTCATAGTGCGTGTGGTCCACCTGAAATAGTCTGATGTCGCCGCTCTTCCCCTGGTGAACTCCCGCTGCTCCGCCGATGCGGGCGTCGCCGAGACGGTCCGCGGCTTCCAGGACTAGCGCCACTTCGCGGATCTTCGTGAAGTTCCCGGTTTCATTGTCGTTGAGAAAGCGGTGCTCTAGCAGCACGAAGTCACAGCCCGCGTAGGCATGCAGACGCACAACGAAGGAGAAGCAGCGGCGTCCCGAGCGACTGAGGTGCTCACCCTCGACGGCTACCGTGGCGCGCAGCGGCCCCGAGCGCTCGACTCTCACGCGCACGGGCTTGCGGTGCGACGTGTACGCCGTGCCGCGAGCGTCGCGCAGCAGCAGGCCCGGGCAAGAGTTGGACGCCGACACTACGGGCGCGTACCGGCCGTTGCCGCCGCGTACGTCAACCCGCTCGAACAGGCGGAATTCCTCCGGATTTAGAACCAGGCGCAGAGGGCCCGTGTTGATGGTGACCTTCCTCTTTGCGCGGCTGACGCGAACTCGCTCGGCAGGCTCCGCGGGTCGGCCGGGACGCAGGCGGAACCGCACCGTGCGGGCCCGCGGCGCTCCCGCCAGAAAGTCCAGCAGCGCCCACTTGACCGTACCGTCGGGCCATTGAGCCAGTGGCTCCCACTGCAGCGGAACGGGCCTGTCTTCAGTGTCCACCAGAGTGAGCGGATCCGTCTTCTTGACCAGACCCTCCGGCAGTGGAACGCCGGAGGTCACCGGCCATTTGGGGACGGCTACGCCGGCGAGGTTCTCCACCTTCAGATCGAGCTGCCACCGCGATCGGGGCATTTGCCTCAGCTCCTCAGCCGCCGTCAGTTCGGCTGAATGATCTCCTCGATACACGCCACGGCGTTTTCGGTAGGCACATGGTCCATGATCGGCTTGGTTGTCACCATGATGTATCCGCCGCCCCGACCAAGCTCCTCGCGGCAGCGGCGGACTTCGGCCCGCACCTCTTCCGGCGTCCCATAGGGCAAGACTACCTGGGTGCCGATCCCGCCTTCGAAGGTAATCCGGTCGCCATAGCGGCGCTTGAGGTCGAAAACATCCATGGCCTCGGGTTGGAACGGGTTGCAGATGTCCACTCCAATCTCAATCAGGTCCTCCATGATCTCACTCACGTCGCCACAGGTGTGAATATGCACCCGCTTGCCCAGCTCGTGCGCTTTGCCGTACATCCGGGCCAGTCTGGGCTTGAGCACGCGGCGCCAGATTCTGGGCCCCATGATCAGCCCCTTCTGCTGGCCGAAGTCGTCGCCAAAGCCGAAGGCGTCGAAGGGCAAGTGCCCCAGCCGGTCCATCAGGTCCAGGTGCAGCTCCATCAGTCCGTCGAATAGCTCCTCGACGAAGTCCGGGTGCTCCAGGAAGTCCACTAGGATGTTCTCCATGCCGCGCAGCGACCAGCTTCGCTCAAAGAACATCAGGCCGAAGTTGCAGTACCTGAAGCGGTCCTGATGGGTCTCACAGAACTGCGCCATCCGCTCAATCGTGTCCTCTTCCAGCAGGTCCGGGAACTCATATCCCTTGAGGGTCGGCTCGGTGAGCGGATAACCGATCAGGTGGAAGATCGTCCCCTGCTGCCAGACGCTCCCGAACTTGTCCACGAAGGTCCCGTCCGGCCTTTCGGGACCCCGCCAGTTGGGGCCCGTTCCGACCGCGTGATTGACGATCTTCCGGCGCCAGTCCGTGTTGCCGTAGTACTCGTCCACCCGGGCCGCCACGCCGGGCTCGATGCTGACCATGTACGGCACGAGGTCCGTTTCCTCGTGTGCCAACGCTCGGTACACTCGTTCTTTGGGAGTCACTTCATCACCCCAGTTCCCGGACGCGGCAGGCGTGTTCGCCTTGGGTGACACGACACCCTGCCCGTTCGCTTTGCCCATTGAAGATCGCACGGGGACAACGGCCGGACTCGTGGCGCAGAAGGTCCCACCGCGCCTTGGCGCGAAAGTGTAAGCTCACGAGCGGGGCAGACGTTTGGTTGATCACAGCGGGCCGGCCAGTGGGCTGGCCCGGCGACGATGGAGGCACCCATGGGCGGCACGACCAGGTGGGTGTCGTTCCTGCTTTGTATCGCGTTGGCGACTGCTCTCGGGGCGGGTGAAGTGCAGGTTGAGCTGCTGAAGCCGACGGGGACCACGACGGTAAAGCAGTTCGCCTCGACCGCGATTAGGGCTCGCATTACTGAGGACGGCCACCCGCTGACCGGCGCCTCCGTTTACCTGACCGCCGTAGTGGTCACTCCTTCAGGCTCCAAGGAGCGCGTCAGCCTGTGGGACGACGGCAGCGCGGACCATGGCGACGCCGCCGCCGGTGACGGCGTGTACTGCAACCAGTTTCTGAGTACCACCACGCCGGGCATGTACCGCATCCCGAAGATCAAGTCCAAGGCGAATGAGGTTGAGAAGTGGCAGGAGGTCGCGGGCGCCTTCGAGGTTACACCGGCCGATGAGGCACCGCTGGGCGTGAGGGTCAGCAACCCGCACTTCGATGAACTTGGGGCAGTTGAGTTCACCGTGGAGGTTCGCTCCACCTTTGGCGGCGCCGCCCAGACGGCGACCGTGGCCACCGGGTCGGGGAAAGGCACGCTGGCACCGGACCGGATGGTCATCCCGCCCAGCGGCAGCGCCCGGGCTACAGGGAGCTACACGGCCACGGAGGTCAAGTCCCTGGCGTCCGGCGGCTTCCTCAAGGACACCATTATTGCCACTTCGGATCTCACGCGGAAGACGGTTGAGGAGCCCCTGCAGTTCGAGCTACCGCCGCCACCGGTGCCGCCGTGGAAGACCTGGCTCATCAGACTGGGCATTCCCGTGGCTCTGCTCCTGGTGCTGGCGCTGGTCGGCTGGGCGATTTGGCGTGCACGGCAGGGCTTCGTCTTCCACGGGGTGATGAAGACCACGGCCTCCGGCGGCGCCGATCCGCCCTCGCCGGCAGAGTTGTACCTGACGCCTCGGAACCGGAAGAAGCAACTGTTGCTCGGGAACCATCCGCGCGCCGACATCAAGCTGCCGAGCTTGCCTCAGGACAAGGTGTGGACTGTGAAGTCCGTGAAAGAAGGACAGAAGCGCCTCGGGCAGGTGGTGTGTCCGGAGGCGGCCGGTGTCGCGACCAAAGTTGACGGTATCGAGACCACGCGAGGGCGGGCCTTTGACGCCAAGAGCGAGGCGGTAATCGAGATCGGTGACTATACAATTGAGTTCTCCCAGTTCGGGTAGCTCGAGGGGGACACGCTCCGAGGTATCCGGGAGGTGCAGCGGCACCTGGTTGGGCACGGAGATCAGGGGGGTTGACCATGGCCGAAGACCGGCTGGATGAGATTCTGCAGATTTCGGAGGAGTTCAGTGACGAGACGCCGGAAGCCGTGTTCGCTCCGGCGGCGCCCGTGGTGGGCCGAGGACCGGTGGGCGCCGTGTTATTCGTCGGCCTGGGAGGCACAGGCGCGGCGATGTTGGCCCAGGTGCACCGTCGCGTGCAGCGGGTGTTTGGCCGGCGCGACGGCAGCCTGCCCGAGGCCTTCCAATTCCTCGCGATTGACACGGACCCCAATGCCTTGCAGTTTCCCGCGGGCTCCGGCATCCATACCTTGGCGCTGCAAAACTTCAACGGCAATCAGTTCATCGAGGGCGGCGGACGCCAGTTCGTCCAAGACTGGTTCCCGGAGAAGTACCGCCCCGGCTCCGTCGTCGAGGGCGCCCACCAGGCCCGCTGTGTCGGGCGTCTGGCGCTGTTCTACGGCCTCGTCAATAACCGATGGGCCGACCTGACCGAGCCCGTAAACAAGGCGGCTGCAGCTCTGGGGCCGAACGAGCCGCCTCCGGTAATCTATGTGTTCGGTTCCGTGTGCGGCGGCACGGGGGCGGGCATGGCGATTGACATTGCCTACTTGCTCCGGCACGCCTTCCTTGCTCAGGCAGGGGTTGCCGAGACGAGGGCGATCGGAGTCTTCGTGGAGCCGGGAGTATTCAGCGACGTCCGCGGCGGTGGGGCCGGACTGCAGCTCCCCGCCAACGCCTACGCCATGCTCAAGGAGCTCGACCACTTCCACAGTTACGCCGATTTCCCGCTCGACTATCCTGGTGTGTACGGGATCGACATCGAGGCGCTGACCACCGCACACGTCCGTCCCTTCCAGATCTTTTACCTCGTGGGCCTCAGCAATGAGGTGGGCAAACGGCTTGGGACTCGCGGGGAGCTGTACGCGCTCGTAGGCGATTACGTGTTGCATGAGTTCATGAAATACCAGGAGGAAGCACAGCAATACCAGGACGAACGAGTGCAGGCTGCAGCGGGAACACAGAGCGCGCTGCAGAGCCATCTGGACAACCCGTCGGGGTTTATCACGGAGCGCATCCGGGGGCAGAACCTGGCGCCGGTTCTGAGCGGCCTGGGCTACGCTGCCTACGTGTACCCGCGCGAGCGGATCCGACGGTACGCCACGCTGCAACTGGCCGGCGCTGTCCTGCGGAACGGATTCCTGGGAGCACCGGCAGAGGGGTTCGAGGCCCAGGAGCGAGTGAAGCAATTCATCCTGACCAGCGGCCTGGAAGAGGCCTCCCAGGACGCCGTCATTGATTTCCTGCGGATGACGGAGAATGGCCGGTCCCTGTCGTACTCGGTCTCCCCGGAGACGCTCCTGGGCGATCCCTGTCCGGAGACGATCAGTTTGCTGGACCAGCACGAGCAGCGACTGGCACAGCAAATTGCGGCGGCGGACCGGCATATGGCGCAGCGGCGCACCATTCTGCAGCAGCAAGCGTTGGCCAAGCTGGACCAATGGTGCGGCCAAGTGGCCTCGGTTTCCCAGGGCAAGCTCCCGGGTCTGGCGCAGTTTTTGACCGAGCTGCAGAAGACACTGATCACGTACCGCGGGCTAATGGAGGCGGAACAGCAAGAGCAGCAAGCCAAGCGGCAGCAGTCCGAGGCGGCTCGCGAGCGGTCCAAGCAGGAGGCGAAGGAGGTCTGTCAGCGGCGTGGCCTATTCGGGATCGGCTACCGCGTGCGGGACACCATGGCTGTGCTGGAGGAATATGCGGCCGCGTGCAGCCAGACGTACAACTACGCGGTGCAGGCGAGCGCTCGACACGAGGCTCAGGTGGTGTACTCCGCCCTAGCCGGGTCGGTGCGCGCGCGGCTGATTGGCGTGGAGGCGCTGGTGAACCAACTGGGCGAGGTGACGCGCAAGTGGAGCGACCGGGCGCAGTGGACGTTGCGCGGCGCCAAGGCCGCGGATGAGACCGCGGACGAGAGCCTGGAGGTGGCTCACTTGGCCCTCGATGCCGAGGGCATTGAGCAACTCTACAAGAATTACGAGGACAAACAGAAACTGGATCCGCTGGCGCTCGCCACGCAGGTGGAGCGGGAGCTCGGCAGTGTGTGGGCCTGGCTGCGGCCGCCCTGGGAGGGCGAAGAGGAGCGTTACTACATCGGGCTCAAGTCCGCCGACTTGTCGGCAAGCACTTCGAAGGCCGTCCAGGGGGCCTTGGAAGGCCTGATGGCCATGAACCTCCTGGATGCAGTCGGGGTCGAGCAAGCGCAGGCGAGGGTGCTCCAGGTCGCCAAGGAATGTCAGAATTTGTGGAACGTGCAGATGGCCCGGATCGAAGGGGGTCACGTGCAGAAGCTGGTGCACCATGCCGTTGTCGCCTTGCCGGGCATAACAGGCGAGTGGGAGGACTGGCAACCGATCTACCAAGCCGTGGAGCGCGGCATGGAGGGGGTGTCCGTCATGCCCCTATACACGGGCAACCCGGACCGCATCACAATCGCCCGCTCCACCCACGGCGTGCCGCCCTACGCCCTGACCCGGCTGGCCGCCTGGAAGCAGGGCTATACCGAGCGGGTCCAGGACTATGAGCGGTTCGCCGGGCAAGCCGAAACAGGACTGCGCGAGGGCGGCCCCAAGCCCGTTCACCTGGACATGAAGTGGGTTGACTTCCCCGACCTGTTCCCTGGCGGCGAGGACTATCTGCTCTACTTCGCACTGGGCTGCAGCTTCCCGGTGACGCTGCTCATGCAGCAAGAGGGCGAAACGCCCAGGATCATCAATGCCCGCACCGGCGAGGTCGGAAGCCATTTCTACGTCTATCCCTATCCCGAGCGGGCCGGCGCCAGGATCGAGGCTCAACGCCTGGGGCAGGGCCTGGTGAACGCGTTCAACGCCTTCAACGAGAACGAGGACCTGCTGGCTAGCATCAAGCGGTGGTTCGCTCCGGTGGCACGCGCCGAGCACGCCATCGAGAAGGCGTTTAGCTCGGAGGACCAGATTGACGCTATCCGCCGCCAGCGACTGGTGTTCAACGGCTGGCGGGCTCCGGGGCACGATCCTCGGGAGGAGCAGCGGAACGCGCTCTTGGACCGGCTCTGCGAACAACTGGAGCGGTACGCCGTCACGCGATTGAAGGCCGACCCCAACCAGTTCGAGCCGCTGACCGACTAGCCGGAAGGCGCCAGGCACAACATCCTAAGCCTCGGATGATCGGCAATGGACACGCACGACGACCTGCAGATCGAGCAGGCTGAGTCCTCGGTGAGGGAACTCGGGCTGCCGGGCACGGTTGTCATCGGCGTGGGGGAAGCGGGACGGCAGATTTCCCGGCGCGTGCGTAGGCTGTTGGAAGAGACCAACCCGGGAACGCTGGCGCTGGTCCAGACCGTGCTGGTGGTCCCGGATGAGGCGTCGGGACAGCCCGCCGTTCTGAGCGGGCTGAGCGAAACGCCGGTCGAAGCCGCTGCGGCTGAGCAGGGACTGGAGGGGCTTGCTGCGGCGCAGGCCCCGCTGCTGCACGCCTTGCGGCTGGCTTTCCAGGAAGTGCTGGGGCAGGCCGCCGCGGACCTGGCCGACCAGCGGGGCGTGCGGCTGCTGCAGGTCCAAAACCAACTCGAGTGCCTCTGCCTGCTCGTCGGCGACTGCTCCGATGAGGCCACCGGGGCTTGGATCGTGCCTGTTGCGGCCGCCGCCCGCGTTGTCGCGCACGAAGTGAGCCCCGGCTCGCGACGCACTCACATCGCCCTGCTGGACGCGGCCCAGATCGGCGTCGCGACCAGGGAACCGCGGCGCTCCGAGGTGCTGGCACGCACCCGTTCGCTGCTGGAGCAGCTCGACGAGGCCGAGCGGCAGGTGGCGCAGGAAGAGCCCCCCACGGGCGTTGGGCAGCTCGTGGAGCCCGGTCGCCTTCTGAGAGCCGGGGGGCGCATTCTTGACGTGGTGTTCCTCAAGAACGTGGTCAACAAGGGCGGCCAACCCGTTCCCGCGTCTCACGGCCCGCTCATCCTGGCCCACCTGGCCTATCTCCTGATCGTCCTGTACCAGCACTGGCGGCAGGATGCGCTGCTGATCCACTGCTTGACGGGACGCTACGACGGCTATCAGCGCCAGGCCGGAGAGCCACCGGCGCACTATGCGGGCGTGGGCCTGGCCTCGCTCTTTTACCCGCGAGATCAGCTCGTGCACTATGGCACCGCACGCCTGGCCATGACGGTCATCCGCGAGCAGGTCCTGTTCGAGCCGGACGAGGTCCCGCCGGAGCAGCAACAGCAGCACGAAGATGAGTGGCGCGGCGTCTTGGCCCGGTGCGAGCTGCCCCAAGAGGCCGGTGCCGCCTTTCGAGCGGCTGTGCGCGGCCAAGTCGCCATTGACGACCAGGGACAGCCCCTCCAGGTCCCGCTGCCTGACTGGGAAGTGGCGCACGATCTGGGCGAGGTCCTGGAATGGCCCCGGCAGCTCGCCGAGTACGAGCTCCTGGCCGTGTCGCGGCTGCGCGGTATCTGGGACACGATGAACGAGAATGTGTCTCGGCTGGCGGATCAATTGGGGGGGGAGATTCGAGGGGCGGTGGACGGGATCCTGAACAGACCCGACCGGGGGCCCACGTGGGCACGGCGTTTCCTGGATGCCGGGCAGCAGTGGCTTCGAGACTTCCGCGAAGCCTGGGGCCGAATTCCCGAGCCTACGACGCCCGACACCAAGCAGGAGTTGGAAGCGCTGGAGGAAGCCATTCGTAAGCTACCGCGCCCGGTGGCTCTGCTAACCCGCACGGGCATGATCGCCCTGTTTGCGCTTGTCTTTGGGCGCGAGGTCGCCCTGCGGATGTTCCTGGGGCAGCCGGCCCTCGGCTGGATTGCGGGCGGCTCGGCGGCAGCAGTCTTCATCATTCTGGCAGCAGTCCTCTACAGCATTCGTTATGGGCGCCTGATAGCGGCACGCGACAACGTGGTGTCTGAGGTTCAGGCCAAGATCAAGAGCGCGATCAATTTGATGGCCCACCGCATGGTGGACCCGCTCCTGGATCGCGTGGGTGAACGGCTGACCGCGGAGCAGGCCTTGAACGATGGCTTGCTCGACCAGTGGAAGGCGCTGGAACAACATGCCTGGGGAGCTCTCGTAGAGACCGTCGGCGAACGCAATGCCTTCGAAGGCTTCACCGCGAAGTTCGACCGCGAGGCTCCGGTACGCCGCTGGTGGGAGGGGAGCCCCGCACTCAACGACTTTGACACGTGGGAACGCCAACCACCGGCTCCCAAGCTGGCCGAATGGGAGCGAGAGGGTCCCTCGTTGACCGTTGTGCCGGCCTCCGAGTTTGCGGATCGCTTCGCCGAGGCCAGCAATGTTGACGCGGATGGGTCGGCCCCGGCATGGGAGCACTTGCTGCACTCGCGCCCCATTTACGCCGACTGGCGCGAGCTCGTCCCGGCCGCCCCGGAGGAAGCCGAAGCGGGCGCTCTGCCCCCGTGGGCGCACCGGACCTGGCAGCACATCCTGGACTGGGGACAGGACGTGTTTGCCGATTGGCTGGCACGCTCCGTGGACGACGAACTCCGCCAACAGCCCGGGGATGAGGTTACAGACTTGTGGGCGACCCGCGCGGTTCCACAGAGCCTGCCGCTGATCGCTACGAGCGTGGGCGAGACGGCAGATGCTGCTGAGTGCGTTCGTCAAGCCGTTGTCGTAGCGCCCGATGGCCGGGACAGCCCGCTCGACGCTTTGGCCCAAGCCGAACGCTTCGAACCGACGATCGTCGGCTATACGCCGCTGCGGGCGTGGATCCTGCAGGGCGTGTTTGCCTTCCCGCTGCGCACGACGAACCTGTATCAGACGCTGCTGGCCGCGTCTTCTTCGCAGTCCGGTGCGCCGGGCAGCTCAACCGACTCACGCGGCGGGGGCACAGATCGGGGAACATAGCGTCTCTTGGCGGAGGGCAGCAGTTTATCGCGGCCCGTGAACTGTCAGTAGCACCCAGAATACCGCAGAGCGCGAGGACAGCCAGATGCTTCCGGCCTTCACAGTCATCTATCTCGCTCTGAGCTTCTTCGTGGTAAAAGCCCTGGAGCTAACCAGCGTCTGGAAGCCGCCCGGCTGGCTGGTTCTGACGGTCGTAGCGGCCGGGTACTTCGGGCTCATCGGGCTCTGGTGGCTGCTCAAGTTGACCGTGGACCCCTTCCTCGACGGCGGCCTCAGCGAAGCGGCCCGGAACGCGGACACGGCAATGCAGTACGGGGGTTTCAGGCAGCTTGAGACCTCGTACCTCATTGTTTTCGGTTTGTGTCTGGCGGTTTCACTGATTATGGGCATCTGGGACGTGTGGGTGTGGACGGTGGGCGGGGCGGCCATTCTGTGCTTTCTGTATTGCCTGGTGCGCAAGGGCCGCGACCTGATCCCTCAACCCGCGCTGCCCACCCCTCTTCCGCCGGTCCAGCCCGCGGTTCCGGCGAAGCCGGGCGAGGAGGTCGTGCCCGCGCCCAGCGGGGACACGGTGCCTCACCAGTTCACGTGGACATATTGGACCGAGCCCTTGGTGGGCCGCGCGGTGCAGGTCTCGGCCACGGTGCAGCTATCCCAATCGGAATACGATGAACGCCATGCCGAGCCTCGCGTTCCGCGCGTGGCCGAGTGGGGCGCGTACGTCTCCCAGGGGCGCGGGCCCACTCTGGATTCGCTGTCCGACGAGCTGCGCCGGTACTCCACGCAGCACCGGCTCTCGTCGCTGCACGAGGTCGCGTTGGCGTTGAGCTTTGCCCAGGGCGCCATCAGCTATGCGCCCGACGAAGAGAGCACCCGGCAGCCGGAATACCCCAAGTATCCGGTCGAGACGGTGCACGATGAGAACGGCGATTGCGAGGACAAGTCCATTCTGGCCGCGGCGGCGCTCAAGCAACTGGGCTACGATGTGCTGCTGTTCAACCTGCCTCACCATATTGCGCTGGGCGTAGCCTTCGAGGACATACCGGGCGACTACGAGGTGTTCAACGCCAAGCGGTACTACTGCTGCGAGGCCACCGCCGAGGGCAGTTGGATTGGCTACCGGCCCAAGTGGTGGCGGGCCAAGCCCGACCCCATCCCGATCCCCTGAGCCGCCGGCCCTCTCGCCTGGCCACCGATTCCACCCCAATCACTCGACGTGCAGGAGCCACGAGCTTCCCGGGTGAATCTCCGGGGGAATGCGTGTGCAAGGAGGTCGGCCCGATGACTCGTATGAGCATCCTCTGGTGCTTGCTGCTGATCTGCTGCTACCCAAGTATGGCGCAGGAGTTCCCCCCGCTGGGGGGCGAGCTGGTGACCAATGGCGGCTTCGAACAGGCGGACCGCGAGCACGGGACCTTCCGGGGCTGGAGCGGCGCGGCCCGCGTCGGCCAGCAGGGCGGGAACCACTGGGCGATCCTGGAAAGCGATACGCCCCAGCGATCCGTGAGTCTGGGCCAGGAGATCAAGCTGGCGGCGGATTGGTGGAAGATCAAGCTCGCCTGCCGAGTGCGGGTCACGAACGTGGTGCAAGGGAAGGAAGGCTGGCACGATGCGCGGATTGCCATGTCGTTTCACAACGAGAAGGGCGACCGCATTGGCGGGTGGCCCTCTGTGCTCCACTGGACCGGCACAACCGACGGCTGGGTCGAGCAGTCCAAGGAGTTCATCATTCCGCGCGGCGCGAACGCGCTGCGGTTCTCATGCTCCCTGTTCTCCACCACGGGAAAGGCCGAGTTCGACGATGTCTCCTTTGTCGTGACGAAGACATACCCGCGCCTGGAGGACGGCAAGCTGCCGAACGGCGTCAAGCTGCGGTGGGACCTGGAGAGCGCCTTCCGAGAGGAAACACCGACGCGCGGGCGTGTGTGCATCAACGGCCTGTGGAAGTTCCATCCCGCCAAGCTCAAGGATACCCAGCGGCCGGCAACCGGCACGGGCTGGGGGTACTTCAAGGTCCCGGCGAGCTGGCCGGGGCCCGGCGGGCGCTGTCGACACGAGGCCCTGGGTCCCGACATCTGGGAAGCCGAAGAGCTCGACCTGGCCAAGACAGATGTGGCGTGGTATGAGCGGGAGGTGACGATTCCCAGCCAGTGGACCGGTCGGAAGGTCTTCCTCGACTGCGACAACGTGCAGAACGCAGCGACCGTGTTCGTGAACGGCACGCGCGTGGGCCGCCTCGCCTGGCCCGGGGGCCGGATCGAGATCACGCCGGCGGTTCAGCCCGGCGAACAGGCGACTTTGACCCTCCGCGTCACGGCACTTCCGGACGACGAGGAGAAGATTGTCGTCATGGGTCCTGACGTGATCGAGAAGGCGCGCCAGGAGGTCCGCCAGCGCGGTCTCTGCGGCGACTGCTTCCTGGTCTCCGAGCCGGCGGGCGCGCGTATCAGCGACGTATTCGTGCAGCCCTCGGTTCGTCAGCGTGCATTAGGGCTCCAGGTCGAGTTGGCCGATCTTCCGGTGGCCCAACGCTTCCGCCTCCGCGCCAAGGTACGCGAGGCGGGAAAGGTAGTCAAGGAGTTCTCCAGTCCGGTCTTTGCGTCCAGTCAACTGCGCAACGGCTGTCTGAACTTCTCTGGACGCTGGGCCGATCCGAAGCTGTGGGACATTGACCAGCCCAAGCTGTACCGTGTACAGGTGGCCCTCGAGAGCGCCGACGGCAAGCTGCTGGATCAGAGCACTCCCACTACCTTCGGATTTCGGGAGTTCTGGATCAAGGGGCGCAACCTGATGCTCAATGGGCGCGTGGTGCACTTGAGGTGCCTGGATTACTTCAACCACGCTCGCGACTTCGCGCTGGCCTCCTACCCGGTGGCCAAAGAAGCCTTCCGCCGGGCTCGCGAGCTGGGCTTCAACTACGTTATCCACAGCAACTACGACTACGACACCCAAGACGTGTGCTACCTCGACGATACGCTCCGCGCCGGCGACGAGGTCGGCTTCCCGATGTCGTACACCATCCGGCACGTCAAGCGCATTTACCGGCAGTTCGACGACCCTCAGAAGCGGGCGCACTGGGAACAGGTGGTGCGGTATCTGGTGCGGCGCGTGCGCAACCATCCCTGCATTCTGATGTACGCGATGGATCACAACTTTCTCGGCTACGCCGGCGATCAGAATCCGTCGCGCCTCGACGGCGTGTACATGCCCCAGCCGGAGGACAACACGGGCTTGGCTGCGCGCCGCAAGGCGGCCGCCCTCGCCCAGCAGATCGTGCAGCAGCTCGACCCCACACGCCCCGTGTATCACCACGAGAGCGGCCATTTCGGCGATTTCATCACCCTGAACTGTTACCTCAACTTCACTCAGCTCCAGGAGCGCATCGAGTGGCTCTCGCACTGGGCCAAGCAAGGACGCAAGCCAATCTTCTTTGTCGAACTCGGTCTGCCGCACTCGGCCAGCTTCGGCCGGCACCGCGGCGCCCCGTTCATTTGGCGTAACCCAGTCAGCTCGGAGCCGCTCACGGTGGAGTTTGGCGCGATGTACAAGGGCGACGAGGCCTACAAGCTCAACGAGGGCGATTTGTCGCACTACGACAATATGGCGCGGGTGTACGCCAGGGGCGAGCCCTTCTACTTCTGGGAAGTGCTGGGTATGTATTGGGCCGAAGCCCGCGAGAACAACTGGTGCGACATGAAGTCGCTGTTCACGCGGCAGACCTGGCCCGCCTGGCGCACCTGGGGTGTGCCCGCGGTGCTCCCGTGGGATCAGGGAGAGGTCGCGCGGTGCGTCAAGCCCCCGGCTGAGCGGCGCAAGCCCCTGCCCACCGATTGGGACCACCTCCAGCGCCCCGGTCTGTCTCCCGACTACATGGACTGGAGCAGCAATTGGCTATCCGCCTTCGACTACGAAGGCCGCTTCGAGCTCTCCTCCGTCGGCCAGGCGTTCCGCAAGTACAACCAGGATCTGCTGGCATACATTGCCGGTCCCGAGAGACGGTTCACTGCTCGGGACCACAACTTCGCGCCGGGCGAGCGAGTGGAGAAGCAGATCGTGTGCATCAACGACCTCTCGCAGTCTGTGACCGCGACCTACACCTGGACCGCACGCCTTGACGGGCGGCGACTGGACGGCGGTCAGGGCAAGCTGAAGGTGCCCGCGGGTGGGCAGGTACGCGCGGCGTTCCAGTTCATCGTCCCAAAGAGTGCCAAGGACGGTCAGGGGCGGATTAGGCTGAAAGTCAGCGTGGACGGCAAATCCGACGAATCGCTCCGAGACGAGTTCCGCTTCAACGTGCTCACACCAAGCCAGGCGAAGTCCACGGCCACGATAGCGGTGTACGATCCCCGGGGCAAGACCGCGCCCATCTTGCGCCGCGCGGGGCTGAAGTTCGAAACCATGGCCGAGCTGAGCGTGCCCGACGGGGGTCTCCTCATTCTGGGCCGCGAGTCGCTGGGGCCGGAGGGCCCCCGAGCCGACTTGGGCAGCTTCCTGGATCGCGGCGGCGCCATGCTCGTCTTTGAGCAGCAGGAGAACGTGCTCAGTCGCCGCTTCGGTTTCCGCACCGCCTCGCCCTGTACGCGCCGTGTGTTCGTCCGACAACCGCATCATCCGGCATGCGTCGGACTGAGCGATGAGGTGCTGTGCGACTGGCGGGGCAGCTCGACGCTCGTTGAGCCCTATCCCGAGACCGTCGGCTACGAGAAAACGTACCCGCTGACGGACTGGTGCGGCTTCCACAACACGCGGAGCTGGAAGTGGGGCAACTACGGCGCTGTCGCCACCACCCTCATCGAGAAGCCTCAGCGAGGCGACTTCCAGGCCATCTTGGACTGTGAGTTCGACCTCCAGTACACCCCATTACTGGAGTATCGCCGCGGGCGCGGACGCATCATCTTCTGCCAGCTCGATCTCTCCGGCCGGACCGCCCCCGATCCCGCCGCTGACCGCCTCTTGGCCAACCTCTTGACGTACGCCCAAACCCCGCCGCCCGCATCGCGGCGCACTCTCTATGTCGGCGGCGAGAACGGGCGGAAGACGCTGGATGCTCTAGCTGTCCAGTACACTGCGCCGGCGAAGTTGGATTCGCTCTCGCCTGGTGATTTGCTCATCGTCGGTGAGGGGGCTGACTTGCGTGGCCAGCGAGACCGGCTGGCTGCCGCAGTGCGCACGGGAGCAATTGTGTTCTCCCTGCCGAGAACGGCGCAGGACCTTGTCGGGTGGTTGCCCTTCACAGTCAAGACGCAGCCGCAGGAGGTCGTGTTCACGCTCGTCGGCAAGCCGGAGCAACC
>JALGUG010000351.1 GCA_029820995.1 Candidatus Zipacnadia bacterium
CGGGACCAACGACCTGACCCAGATGACCTTCGGCTACAGCCGCGACGACGCCGAGGGCAAGTTCCTGGGCTTCTATCTCGACCGGCGGGTCCTCGACGTGAACCCCTTCGAGGTCCTCGACCGGGACGGCGTCGGCCGGCTGGTCGAGATGGCCGTCCTCCGGGGGCGCAGCGTGAAGGAGGACCTCAAGGTCGGCATCTGTGGCGAGCACGGCGGGGAGCCGGGCTCCATCGAGTTCTGCCACCAGGCCGGCCTCGACTACGTGAGCTGCTCGCCATTCCGGGTTCCCGTGGCCCGGCTGGCGGCGGCCCGGGCCAAGATAGCGGAAGAGCGCGGGAAAGCGGGCGGCTAGTCTAGGGGCGAGAGGCCCAGAGGCTGAGGCGTTCGCACACAGACACGGTGGGGGGCCGGCGGCGGCCCCCCGCTCTATTATCGGGCCCCGACCGGCCGGAGCGCCCGGGCAGGACGGCGGCAGTGTTCCCTCGAATTCCCTTTGTGTGACCTGCCATCAATGGCACAGTATGACAGGTGCCGTGGCAGGGAAGCGCCAGGCGCTGGAGGGGTTCAGATGCCGAAGGCCAAATCAGCAAACGCCACAGGCGCCAACCTGGGTTTGAAGCACAAGCTCTGGCAGGCGGCTGACGCCCTGCGCGGCAGCATCGACGCCGCCGAGTACAAGCACGTTACCCTCGGCCTGATCTTCCTCAAGTACATCTCCGATGCCTTTGAGGAACAGCACGCCCGGCTCGAGGCCGAGCGCGACGAGGGGGCGGACCCCGAGGACCCGGATGAGTACCGGGCCGAGGGCATCTTCTGGGTGCCCAAGGAAGCGCGCTGGTCGACTCTCAAGGCCAATGCCCGCCAGCCCGATATCGGCCAGCGGGTGGACAAGGCTATGGAGGCCATCGAGCGGGACAACCCTTCGCTCAAGGGGGTGCTGCCCAAGGACTACGCACGCCCGGCCCTCGACAAGCAGCGCCTCGGCCAGCTCATCGACCTGTTCAGCAGTACCCACGTGGGCAACGAGGAGAGCCGCGGCAAGGACGTCCTGGGCCGGGTCTATGAGTACTTCCTCGCCCAGTTCGCCAGCGCCGAGGGGCGCAAGGGCGGGGAGTTCTACACCCCTGCCTGCGTGGTCAAGGTCTTGGTCGAGATGCTCGAGCCCTTCAAGGGGCGCGTCTACGATCCCTGCTGCGGGTCTGGCGGCATGTTCGTGCAGTCGGTCCGCTTTGTGGAGGCCCACGCCACGGGCAACGGCAACGGTGGCCGCGCCCGCACGCAGATCAGTGTCTACGGTCAGGAGTCCAACTACACCACCTGGCGGCTCTGCCAGATGAACCTGGCCATTCGCGGCATCGATGCCCAGATCGCCCACGGCGACAGCTTTCACAACGACCGCTTCCCCGACCTCAAGGCCGACTTCATCCTCGCCAATCCACCCTTCAACGTGAGCGACTGGGGCGGGGAGCGCTTGCGGGAGGACAAGCGTTGGAAGTACGGTGTCCCCCCGGCGGGCAACGCCAACTTCGCCTGGGTTCAGCACATGATTCACCACCTCGCGCCGACGGGTCTTGCCGGCTTCGTTCTGGCCAACGGTTCCATGTCGGCGAATCACTCCGGCGAAGGAGAGATTCGAAAGAACATCATCGAGGCCGACCTGGTCGACTGTATGGTCGCCCTGCCCGGCCAGCTCTTCTACTCGACCCAGATTCCGGCCTGCCTGTGGTTTGTCGCCCGGGACAAGAGAAACGGACGCTTCCGCGACCGGCGCGGTCAGGTGCTGTTTATCGACGCCCGGAAGCTGGGCCGCATGGTGGACCGCACTCACCGTGAACTGACCCGAGAGGACATCGACAAGATTGCCCGCACCTACCACGCCTGGCGCGGGGAGCCGGAGGCGGGTGACTACGCGGACGTGCCGGGCTTCTGCAAGGCGGCGACCCTCGATGAGATCCGCAAGCACCGGTACGTGCTCACTCCTGGTCGCTACGTGGGCGCGGAGGCGCAGGAGGATGACGGCGAGGCGTTCGAAGAGAAGATGGAGCGGCTCACTCAGGAACTGACTGCCCACATGCTCGAGGCGGAGCGGCTGAATGAGTCCATCCGGCGCAATCTCGAAGAACTGGGCTGGAGGCTTGAGGGGCCGTGACTCCGGAGCGCCTGCGCGAGCTCATCGAAAGCGGCGAGACCCTGGACGTCGAGTTCAAGGGGGAGGAGAAGGCGCCGCTCAGCGACAGGGAGCTCGTCGAAGCCGTCGTCTGCCTGGCCAACCGTCCTGGACAGAACCCCGGCTGGCTGCTCATAGGCATCGAGAAGGACGGCCGCGTCACCGGTGCGCGCCGTCGCCATGAGGCAGGCGCCACCGATGTGGCCCGCGTGGTTGCGCTCATCTCCAGCCGCACCCGTCCGTCTCTCACCGTCCGCGCGGAGGTTGTGACCCTGGACGAGCGCGAAGTGCTGGCAATCGAGGTGCCGGCATCTCCTGCGCCCGTGGGCACGGCTGACGGCCGCTACCTGCGGCGGGCCGTCGGCGGCGACGGTAAGCCAGCCTGTGTTCCCTTCCACTTCCACGAGATGCAGGCCAGGTTGGCCGACCGGGGCGTGCTCGACTACAGCGCCCTGGGGGTGCCCAAGGTCACCTGGGATGACCTGGATCCCCTCGAGTTCGAGCGTTTCCGCCGCAGCGTGCGAGAGCGCCGCGGCCGCAGCGACGAGACGCTCCTGGGTCTGGCCGATCTAGAGCTGGCCAAGGCCCTGGGCGCGGTGGAGGCCAACGCCGAGACGCGGGCCGTACGCGTCCTCGGCCTGCTGCTGTTCGGCAAGGAAGACGTGCTGCGGCAAGCGCTGCCCACCCATGAAGTGGCGTTTCAGGTGCTGCGCGGCACGGACATCGAGGTGAATGACTTCCTGCGCGGCCCACTGCTGCGCACGATGGAAGAGATCGAGGCTCGCATCCGAGCCCGCAACCGGGAACAGGAGCTGATGGTCGGCATGCTCCGCGTGGGCGTGCCCGACTACCCCGAGGGGGCCTTGCGCGAAGCGGTGGCGAACGCGCTCATCCACCGCGACTACAGCCGCCTGGGCGCCGTCCATATCCAGTGGCACGACGACCGTATCGAAATCTCCAACCCCGGCGGCTTCCCCGAGGGTGTGCGCCTGGACAATCTCCTGGTGACGCCCCCGCGACCACGCAACCCCCTGCTGGCCGACGCCTTCAAGCGCGCCGGCATCGTCGAGCGCACCGCCCGCGGCATCGACACCATCTTCTTCGAGCAACTGCGCAACGGGCGCCCCGCGCCTTCCTACGGACGCAGCACGGAGGCTGGGGTCGTGCTCGTGGTGCCTGGCGGAAAGGCCAACCTCGACTTCGTGCGGCTCATCGTCGAGGAAGGCCAGGCTGGCCATGCCTTGGGGTTGAGCGAACTGCTCATTCTCAACGAACTGTGGTTCGAGCGGAGCCTGACGACGGCTGAGGCGTCTCGTCTGGTACAGCAGCCCGAAGCTGAAGCCCGGGCAGTTTTGTCCCGGCTGGTGGAGATGGGCCTCATCGAAGGGCGAGGCGAGAGGAGGGGCCGCACCTGGCACCTCGCCGCCGTCGTCTACCGACGCTTGGGCCACAGGGCGGCCTATGTCCGGCAACGCGGCTTTGAGCCCTTCCAGCAGGAGCAGATGGTCATGCAGTACGTGGATAAGCACGGGCGGATTACTCGCCGGGAGGTAGCAGAGCTGTGTAAGCTGTCGCCAGGCCAAGCCTATCGCCTGCTCACGCGGCTGACTCGACAAGGGTTGCTGACACGCCATGGAACCAAGAAGGGGACCTGGTATGAGCGCCGCGCATAAAATAACCGCGCGCTGTTATTGCATCACCGAGAGCGCAAATATAACCGCCATATTCGGGCGGCAGGCCGAAGCGGTGCGGCTGCATGAAATGATCCGAAGAGCCTGGAGGAGATGGGTATGGCGGGTGAGTGGGATACGCGCCCTCTTTTAGATGTCGCGGATGTCGTGTTAGATGTCGCGGATGTCGTGTTTGGCTATCCCTTCGCGTCCAAGCTATTTGCTGACCATCCCCCAGGGCTTCCCGTCATCCGAATACGGGATCTTCCCAACCCAGGGAACTGCGTCTACACGCGCGAAGACAGTTATCCCTCCTCGGTCCTAGTCGAGCATGGGGACCTGCTCGTCGGCATGGACGGTGAGTTTCGCCCCTACCGTTGGACGGGAAGTACCGCGCTCCTAAATCAGCGGGTATGCAAGATCGTTCCCCGCTCCGCGGACTCTCTGGACCGTGAGTTCATTAGGTGTGCCATCCAGCAACCGTTGCTAGCCCTTGAGCAAGCAAAGACTGGGACCACCGTCATTCACCTTAACAAGGCTGATCTGGAGCAACTTGAGATTCCCTGGCCGCCCAAGCATACCCGCCACGCCATCGCCCACATCCTCGGCACCCTGGGCGACAAGATTGAACTGAACCGGCGGATGAACGAGACGCTGGAGGGCATGGCGCGGGCAATTTTCAAGTCATGGTTTGTTGACTTCGACCCCGTCCACGCCAAGATAGAGGGGTGCTGGAAGGTCGGCCAGTCCCTGCGCGGCCTCCCCGCCCACCTCTACGGCCTCTTCCCCGACCGCCTGGTGGACTCGGAGCTAGGGGAGATTCCGGAGGGGTGGAGGATGGGAACTGTTGAGGAAATTTGCAGTCGCATCGAGAATGGCGGAACCCCGAAGCGGATGGAGAGCACTTATTGGGGAGGCCAGATTCCTTGGTTCAAGACCGGGGAACTCGCAGATGCTCCCCTTATCGATTCCGCGGAACATATCACCGACGCAGGACTCGCAAACTCCGCTGCCAAGCTATGGCCGAGGGGAACGGTTCTGATCGCGCTTTATGCCTCACCGACGGTGGGGCGCCTCGGCATACTTGAGGTGCCAGCAACAGCGAACCAGGCGTGTAGTGCTCTAGTTGCCAATCGCGATTACGGGAATCTCTTCCTCTTCTATTCTCTGCTTCAGACACGCGAGCGACTCCAGCAAATCGCAGTTGGCGCAGCGCAGCAAAACATCAGCCAACAAGTCGTGCGAAACCACTGCTTGGTTATTCCTCCGCCACCTGTGGCTAGCGCTTTCCAGAGGATAGTGGAAGACACGTACCAACGCCATGTCGCCAATCTAAGGGAATTCCGTACCCTCGCCGCCCTGCGCGATACGCTGCTGCCCAAACTCATCTCCGGCGAGTTGCGGGTGAAGGACGCCAAGCGGATTATCGACGGAGCAGTCTCATGAACGAGAGCGAAATCACTCATGTTGGCTTCGGCGATGAATCGAACTGGAATACGGGCCGTTTCCGTAGCTTGGTCCTGGTCACGACAGCAGCAGATCATCTTGAGGACGTCGAAGATAGAGCTAGAAAGTTACTCGAAGAATCAAGCGTATCTGAGCTTAAATGGAAGAAACTCGCCGGTGCAAAGGAGCGTTTCGCCGCAAATAAGATGTGCAAACTTGCAGTCGAGGAAGCATGCGCCCGACAGCTGCGAGTCGATGTTCTTGTATGGGACATCGAAGACAGCCGGCATAACGTTCCAAAGAGGGATGACATCGCTAATCTTCAGCGAATGTACTACCACCTCTTTCGGAATGTGTTGCGTGCGAGGTGGCCGCATAGTGCGGTTTGGCGCCTGCATCCTGACGAGCACACGGCCATGGATTGGGCTACGGTGCAGGACTACCTGGAAAACGTCGCGACTACTCCAGAAGTGGATAGATCACTGTTTGCGAAGGGTGGGTTTCAACTTAGGTTGCGGCGAGAATTCAGGATACATGAAATCCAAGCGTTGAATTCAAGGGATTATCCTCTGCTCCAGATGGCAGACCTGTTTGCTGGGTTGGCGGTTTTCTCGCGGCAAAGGTTCGATGAGTACCAGCAATGGCTATGGCTATCAGCGAACTCGAAGCGGGTGCGGCTATTTGAAAGCGAACACAGCGAGCCCGATTCAGCATCCACTCGACAAGGCGCCACGGAGAAGTTAGTAACGTTGTGAGCCCGATGTGGACGAAGCTGCCCTAGCCTAGCTGGAGAGCTTGGGCTGCTGTGACCGCGACTGTTGA
>JALGUG010000074.1 GCA_029820995.1 Candidatus Zipacnadia bacterium
CGAAGCGCAAGCCGGGCGACGCGTCCACGACATGTACCGCCAGGAAATGGTCAACGATCAAGTTCTGGTGGACTTGTGCGTGCGCATGGAGGCCCTCGAGAAGCAAATGCGGGACCTGCAAAGCCGCATTGAGGCCGTGCGTCAGGAGCCGGTGACCAAGGAGCGTCTCTGTGCCTCGTGCGGCAAGCCGGTGGACAAGATGGCGGAGTTCTGTGCCCACTGCGGGAACAAACTGCCCGTCTGCGGACATTGCTATGAGCCGCTCTCCATGGGCGAGGCGGTCTGCCCCTCCTGTGGTGAGAAGACCATTCTCGCCAAGAGCTGAAATCTGCAGGCGCGGCCCCTGCAGGATTGTCCTCGCGTCGGCGGCGCTGATGACGTTGCTCGCCGTGGCCGGCTGCCGCCGCGCCGCGCCACCGCAGCCCCCCGCCCCGGCGGACCTCGTCGGGACCCCGCAACCGCCGCCCGAGCCCGAGGGCACCATTGCCTTCGTGCGCCACGGGCAGTTATGGCTTAGGCAGCCTGACGGGTCCCACGAACGACGATTGGAAACGCCGGGCGAGGTCCGGCAGCCCAGCTTTGCGCCCGACGGGAGCAAGATCGTCTACGTGCGAGTACCTCGGACAAAGGCCCCGGATCGCACTGAGGATCAACGCGTCGGTGACCGACAAGAAATCTGGGAGGTGGAGCTGGCCGCTGGACGGGCCCGCAAGCTGGTGGATGCTATGCGCGTGGACGGCGACGGGCTACAGGGACCCTATTGGAGCTATGTGCGACCGCAGTACGGCCCCCGGGGAGCTACGCTGTGGTACGCACGCACCCGCGGCGCAGTCAGCGACCGGTCGGTCTGGTATCAGGACCTCGCGACGGGCAAAGCCGAAGAGGTGACGTGGGGTTCCGACTTCGCGGTGGACGAACGCGCCGCTGGAGTCCGACTGATCAATATCACCTTTTCTAATGCTGACCCCTACGGCTTCGGCCTGGAGCTACTAACCGGCCGCCGGCCGGGCGCCCTTACGCCGCGCGAGATCTTGCCGATTAGCGATGTGATTCTCAGAGGCGTGACCTGGTCGCCGACCAGCCCGGAGGTAGCTCTGATCGCGGAAGAGATGGTGAGCCAACGCCACCCGCAGATCAAGCTCCGGATCGTCGCCGTCGGCGAGGCCCCGCCCACCGAGCGCAGCTTCGCCTTGCCGGGGTCCGGCCGCGCGCCGGTCTATTCGCCCGACGGGAACTGGCTCCTGTTCGAGAGCGGCCCGGTGGAAAGGCCCAGCCTGATGATCGTGCCCAGGCATGGTTCACCCGTGTTCTCAATCTTGACCGAAGATGCGGCACAGCCCGCCTGGGCGCCCTAGCAAAGGAGGTGGAACCTCACCGGAGAGCACCTCAGCCCCAGATCAGCGCGCGCCGGTCAGTTGGTGCCGCCGTGATGTCGGTCACGTTTGTGCGACGGATCCAAAGGGTAGATGTGACATAACTCACATCCAACTCCAGGGGGAGAACGATGAAGCGCATTGGACTTGCCGCCCTGACACTCATGGCGTTCCTGTTACTGGTGCTGGCCGTGCAGGCAGCCTGGGCCGGCCCGCCCAAATCACATCCGAAGCCGCTGAAGGTGAAGCCACCGAGAGCGAAGCTGCCAGTCAAGAAGCCGTTGCGCCGCAGGCTGATACTCAAGCAGCCGCCACTCAGGAAGCCGGTGCTTCTGAGGCCCCACGGGGTCATCTATGCTCCGAAGGTGGCTCTGCCGCCGCCGCCGGCCGGCCCGATCAAGCTGGTCGTCCAGGGGAAGCCGGTGGAGATCACGGTTCCGGCCTGGACCGGTGAGCTCCAGGCGCCTCAGCGCTGGACCACCAAGCGCTACATCGCCAAGACAGGCAATCACGTGGCCAAGCTGTATGTCGCCAAGGAAGCTGCTGACTTCGACCTCGTGGTGAGGGCGCCGGGGGGGCACGCCTTCGCTCGTGGTCACACCGTAGGTGGTGAAGCGGTGGACTTCGATGTGTGGCGCCCGGGCGAGTTCACCTTTGAGGTGATCGCCAAACAGGGTAGCAGCCCCTTCCTGTTCGACCTGGACTGAGCCGGACGAACCGCCGACGGCCAACGTGGCAGGGCGGGCCCGAATGCGGCCTTCGAGCTCGCCGTCAGCTTGCGCGGGACCAAGTACCGCCGCGGGTCATACGGGGGGTGCGAGCTTAGGTGTTATCAAGGCCCACCGAGTAGTCCACGGTGGCGAGGGCCGGATCGTCGCGGCGTTTCCAGAAGGGTGAGATCTCGCGGAGACGTTCAATCACTGCTGGGACCTTCGCGATAGTGAAGTCGATCTCCTCGGCCGTGTTGAAGCGGCTGAGGCTAAAGCGGATCGAGCCGTGGGCCGCGGTGAAGGGCACGCCCATCGCCCGCAGCACGTGCGAGGGCTGCAGCGATCCCGACGTGCAGGCCGACCCGGACGAGGCACAAATACCCAGGTCGCTGAGCATCAGCAAGATCGCCTCGCCCTCCACGAACTCGAAGCTGATGTTCGCAGTGTTCGGCAGCCGCTCGGTGGGATGGCCGTTCAGGCGCGTGCGAGGCACCGTTTCCAGCAGCGCCCTCTCCAGGCGGTCGCGCAGCCTCTGCACCCGCGTCTGCTCCTCCTCCATGTGCTCCGCCGCTAACTCGGCCGCCTTGCCCAGGCCGATGATCGAGGGCGTGTTCTCGGTTCCGGCCCGCCGCCCTCGCTCCTGGTGACCACCCAGCAGGAAGGGGCGCACCCGCGTGCCCCGCCGCACAAACAGCGCCCCAATGCCCTTGGGCGCGTGCAGCTTGTGCCCGGACAGAGCCAGCATATCAATGGCGCTGTCCGCCAGATTGATCGGCAGCTTGCCCACCACTTGCACGGCATCAGTGTGCAGCACTGCCCCGCGTTCCTTGACGATTCGCGCCGCCTCCTCGATCGGGAAAATCGTGCCGGTCTCGTTATTGGCCCACATCAGCGACACAATGGCGGTCCGGTCCGTCACAACTTCCCTCAGCTCGTCCAGGTCAATCATGCCCTGGCGATCAACTCCGAGCTCTGTGACCTCGTAGCCCTGCTTGACCAGGTGCCGGCACAGCGAAAGCACCGCCGGGTGCTCCACCCGAGACGTCACAATGTGCCGCTTCTCCGGATAGGCCTCCAGCGTGCCTCGAATGGCGGTGCTGTCGCTCTCGGTCCCGCAGCTCGTAAACACGATCTCGGTCTCGTCCGCCCCCAGCAGCGCGGCCAAACGCCCGCGCGCCTCGTCGAGCTTTCGAGCCACCTGTCCGCCAAAGGTATGCATGCTCGAGGGGTTCCCGTACAGCTCGCAGAAGTACGGCCGCATCTCCTCGAAGACCTCGGGGTCCACCCGCGTTGTGGCGTTGTTGTCCAGGTACACGATCTTCATGATGCCGCCTCCTCCACCACGATCTCGGGCGTTACCAGCTCGCGGAGACGGGCTTCCACTGCCCCTCGCAAGGTGAGCTCCGAGGCGGGGCAGTCTACACATTGGCCGGTCAAACGAACGAATACCGTGTTGCCGTCAATATCCACCAGTTCGATGCCTCCACCGTCCGCCCGCAGCGCCGGTGCGATCTCGTTCTCGAGGGCGTCCTGGATCATCGTCATCTTCTGGATGTTCGTCAGCCGTGGTCGCTCCACAACGGTTGGCGGCTCTTTCACCGGCTCGCGGGCGCCGAGCTCTTCCCGCAGAATGTCCTCGATCTGCGGCAAGCAGGAGGTGCAACCGCCTCCGGCCTTTGTGTAGTTGGTCACCTGCTCCACGGTCGTCAGGTTATTCTCCCGAATGGCGCGTCTGATCTTGTCTTCCGTGACCCCAAAACATCGGCACACCAGCGGGCCCTCGTCATGCTCTGTCGTCTCCGCTTTCTCGCCTCGATAGTCGGCGATGGCCGCCTCCAACGCTTCGCGACCCATCACCGAACAGTGCATCTTCTCCTCCGGCAAGCCTCCCAGCTCGTTGGCAATGTCCTGATTCGTGATCTGTAGCGCCTCATCCAGCGTCTTGCCCTTGATCATCTCCGTGAGCACCGATGCCGAGGCAATCGCGCTGCCACAGCCGAAGGTCATGAACTTGGCGTCGGTAATCCGCCCCTGGTCGTCCACCTTGAGGGTCAGCGTCAGTGCATCACCGCAGGCCAGCGAGCCGACTTCGCCGCGTCCGTCGGCGTTCTCCACCTCGCCCACATTCCGTGGGTTGTTGAAATGGTCCAATACTTTTGCTGAATAGTTCCACATGGTCCATCCCCCGAGCAGGCCTCGGGCACGCCGCCAGTCGGCAGCCGCTCACTTCAAACTCAGACACCAGCCGGCCCGTGCTCTTGGCCTACTCGTCGGTTGGGTCTTCGGCCAACCGGCCGTCTGCGGCAGTCCGGTGTCAGCGCCAGTCAAAGGCCCTTCGTTCCCTGTTCTTATTAAGCATACCACCTTGGCACGTGCCAGTCGGTAGTCTCCCACATCATGCCTTCCGACCCGCTTGCCCGCGCGAGACTACACGCGCACAATGTCCTCCCGGAATCCGCGTGCCGAGGCGCCCCTCCTGCCCGTGCAGCGCCGAAAAGCGGCCCTCATACCATGGCTGTGGGCTTGCAGAGTGCTCCGCCGGGTCTCACCCTTGTGGGTTTGGAACATTCAGTGTAACCTGCTCGGTTTCCTCCAACGTAGGCAAAATGTATGCGGCGGACCCGCTCAGCTTGCGCGGGAAGGAAAGGGGCCCCGTGCAAGCGAAACGGCGGTGGCGCCGATCTCACAGCATTCAGAGCGCACGAGGAAACAGGTGATCACGCATGGGCTTCGTGCCTCCGCCCGAGTGGCGAGACCCGGAGGCGATCCGAGCCAAGCAATCTGAGCTCTTGCCGCAGGCCGTGCGACGGGCCGCCCAAAGCCCCGCCTATCGGAAGAAGTTCGCCGACGCCGGTCTAGACCCGTCGTCGGTGCGCGGCCTCGACGATCTGCGCCGCCTGCCGCTGACCACGAAGGAGGACCTGCGCCGGGAGATGCCCTACGGCTTCCTGGCGGTGCCGCTGCGCGAAGTCCTGCGAATGCACTACTCCTCCGGCACTACCGGGATCGCCACCGCGGTGTACCATACCCGAGGTGATCTGGACCGCTGGGCGGAATGCTGCGCGCGCGGCATGCAAATCGTCGGCGCCGGCCCTGAGGATGTCTTCCAGAACATGATGGGCTACGGGCTGTTCACCGGCGGCCTGGGACTGCACTATGCCGCAGAGCGCATCGGCTGCATGACCATTCCCGCCGGCTCCGGCAACACGGCGCGGCAAGTGCACTTGCTGCGAACCTTCGGGGTGACTGTTATTCACATTCTGCCCAGCTATGCAGCCAGAGTCCTGGCCTACTGTCGCGAGCAGGGCCTTGACCCCGCCGGCGACCTGGCTCTGCGCACGGCTCACGTCGGCGCCGAGCCTCACAGCGAAGACACGCGCCGGCGCATTGAACAGGCCTTCGACATCAAGGTCTACAACTGCTTCGGGCTGTCGGAGATGCAGGGCCCTGGTGTCGCCATGGAATGCGAGGCTCAGGATGGGCTGCACGTGTGGGGCGACCATTTCATCGTCGAGATCCTCCACCCCGAGACGCTGGAGCCCCTGCCGGAGGGGGAAGAGGGCGAGCTGGTGCTCACGACGCTCACCCGGGAGGCGATGCCGCTGTTGCGCTATCGCACGCGGGACCTCACCCGCCTGATCCCGGGAATCTGCCCCTGCGGTCTGGCTCATCCTCGCGTCGCACGTCTGACCGGCCGCACGGACGACATGATCATCGTTAAGGGCGTCAACATCTACCCGCTGCAGGTCGAGCAAGTCCTAATGCGCGTGCCCGAGTTCGGGAGCAACTGGCAAATCGTCTTGGAGACTGCCGGCGAACTGGACGATATGATCGTGAAGGTCGAGCTGCGCCCCGGGGTCGGCTTCGACGACATGCGGGAACTTGACGCACTGCGACAGCGGGTGATCCAGGACCTGCGAGCCGAGCTGCTCGTGACGCCGAAGCTGCAGGTCCTGGAGCCGAACGCCCTGCCGATCGCCGAGGGTAAGGCGCAACGAGTCTTGGACAACCGGGAACAGCCGGAACCCGACGAGGAAGCAGCCGGCGACAAGCATGGCAGCGGATGATGAGGCGACACGCAAAGCGGAAGAGGCTCAGGCGCTGATTGAGATGCTGGGCCTCAAACCGGGCTGGCGCGTGCTGGACGTCGGCTGCGGCGCCGCCCATCATGCCTTTGCGCTGGCGCAGGCCGGCCTACAGATCGCAGCGCTGGACATCAGCCGGCGAACCTTGGCGGAGGGCCGGGCGAGGGCCAGAGAGCTCGGCCTGCAGTTGCGATTCATCGAGGGCGATGCTCGCGAGTTGCGATTCCGCGAGGAGTTCGACGCGGCGCTTGTGCTCTGGCTCTCGGCCTTCTCCGAGACGCCCGCCGACGAGGAGGACGAGAAAATCCTCGACGGACTCTGCCGATCGCTGGTGCCGGAGGGCAAGCTGGTGCTGGACTTCTGGCATGCGCCCTACGCTCTGCAAAACGGTCTCGTACCGGACCTGACCACGCTGCGCACTGCGACTCTGGAGGGCGAGCCGCCGCAACAGATCACACGCCACTGCCGCTGGTACGTCGCCCCCGAGGTCACGGCAATGCTGGCGCGCGCCGGTTTTGAGGCGCTGGAGTACTACGGCAAGTCCTTCGACACCTCGCTGTCGCAGCGAGAGCCGCTGGCGGCCCATCACCCCCTCGGGACCGTTATTGCCGAGAAGGTGGTGCGCGTGGTCCGCGTCAGGCGCAAGCGACGCCGGCATAGCTAGCGATCCCAACCCCCCGGCTGGAGCAGCCCGCCGGAACATCGCACTGAAAGGATACCGGCCGCACAATGAAAGATCTGTTGTCGGGCAATGCCGCGGTAGCACGGGGCGCGTACGAGGCGGGCGTAACCTTCGCGACCGGCTACCCCGGCACGCCCTCCTCGGAGATCCTGGCCCACTTTGCCGAGTGCGAAGACGTGCATGCCGAGTGGGCGCCCAACGAGAAGACGGCCCTCGAGGCGGCCCAGGGCGCCGGCCTAGCCGGTGCCCGAGCGCTGGTCACGATGAAGCACGTGGGACTGAACGTCGCCGCGGACCCGCTGTTCACTGCCGCCTACACCGGCGTCGGCGGCGGGCTGGTAGTGGTCTCGGCCGACGATCCCGGCATGCACTCCTCGCAGAATGAGCAGGACAATCGCCACTATGCCCGCGCCGCGAAGCTGCCGATGCTCGAGCCCGCCGATAGCCAGGAAGCGCTGGACTTCACCCGCGAGGCCTATCGCATCAGCGAGCGCTTCGATGTCCCCGTCCTCCTCCGGATGACCACCCGGATCAGCCACTCGGCGAGCGTCGTGCGCACCCGCCGGCGCGTGAAGCGACCGGCCGTCGGCACGCCGGCGCCCGATCCACAGAAGTATGTGATGATCCCCGCTTACGCCCGCCGGCGCCACGCCTTCGCCGAGCGGCGCATGGAACGCCTGCAAGCCTTCGCGGAGCAGACGAAACTCAATCAGCTCATCCCCGGCGACAAGAACCTCGGCATCATCTCGGCGGGCGTCGCCTTCCAATATGCCCGGGAGGCCTTCCCCCGGGCGTCCTTCCTCAAGCTGGGGCTCAGCTATCCGCTGCCCGAGAAGCTCATCAAGAAGTTCGCCCGGCAGGTGGGCCGCCTGTATGTCGTCGAGGAGCTTGACCCCTTCCTGGAGGAGCAGATCAAGGCGCTGGGCGTGAAGCTGCGGCGGAAGAAGGTCTCCACGATTCTGGGCGAGCTCAATCCGGACCGCGTCGCCCAGGCGCTGGGACGCAAATCCCAGCCGGCCCGGCCGCCCCTGCAGGGCCTCCCGCAGCGTCCCCCGCTGCTCTGTCCGGGCTGTCCGCACCGGCCGATCTATGTCGAGCTGCGCCGATTGAAAGCCTTTGTCACTGGCGACATCGGCTGCTACACCCTGGGCACGCTGCCGCCGCTAGAGGCGCTGCACACCTGCGTCTGTATGGGCGCCGGCATCGGCCATGCGCACGGCCTGGTCAAGGCCGGGGCGGACCCCTCGAAGATCGTGGCGGTCATCGGCGACTCGACGTTCGTTCACTCCGGGATCACGGGCCTGGTCAACATGGCCTACAATCAGGGCGCCGGCACGGTCATCATTCTGGACAACTCCACGACCGCCATGACCGGCGGGCAGGTTCATCCGGGGGTCGGTCGGACGCTGGAGGGCCAAGAGACGGCACAAGTGGATTACGTCAAGCTGGCGCAGGCCGTGGGCATTCGGCGGGCCCGCGCAGTGGACCCCTACAATCTCGCCGAGACGCGCCGGGCCCTGGAGGAGGAACTGGCGGCGCCGGAGCCGTCGCTGATTGTCGCGCAGCGGCCGTGCATCTTGCTCACTAAACGCGTCTCCGAGCCGCGCACAATTAACGAAGACGAGTGTGTCGCCTGCTTCCGCTGCCTGCAGATCGGCTGCCCGGCCATCATCGCGCCACCCGGCCTGGAGAAGGGTAAAGCGCCCCATATTGATCCCCAGCTCTGCGTCGGCTGCACCGTCTGCGCCCAGGTCTGCCCCAAGAACGCGATCCACAGCCTCGGGAGCGATGAGGGCCCGTGGCATGAGAAGCGACCTCTTTGAGCCTCCCGCCGGCCAGACGCACGGGCCCCAGCCGCCCCATTCGAGCTCTGCAATCGGCTGGTCACCTCACTTCCTCCAGCTCCAGGCCGTCGAAGTAGGCCGGGCTGTCCGCGTCGTAGTTGTACAGATAAACGGCGGTGCTGCGCGGATTGGGGTGAGTCGTGAATACCGTCTCCAGCGTCTCCCATTGTCCCCGCTTGCTGCTGTTGAGCACTGCCGAACGCACGAACTTGGACCCTTCCTCGTACTCCACCACATGAGCCCCGGCCCACTGCTCGCCGGTGCGCTTGACCATGCACTTGAACCGGTACTTGCAGTCGGGCTTGAGCGGGGTCAGTGAGCTGATGAGCTTCCGTGGCGCCGTTCTGCTATCAAGCCGGATGCAGTACCGTCCTTGCGCCGGGTCCTCCGTGCATGGCGGCGCTCCCCAATAGACCAACCGCCCGTCCTCGACCTCCTCGAAGTCGCCGTTCACCAGGGGCGGGGCGACGATAACCCACGCCTCCGACTGCCCACCCTCCCACGCGAAGCTGCCTTTCACCTTCGTCCAGCGCTTGAGGCCCAGGAGGTGCTTCGGGTCGTCAATCTCCAGCCGCCGCAGGCAATCGCTCTCTGCCTCCACTTGCTTCAACGGCCCCGGGACCCCGCCGGGCCAGGAGAGCTTGATGTCCACCTCCGCGGTGCCGCCCTCCGGCCGGAACAGCGTAACCTCCAGCCCGTCCTCGCCCGGCCGCATGATCTGCTCCAGCCACGGCACGACGGCCAGCTCCGGCGACACTGCGCTCACAATCACTGCCGCCGACACGTCATCCAGCGGCACCGGGATCGTCTGCTTCGCAGTCCCCGTTTGCCGCACCGGCTCCACACTCCCGTCGAGCCGGAACAGGTGCACCGTCTTCGGCTTCCCGATAGGTTTCAGGTCAACCTCAACCGTCGCGCCCTGGACCTTCTCCTCATTCATCATCGTGACCGCGATCACCCGGTTCCGGCCGTCGGTCCGCCAGAAAGCCCGCGCCTGAACGCGCTCGTCTGAGGCCTTCAAGCCCACGGTGTCCTTGAACACTGCCGGCCAGTCAATGAAGAGCTTTACGCGTTTGCGCAGGTTGATGATGTGTTTGACCACCTGGTGGTAGCCGTGGATGTCGAAGCGCTCCCCGTCTAGGAACACGCGGTGGGCTTTCTGGGGCTGTGTGAGCTTCCAAGTGGTGTTCGAGAACCCGTCCACACACAGATACTCCGGGAAGGTGTAGCGGAACACGTTCGGCGTCATGGTCGCGCCGGACATCAGGTGAAAGCCGTTCCACTGCCCCAAAATGTCCGAGCAGCCCTCAATCGCCGACGAGTAGTCGGAGTTGATCGCCCGGCCCTCCCGGATCACTCGCTCGAGCACCTTCGCGCAGCCCGCCGCCCATGCGTTCTGACCCTCGTGATTGTGCCGCTGGTTGAAGCACCGAAACGGCCCCGTGCGCCCCATCACATCCCAATAGAACCCGTCCGCCCCGTACTGTTTCGCGTAGACATCTATCGCCCAGTGCCGCATCCACTCCTGCCAGCCGGGCGAGCCCAGGCACATGATCCGCTGGGCCATGAAGGGGTGCTCCGTCGGCGGCTTCGTGCCCGGCCGCTCGACCAGAGCGTTGTCGTAGTAGAAGTCCAGCCCCGGCGGCTGGTACTCGGTAGGAACGTCGGAGCGCTTCCCGGTTCCGAAGTCGTCGGAGATCGAGTGGCTGGGCGTCCAGCGCTCGTACAGGAAGTAGAACATCACGTGGCCGCCCATCTCGTGGACCTTGCGCACGGCCGCCTTTAGCTCCTCCGGTGTCCCGAACCGCGGGCTGGGGTACAGGTAGCTCAAGGCATGGAAGCGGCGCTTGCCCTGGGCGTCGAACCACATGTTGTCTATGCCCTCGCCCTGCACGTGCAGATACTCAAGGCCCATCCACTGAGCCGACCGAAAGATGTCCGGAATGCGCCGGAACGGAATGCCGTTTTGCACGCCCATCAGCACCCACCCGTCAGCCTCGCGGATCCACTGCGGCAGGTCCGGCCGCCGCATCCAGCTCTGCGCCCAGGCGCGGTAGCGGTCGGCCGAGGCGTGCCAGTCGCCTTGGTGCACCGCCAGCACCGCCTCCGGGCATCGCCACTGCCGTTGGGGCGTGACCACGATCTCCTTGGTCAGAGACATATCGAAGCTCGGGCCCGGCGCCGGCAGGGCCATAATCCTGGTGCCCGTGCTCGACTGGTCGTGCGTGGCCAGATAGACCCCGCCCCGCTCGCCCGAGAGGTCCACCCAGCCCATCACTCCCCGGCCCGGGTACGTCGTCTGACATCCCGACGACTTGACGGCATCAGGGATGATCCGGCCGCAAATGTACGGGCTCACCAACGTGAGCTGCTCCGGCTCGGCCGCCGGGCAAACCCCGTAGATCATGGGCAGCGTGAACGCCATGATCTTGCGCTCCGAGTCGTTCTGCAGCGCGGCGGTGAAGTGCGCCGCACCGTCCGCGGACATCTTGATGTTGATCGTCACCTGAACCGGCAGCTCCTTGAGGCGGAAGTCAGCCTGTGCACCGTTCGAGCCGCTGACATCCAACCCGATGAGCTGCGCCTTCTCGAAGGGCACGTCCTCATAGCCCCTCCCGTCAACTGACAGCAATTGCAAGGCGAACAGCGGCTGGCGCTGTCCCACGGGTGCGTAGACCTCGCCGGTCGCCAGATTCTCGATCCCGCACAGCGCGCCGGTCCTTCGGCAGAGCGTCAGTCGCAGCGGTCCGCCGACCAGGCTCACCCGTTCGGCCTTCTTTGCGGTTCCCAACTGGGGGCGCTGCACAACGTCGAGCGTGAAGTCATCGAGGAAGAACTCGGTCGCACTGCCGCCCTGACTGAGCCAGATGTTGTAGCGTCCCGCGTGAGCGCACCGCAGCGACACCTCGGCCCGCGTCCAGTCGGTGCCGGACAGCACCCAACGCCCCTCGAAGGACGTGCGCCCCAGGCCCACCACGATCGCCTTGCTCCCCTTGACGTAATACCAGAACGAAACGCGGATCAGGTCGCCCGGCTGGAACTCTCCTAGCAAGTGCGAAGTGCCCTCATAGTTGCCGCCCATCGTGTCCTGATTGTCGGTGACGATGCGCAAGGACCGCACGCCGCTGCGGGCAAAGGTGCTCTTCTCGACCGTGACCGGCGTCCCGTAGATGCTCCACGGACCACGGTCCGCCAGTTCCATGTCCCCGTCGGCGACTTCGGTCGCCCACGCGACCGAAGCCGCCACGCACAGTGTCAGCACCATGACCCGACGCATCACTCGTTCCCCTCTCACGCCAATCTCGATCACCGTCGCCTCCAGCAATCTCGCTCAGTTGACTTCTGTCTCGTCCTCGGCTCCAACCAGCTTCCCCGGCCGACCGCGCGCTTGGCCCACTTCCGCGTCCCTCCCGGCTCATCCTACCTTGCCGCGAACAGTTATCAGGCGACAGACACGGAGGCCCACAACGGTTCGCGTCGAAGGTCCGTATCTGGAGGCCAGCCTGTCCGGCATTCTGAATTGCCGGCCCTCCGCCGGACGGCATCCTTGAAAACGGGAGCTGAACAGCGTCATGCACTTGTTGTTCTTGGGAACCGCGACCGTTGTGCCGGAGGCCGAACGCGACACCGCCTGCGTGCTCCTCAACCACAAGCACCTGGTGGACGTCGGGTGGGCGGCGCCGCTGCAGATGCTCAAGTACGGTGAAGACCCCCTCGGCCTCGAGACGGTATTCATCACACACTGCCATCACGATCACTTCATGGCCGTGCCCCAGATCCTGTTCTACTTCGCCATGAAGCACGCGGCACGAGGCGAGGCCCCGCCGCTGCGCATCGTCGGCCCGGACGGCGATATCGGCACGGTTGTCGAACGGGCCCGGCAGTTCCTGCAGGCTGACCGATTCCCGGAGGCGGCCCACCAGCCGGATGTCGTCCCCTTGCAGCCGGGCGCATCGTGGGAGACCGACGACCTAAACGTGGCCGCTTGCTCCACGAAGCACGCCGTTGCCGGGCTCTGCTATCGCTTCACCGACAAGGCCTCGGGCCAACGGGTCGCCATCACCGGCGACACGGCGTACCACGAGCCCATCGCTCAACACGCTGCCGGGTGCGACCTCCTGATTCACGAGGCCTCCCACGGTCCGGTGAGCACGCAATCGAACCCCGCCGCCGGCCACAGCGGCAGCCTTGACGCCGCACACATCGCCCGGGCCGCCGGGGTCGGAGCGCTGTATCTGGTGCACTACACCCGGAGCGGCGCGGACGAGACACTGGCCGCGGCCCGCGAGGTCTTCCCGGAGACGTACCTGGCGCACGAAGGCGACACCTGGCCCGCTCAGTGATGCGCCGCGCCCGCCGCAGCCCTGCCGTCCAAAGAAAACGGGGCCCCTCGGAGGCCCCGTTACGGTCACAGTTCGGCAGGCGCTAGCCGGGGATGTTGGCCCTCATCCACTCCAGGCACTTGCGGTAGCCGATAGCCGAGTCCTCCTTGCCCTCGTACTCCGCCGTGTACACCCCCTCGTACCCCGCTTTCTGCAGGCACTCCAGGGCGTATTTCAGGTGGATCTCGCCGTCCCCGAGGGCCGCGCCGACATAGTTCTCTCGCGACCCGGTGCCGTCCTTCAAATGGGTGTGGAAGGTGTAGGGCGCGATCTCCCGGTAGTAGCGGTCAATGGTGTCCAGGTCGTTGCCGAACCAGCGGTAGTTCATGGTGTCCAGGTTCGCGCCCACATTCCGCGAGCCCACGCGGCGCAGCACCTCGAGCTGCAGGTCGCCGTTGTTGGTGACCACGCCGTGATTGTCCACCGCCAGATACATGCCCATCGGCTCGATAAACTCCCGGCAGCGTTCCAGGCAGCCGGCCATGGCGTCGCCCCACTTCTCCTCCGGCACGCTGTCCTTCGGCCGCCCGCCCTCGGTGCGGATTACGTTCGTGCCCACGATCTGCGCCAGCTCGCACACCTTCTTCATCCGCTCCACCTGGGCTTTGACCTCGCTCTCCTCCAGAACTACGAAGTCGTTCCCCGCCGAGAGCGCCGAAGCCTCGAGCCCCACCTGGTCCAGCAAGGCCTTGGCCTCCTCGGCCCGCTTCTCCGGCGCCTCGTCCTCCGGCTGCCACACGTCCCCGATTTGCAGCTCAACGTAACCGAAGCCAGTGTCTTTGGCATACCGGAGGAATTCCTCCAGCGTGTCTCCCGGTGCGTTATAGTGGATAACACCGTACTTCATCCCTCGTCCCCTCCCTTGGTAACCGTCAGCTTACGTCTAGACCGACGTCTCTAAATCGCGATCTTCAGCATCGTCACCGAGCCCGCCGGAAACACGTGCTCGAAGTCCTCGGAGATCTTCTCCAGCGGGAACTCGGTCAGCTTGATGCGCTCGGGCTCCTCGAAGGAGTTCGTATCGAACACGCTGGGCGCGCTCAGCAGCACCGCCTGCCCGTTGCCCTTGGGGAAGCAGCCGCGCAGCGAGATCTTGGCGAGACAATCCTCCGACGGATGCCGGTTAATCACCGCCACATGCACCCAGCGATAGTCCGGCGTCATGGTCGAGGACACGTCCAGGTACGGAACCATCGGCAGTTCCGGTTCCTTGCCCACCGATTCGGCCACGAAGGTATCGCAGGTGACATCGCTGCCCACGGTGATCGGCGCCGCATGGTTGGCGTACAGCAGGAAGGCGTAGTACAGCGGCGTGCCGTACGCCTGCGTCTTGTTGGTCACGATCAGCGGCAGCACGTTGACCATCTGGGCCACGTTGGCCATGGTCACGCTGGCCGCCTGGCGGTGCAGGGCGTGGAAGATGCCCGCGGCGTACAGCGCATCGCGCATCAGATACGTTTCCTCGATCCCTTCCGCCGGACCGGTCGTGGTCCAGACATTCCACTCGTCGAACGCCACGCCGATCTTGTTATCGAACACGATGGCGTCAATGGTCGTGCGCACCTGACGCAGCATATACTCCACGGTCATGGGCGCCGCCACAATGCACCGGTACAGCTTCTCCTGATCGTCAGTGTCCGAGCGCCCGAGGGGCGTATAGCGGTGAACCGACAGGTAGTTCATCTTGTCGCCCACGACCTCGAGCACCGCCCGGTTCCAGTCCGGATAGACTAACGGGTCGGCGCCCACCGCAATCAACTGGATACTCGGGTCCTTTTCCACCATTTTCTCGCGAAACTCGAGGAACCGTTGGCCATACGCCTGCGGTTCCAGGTGGCCGATTTCCCAGGTGCCGTAGGTCTCGTTGCCCACGCTCCAGTACTTCACATTGTACGGCTCCGGATAGCCCATCTGCGACCGTATGATCACTTGCTCGCTCTTCTGAGTGCCGTTGCAGTAGTCCACCCACTCCCCGGCTTCCTCCGGCGTACCCGTGCCCAGGTTCGCGCAGATGTACGGCTCGGCCCCAATCAGCCGGCAGAAGTGCACGAACTCGTCCGTACCGAACTCGTTGGCCTCCAGGTTCTTCCAGGCCGGGTCCCACCGCCAGGGGCGCTTGTCGCGCTCCTTGGTGCCGTCCTCCCAATGGTACCCGTCGGCGAAGCAGCCCCCGGGCCAGCGCAGCACCGCGGGCTTGATCGCCTTCGCCAGCTCGACCACGTCGGGCCGCAGCCCGTCGTGGATCTCGTCGGACATGCAGGAGACGCTTTCGATCCACAGCTTGCCCCGGTCGCTAACGGTAATCGTCAGGCTGGCGTCCTCGGTCGTGGTGTTGGGCATCAGGATGAGCTCGTACTTGCCCCAGCGCGGTCCCGGCGGCCCGACCTTCGTCGCCACGTCGCCCAGCGAAACGGTCAGCCGTCCGATATCCTCGCCGCGCATCCAGATGCCGATGCGGTACGCCTCGCCGCCCTGTACGGCCAGCCCTCCCTGAGCGATGCCGCGTTCTCGGCCGTCGGCCCGCAGCGAGTGCAGCAGCAGCGATTGATAGCCGCAGCCGCTGCTCTCGTGCTCGGTGCGGTACACGATCTGGCTGTCGGCATTATGCGGCAGCCAGGGGTCCGGGATCCCGTCGCGGTTCAGGTCCGCGTCCTCGAACTTCCGGTTTTGCAGCATCTCGGCCCAGATGCCGTTGTTGATGCACCGCCCCAGATGCTCAATGAAATGCCCGTAAATGCGTCGGTCTATCGTGGCGCCAACCTGGGTTACGTTGACGCGAATGCTGGCATTGATCGGCAACTTCAATCACCTCGTCCCACAAGCAGTTCGTCCGTTCCGCCGGGCCTCCAGCCTGCCCCCGCAGCCCTGTGTACTTCCCGCACAAGTCCCGAAGTCCTCGCCGTCGGAACAAAAACAGCCGCCCCCGCGGTAGGCGCGCTTACGCCCGATTGCCGTCGGTCGTTGAGGCCGCGAAACCACCTCTAGAGCAGATCCCTCCCCGCATCCCAGTCCGGAGAGGAGCGGGTGATCGTCAACGCCGTCACGCAGGTTGCGCCGCCCCTCTTGAGGACCTTCGCGCACTCGTTTATCGTCGCTCCGGTGGTGAACACATCGTCCACCAGCACCACATGCCGGCCCTGGGCGACCCAGGGCTGCGCCAGCCGAAAGGCCCCGCGCACGTTGGCCCGTCGCTGGGCCGGCGTCAGCTCGACTTGTGGCTCGGTCTCTCGCTCGCGCACCAGCGCCCGCTCACCCACGGGAAGCTCCAGCCTGGACGCCAACTCGCGCGCCAGCACCAGCGCCTGGTCAAAGCCTCGCCATCGTCGCCTCTTCGGGTGCAGCGGCACCGGCACCACGGCGTCCACAGCCGGCACCGTCACCTCCTGCTCCTGAATGAGCCGTTCCAGCCGCTCCGCCAGCAGCTCGCTCAACGGATCGCTCAACTGGACGACCCCGCCGAACTTGAACGCCAGGACGCACTCCCGCAAGGTCCCCGTATGTCGGCCCACCGATCGGGCGTAGTCGAACACGAACTGCTCGCCCCGGCAGTCGGCGCAGATCGGCCCGCCCGTGGCCTCCGGGTCCAACGCGCGTCCGCACTGCCGACACCACGGCTCCTGGATGAAATCAAACCGGGCCCGGCACTCCTCGCAGATCAGCCCGTGACCGACCTTCCGGCAGGCCACGCACACCGGCGGGGCCAGCAGGTCGAGGAACTCGCCCCAAATGCGCTGCCATGGCCCCGCTTGTCGCTTGGGACGCAAATCAGCCGAACGAGGGCTCACCACACCCGCTTCTGCCTGCGCGCCGCGGTTTCCTCCCTGAACCACGGTTGTTTGAGGCGGTCGGAACTGGTATAATCACCCCCGGAGGTGCCTGGCGCATGAGTCGGGCGCTGACGATCTGGCTACGGCGACTGCTCACGCTGACCGTGCTCGGGGGCCTGCTACTCGGCGTCGTCATGCTGGTGCGCCGCTGCGGCCCTCCGGCGACGGAACCGGAACTATACGCCCAATTGCGGATCACTCGGCGCAACCTCCACCTGAGCAACCGGGAAGACAAGGCCCGGGTCTTGGCGGAGATCCGCAACGCGGGCCCCAAGCTTGTCCCCGCCGTCGAAGTGACGGCCAGATTACTCTCGCGCCGCGGGGAGGAGAGAGGGGCTCGGTCCGTCGTGCTGGAGCACCTGGCCCCGGACGAAAAAAGAGTATTCAGTCTCGTCATTGACTTCCACGGCAAGGTCAAATCGGTGGACTTTAGCTTTGCGCCACCGAAGTGACAGCGTGTAACCGCAGATCGGCGGGGAAGTCGGCACAGCGAGGGTTGAAGCCATGAGAACGGAACGTTGGGTCAAAGTCCTGATGATCGTCTTGACGGTGGCCTTGCTGGTCAGTGCGCTGGCGGTGGTGGCTCAGCAGCGGGTGGGCCGCGCCGCGAATCTGCCGACCGAAACGGAGCAACGGGATCAGATTAACGCCATGGTGATCATCGGCGGCACCGGCACGAACAAGATCATCGCTGCCGGAACTAATGACGGCATCAAGATCTTCCAGGTCGCGCGGGTGGGCAACTACTTCGAGGTCCGCGACATCACCCGCTACAGCAGCAGCACCGGCGCGGAAGTCCTGCGCTCCGAGGGTGCGGCGACGCCACGCGAGAGCACGACCAGCCGCCAGCCGCGGCTGCCGCGCGGGATTGACCGCGGACACATCGCGCCGACCCCCGAGACGCCCAAGGATCGGCTGCCGCACCACATTGATCGCGGTCGTTGACCCTGGCGCCCTTGGGGTCTCAGGCTGAGCAGCTTCCCGACATAATCACGGGGGCCACTCACTATGTGCGTGAGTGGCCCCTTGGATTTGCTGTGGCTGCCCGCGCCCAACGCGCCTTTGCCGGCCGAACTTCCTCGAGCCTCATGCGCCCGGGGCCGGCGCCGCCCCAGGCTCCGGTGCCATCGGTGCTCCAGGCGGCGCCATTGATCCTCCGCCCGGAGGCATTGGCATCCCGCCGGGCATCCCGCCCGGCATGGCACCAGACGGCCCCATGCGCGATGTCCGCCGCGGCGCGGCAGCCGGGGCCGCGGCCTCCGGTTCCTCCGGCGGAGCCACGGACTTCCCGGCCAGAAGGTCCTGCAACTCCGACAAACTTCGCGCCTCGGCCCGGACGGGCGATCCCGGGCCGCAGGCCATCTTGATCACTTCGAGCCCGACGCGCAACGAGAATAGCTCCCGAGCCAGGTCCTGCTGCGCGCCGCGCGTTCGTGCTCCCAGCATCCCCTTGGTGCCAACAGCGTGATACTCCTCCAGGAAATCGCTGCCGTCGAAGGCCAGCTTGGCCAAGCCCGCCACCTGCCAATCACTGTGCTTCTGGGCCAGAGCGCTGAGCTGCCAACACGCGGCCTTGACATCGGTAATGTAGACGCGGTCCAGCACCGGTCCCAGTCCATGCGGGTCCACGGGATAGCGAAACCGCCCATTGACGCGGTCCCAGAGCTCCTGTACATTTTCGAGCCGCTCGCCGAAAAGCCGGTCCACCGTGAAGTCGGCGCCGCCGGGAAGCTGCGTCAACTTGGCGGCCTGGGCCGGCCTTTCCGCCTGAGGAATGAGCTGCCACCCCGGGTCCGTATCCAGCCCCGAGC
>JALGUG010000352.1 GCA_029820995.1 Candidatus Zipacnadia bacterium
GTGCGCCGGACCAGGGCCATCTCGTCCGCGGCCTCCAGCGCTCGGCCGGGCGAGAAGGCCACTGTCGCCATTAGATCCACCTGCGGCACCGTGACCTCGACCGCGCCGGCGACCGTGTTCATCGGCAGCGTCTCCGCGCCTCGCCCGGGTGCGAGCAGGATCGCTCGGGTCGCCGGACAGGACTGCGGCAACCGGACCCTCAGGCGCACATTGCGCGCCGGGCGGGGTACGTCGCGGTCGAAGTCCAGGTCATAGTTGACCAGGTGGACGGCAATGATCCGGTCCTCGCCGCACCGCCACGCCGTGGCCCAGGTCAGCTTGGGCGCCTGCACTTCCACGGAGGGCTCACGCCCCAGCGCCTCCAGGAGGATCTCGCGCGCCGCCTCGAATCCCTTGGACCGGCGTTTGTCCCCGCCGAACCAGTCATCCATGATCGCCTTTGGAATCGGTATGAACCGCCCCTTGCCGTACTTGACCGGCTGAGTGAAGTTCCGGGGCAGCAGGTCCGCGAACACGGGCTTCGGGCGACGGTTGAACTCCTCGTCGCGAAGGCCGAAGGGCGGGATGATGACCAGTTGTCCGCCCTGTTTGACGTACTCGCGCAGCGCCTGCGCCTGCCGATCGGAGAGGCAGTCCACCGCCGGCAGGATGATCGCCCGCCGTCGCTTCATTCGTTCGAGCTGTACCGTGTCGTCGAACAGGTCCGGGTGTCCGAGCAGCAGTGCGTCGTACGGGAGGTGGGCCTCCTCCATAATGCGCGCGATGCCGTGGATGTAGTAGTTGAGGCCGATCTGCCCGGTTCGCAGCGAGGAGAAGCCTCGCCAGAACTGCGTGGGCACGCTGTAGACCAGGGCGAGGTCGGCGAACTGATCTCGGCGCGTGAACAGGGGGCGGTGGGCCGCGACGAAGTCGCACAGCTCCTTGTTGATCGCATAACGGGGCGAATCCATGTCTGTCAGCGACCACAGGCCCACCACAAAGCCACCGTTGGCGAAGGCGTCGCACAGCACCGCGCCAGTCGGCATCTTCTTGTCGGGGTACTTGTGTTCCGGGTATTCGATGGTCCAGACGGGCTTGTGGAAGTCGCCGGCCGCTCGGCCGATCTTATAGAACAGCGGCGCCCAGGCCTGCACGGGGTCCACGAAGCAGGGCTGCGTGCAGCCGCCCTCGATCCAGACCACGTCCACATACTGCGACAGCACGGTGGCGTACGGCAGGACGCCCCAGGCGCCCCACTGATTGCCGTACAGCGCCGGGATCTTGACGCCGCGCTTGAGAGCTTCGCGCTTGGTCGCCGTGGCACAGTCAATCCAGGCCTCGATCTGCGCCCGGTACTGGAACCGGATGAACTCCTTGATCAGGGGGTCGGCAATCAGGTCATCGCCTTTGAGCGACTGACGTTTGCGGTTGATGTACGCGCGCAGGTCCAGCTTCGACAGGTCGCCCACCCCGAGCGCGGCGCGGTCTTGGGCGGAGAAGTTGCGCGTGAGATACCGGGCGAACTTACGGCTGCACCAGTCGCAGAAGTTCCCGTTGCCCTTGTTGAGCGGCACGCCGATGTTGTCCTGAGTGACGCTGTCGCCGAAGGGGGCTAGCCGGGTCAGGCCCTGCTTGACGACCTCCTGCCACTTGGGCGCATTGTGGCACATGAAGGGCTTGCCGCCGTACTGCGTGGGCGAGAACTTCGCCGGCTGCCCGTTGAGCTTGATCGCCAGCCCATTGCCGGTGAACAGCTCTGCCGCCTGCGCGTGCGTGAACTGGAGCGCTTCCTGGTACTCGTACTCCTCCGGGCCCGAGCACCGGATGCCCCGGTCGCGGAAGAACTTGCCCGTGTTGACGTCGAGCCCGCAGTACCAGTCGAGCATATCGAGCTGGAAGTCCTCCAGGAGCTTCGAGCGGGCCGCGTCCGTGTTGGGCAGGCGGGGCATGGCGATCACCGCGACATCGTTCACCCAGTCCACGTGTCGGTAGTCCCACAGGTCCTTAGGCATCAAGGCGCGAAAGCGCACCAGACCGCGCTCCCTGGGGACCGGGGCCGCGCAAGCAGCGCCGGCCACCAACACGATCATCGCTACCCACATGCGCACACGCATCATGCTCTCCTCCCTTGAGGTTCGCACTGAGGCCACTGCGGCCCCGAGGCATCCGGGGCCGCAGTGCGTCGAGGCCGCCGGCGCTGCTCAGAGACCGATCTGCTTCAGGTAGTCGAACGACACCTGAATTGACTGCTTCGGCTCAAGCTCGGAGCGGTCCTGCTCGCAGACGATCCACTCCGGATTGACCTTCAGCGCCGCGTCCCTGGCCGCCGGCAGGTCCACATCCCCCTGGCCGAGCTCGATGAATTTCGGCCCGTCGAAGCCGTCCTTGAAGTGAAAGTAGACCGCTCGATCCTGGTAGCGATCAATGAACTCCTCCGGCTTCTCACCGCCCCGTTTGACCCAGTAGACATCCACACAGAGCTTCACCAGGTCCGGATCGCTGGCGGCGCAGAGGGCGTGAATGCCCTTCTGCCCGTTGAACTGCTCGAACTCCCAGGCGTGATTGTGGTAGCAGAAGACGAGCCCCTCGTTCTTGCACTTTTGTCCCACGCGATTGAAGGTCTCGCCGGACTGCGTGTACCCCTCCAGCTTCTCGCGGTCCGCAACGCCGGAACAGATGAGGTACTTCGACCCCACGGCCTTAAGATACGCGAGGTGCCCGTCCACTTTGGCCTCGTCCGCGAGGTCACCGTACCCGGTGTGCATCGCCGTGACAGCGAGGCCGGTGGCGGCGAGCGCGTCGCGTGCCGGCTGCTCCCCCACCATATCAAATAGATTTCCGGCCTCGATTCCGGCGTATCCGACGTCCGCCACTTCCTTCAGCACGCCCTCCAGGTCCTCATTCTGCCGCCCGCGGTAGACGATCAACTGCACTCCCAACTTCGGCGCTGCCATTGGCCGATACCTCCCAATTACCTGGTGCGCGGTCCGCGGCCGCGAGGCTGTTGGCCGCTTTGCTGAGTGCTAGGTTCGCCGGCACCCCGGTTTTCCCTTGGGGTAGACCGCGGAGACTGCCAGCAGAGAGCACGAACGGGCTCGACGGGGGTTGAGCTGAGGCTCAGTCAGCGGGCGAGGAAGGCGCGGACGGAGCTGGGTCCGGCGTATCCAGGGGCATGTCAAGCACGGCCACGGCACGGCGGTCCCGCAGGTCCTCGGTGGGGTTGAGCACTACCAGGTCGCCACGCTTGAGCGGCCCTGACACCCGGGTGTGGGAGCCGAACCGGCTCAGCAGGCGCACGGGGCGCTGTCGCGCACGGCCGCCCTCGACGACGAATACCGCAGCGCCTTCAGGGCGCACGGCCAGCGCGGAGGATGGTATGAGGAGCCCACGCTCGGTCGGCTGCACCTGTATGGCGGCGCGGGCCCGCATGCCGGGGCGGAGCTGTCCCCACGGATCGGTGAGGAAGAGCTCCACGGAGGTCGTGCTGCCGTCGTCCGAGGTGTGCGCTCGGCTGACGACGCCCTGGAAGACGTGCTGGAGCGCCCTTTCGGGCCGGATCTGGGCCGTCTGACCGATGCGGACGCGAGCAAGCTGCGGCGCGGGACCCTCTCCGCGGAGGACGAGCGAGGACAGATCGCCGATGGTCATGACCGGCTGACCGGACTTGACCTCCGCGCCCGGTTTGACATGGCAGGCGAGCACCGTGCCGGTGAGGGGCGAGGTTAGATAGCCGGTGTCGAGCTCGGAGGGCGTCTCCGAGGGTCCAGAGGCCCGTGTCCGGGAGGAACCCGCCTGCACCTGGCGCTCCAGCAGCTTGACGCGGCCCTCGGCGGCGAGCTCGTCTTGCTCCGCGAGGGCCAGACGGGTCTGCGCCTGGTCAATGTCGGCTTGAAGGGTCTCCAATTCATTATACTGGTCCTGCGCTTTGTCGAGGGCCCGGGAGGCGGCGGTCGCCTGGGCGCGGAG
>JALGUG010000353.1 GCA_029820995.1 Candidatus Zipacnadia bacterium
GGCCGACCGGCAACGTTGGCGGCGTGTGGGACGAAGTGATGGGTGACAGAATCGGCCACATGTACTTGAGGGCAGGCGGACCACGTCCAGGGGCGCGCATCTCGCCCGCCCCTACGAAGTCCACGCCAGTGCGAGCAGGTCAGCGGATCCTGACCGGCTGTTTGGTAGCAATGGACTGGTTGGCCGCGACAGAGATCTTCAAGGTCTCAAGGGCGTCGGCGTAGCTGGACCTGACGCTGGAGGGATCGCCGGTTTCGACTGCCCGGAGAAAGGCCCGGTCCTCGAGGGTGAAGATGTTGGGCTCGCCGGGGATCTCCTGCGGCTCCTTGCCCGGCCGGAAGATCTTGCAGGCGTGGTCCCAGCCGGTAAACTGAAAGGCACACTTGTTGGCATAAACGTCGAGGGTTACGCCGCCGCGGGCGTTGGATGAGCAAGCGGAGTGCAGGTTGGCGACGGCGCCGCTCTTGAACTTGATGGCCACCGCCATGGCATCGGCAATGGTGTAACCGGGGATCTTGGGGTTGAACCCTCGGGCGGCGTATGCGCAGACTTCGGCGGCGTCGCCGCACAGATAGCGCACCAGGTCCACTGTGTGCGTCACCTGCTCCAGGAACTGACCGCCGCTCTTGGACTGCTTGACCCACCACATGGTGATCGGCCGGTCAGGGCTGGGATGGGGGGTGCCGCCGATCCACCCGCCGTTGACATAAATCGCCGGGTCCTTGGCGAGCATGGTTCGGGCACGGTTGATGCCTTTGCGGTATCGGTTCATGTAGCCGGCGCAGGTGAGGAGCTTGGCTTCCTCAACGGCTTTCGCGATCTTGCGCGCTTGTTTGAGGTCCAGGTTGATCGGCTTCTCCACAAAGAAGGGAATCTTGCGCTCGATGGCGGCGAACTCGGCCTCGCCATGGGCAAAGGGCGGAAGCATTAGGTAGACGCAGTCAGGCGCCGCGGTGTCCAGCATCTTGCCAACGTCCTTGAAGGCCTCGGCCTCGTACTTCTGCGCGAGCGCTCTGGCGCGCGAGATCTTGAGGTCGCAAAAGGCAACAACCTGGGCTTTGCGGATCTGCTCCATCGCCTGAGTATGGGCTTGAGCCATGCCTCCGCTGCCGACGAACGCCACTCGTACTTTGCCTGCCATGCCGGGATCTCCTTTCGCGCGTGTATGCGCGTGGCCTCTAAGCGATCGGGATGGGGAATGCTTGAAGTATTCGCAGCGGAATGGTGGATTCCTCCGGACGGGTGGTGTATGGCGGAACGGACTTGCCTCACCCCCGTCCCCTCTCCTGTCCGACACCACGCCCCTGCCACACGAGAGGGGGAAAGAGCACAAGCGAAGGAGAGGGGAGAAAGGGCGCAGGCGGCGGAGGAAACAACCGCGGGGTTGTGTGAATCGGCAAGCACATGAGCGGGACAGCGCGCGTGGCACGGCTTCCTTGACACTCGTTCTGTGCGTGCTATACTGGCCGAACCTTTGCACATCGTGACTGTGAGCGTTGGCATGCGAAGAGAGTTTGGCGCATTCTGGGGCTGTTTCATCTCGGGCCGATTCCCGTTCATGGAAAAGGCAAGCCGGCTGGTGATGCAGTCCCTAGACTTCGACTTCAGGGACATAGATGGCTTCACCTGCTGCCCCGATAAGTCGGTGGTCTTGACGGAAAGCGAGGAGGAGTGGCGCGTCACGGCGGCGCGCAACCTCGCTGTGGCCGAAGCAGCCGGGGTGAACCTGTTTGCCCCATGCAACGGGTGCGTGGGCACGCTAAAGTGCGTCCACCAGGAGCTGGCACAAGACAGTGTCTTGCTGAAGAAGGTCAACGCGCGGCTGGATAGCATCGGGCGCCATTATGGGGCGAGTGTTGAGGTGCTGCACTGGGTGGACGTGCTGCACGACCAGATTGGGACGGGTGCGATCCGCAAGCGCGTAACCGACCCGCTGACGGGGATGAAGATCGCGGTACACGCCGGGTGCCATCAGGCGAGGCCGAGCCGTGAACTGCAGCGCGATATCCCGCTAAACCCGGCGAAGTTCGACAAACTGGTAGAGGCCGCAGGCGGCATCTCGCTGGAGTACGAGACGAAGCTGTTGTGCTGCGGGGGCACGATGAACACGTACGGGTACCCGGAACGAGCGCGGCAGATGACGCGCCGAAAGCTGGTGGAGCTGCAAGAGCTGGGAGCGGATTGCCTGACGACCACGTGCCCGGCATGTCTGATGCAGTATGACACCTCTCAGTTCGCGATGCAGCGGGCCGGGGAGGATCTTCACGTTCCGGTGCTGTATCTGGGAGAGCTGCTTGCCCTGGCGTTCGGGCTGGAGGAGGAGCTACGGCCTGGGTTCAAGCAGCACCGGATCAGTGTGGAACCATTCTTGGAGAAGTGGCACGCGACGCAGGCTGAGAAGGACGAAGCGTACGAGCGGTTTGACCTCGGCGCCATTGAGCGGTGTCTGGAGTGCCGGGCGTGCAGCGACATCTGCGCGCCGCATCTGATGGACCCGAGGTTTGATGCGCACGATCTGCTGGAGAAGGTCCGCGACGGGAAGTTGGAAGAGGCAATCGCCGACCCGAGCCTGTGGGACTGTACCGAGTGCTACGAGTGTGTGGAGCGGTGCTTCCAGAACTTCGGCATGCTCCAGGCACTGCGGAAGCTCAAGCAGCTTGCCGTGGAGCGGGGCCATGCTCCGGAGGGGTTGCAGTCGGGGCTGAAGGCGTTTCATTCCACCGGGCAGCTCACGAAGGCCGCTCAGGGGCCGCGGAAGAGGCTGGGACTGCCGGAGACAGCAAAGAGCGGCGGTCGAGAGCTGAAGAAACTGCTAAGATCCTCCGACGCAGGCGGGCGACAGGCGAAGTTGGGGTTGGATAGCAGGGAGTAGCGTTGGGGCGAACGGATTTGCCTCACCCTGACTCTCTCCCGGCTGCAGCCCCCCAGCCACCTGGGGAGAGGGTTAAGAGGCGACGGGCTGCCTGAGCGCGGGGAGATGAGAGGTGAGTGCGTTTCGGGACGGCCCACGTCGGGGGCAGTAGCAGGGTTGGTTGAGCGATTATGAACCGTCCGTATGAGAAGAACATCTCCGGGTGCGGGTTAATCGGCTTGCTGAACCGGGATCGTCGGCGGGTGAGCGGCGGAGTCATCGTCCCGGGGATCCGGCTGCTGCACGATCGCACAAACGGGCTGGGTGGGGGGTTCGCGGGGTACGGCATCTATCCCGAGTACGCGGAGTTGTACGCGTTTCACCTGATGTGCGATGATGCTGCGGCCCAGATCGCAGCCGAGGAGTTCCTGCAGGCGAAGTTCGCGGTGGAACAGGCCGAGGAGATCCCCACGCTCAAGCGTCATCCGGGCATCTCGAATGTCCCGCTGCTGCGGCGGTACTTCCTGGCCCCTAAGATATCGCCGGAGGAGACGGAAGAGGACTGGGTCATTGCACAGGTGATGCACGTCAACGCCAAGATTGACGGAGCCTTTGTGTTCTCCAGCGGCAAGAACATGGGCGCCTTCAAGGCCGTGGGCTATGCTGAGGATGTGGCGGAGTTCTTCAGGTTGGAGGAGTACGAGGGATATTGCTGGACCGCGCACGGGCGGTTCCCGACCAACACGCAGGCCTGGTGGGGTGGGGCACACCCGTTCACGCTGCTCGATTACTCGGTAGTGCACAATGGCGAGATTTCGTCCTACGGTATCAATCGGCGTTATTTGGAGCAGTACGGCTACCGATGCACACTCCACACCGACACCGAGGTGATGGTGTACCTGCTGGACCTGCTGATCCGGCGGCACGGGCTGAGCATTGAGACGGCCTGCGCGGCCCTGGCGGCACCGTTCTGGCGGGACATTGAGCGGGCGCCGGAGGGGGAGCGGGAGGTGCTGAGGGCGCTGCGCATGACGTACGGATCGGCGCTGGTGAACGGTCCCTTCGCGATTCTGTTTGCGCATTCGGGGGGGATGGTCGGGTTCAACGACCGGATCAAGCTGCGGCCGATGATCGCGGCGGAGAAGGGGAAGACGCTGTACGTGGCCAGCGAAGAGGCGTCGATACGCCAGGTTGAGCCGGATCTGGACCGGGTGTGGATGCCCAAGGCGGGGGAGCCGGTGATCGGGTGCCTGGAGGACGCACGAACATGATTCCGCAGAACCATGTGACGCGGGATTTCATTCCGGTGGTTGACCACGACAAGTGCTGCCGCTGCAAGCGGTGTGTGATGGGATGTGGGTTCAACGCACTGGCCTTCGAGAACGGTGTGGTGCCCGGCCCGGAGCCGTGTGTGGCTTGCGGGCGCTGCGTGGCGTTCTGCCCGGAGGACGCGATCAAGATCGAGGCGAACCCGCACGCCTATCGGCCCCATGACGCGTGGCCCGTGCAGATGCGCAAGAAAGTGCTGCAGCAAGCGCAGACGGGCGGCGTGCTGCTGGCGGGCATGGGCAACGACCGGCCCTATGGGGTAATCTGGGACCATCTGTTGCTGGACGCCTGTCAGGTCACGAACCCTTCGATTGATCCGCTGCGTGAGCCGATGGAGCTCAAGACGTACCTGGGGCGGAAGCCGGAGAAGGTGGAGGTGGAGGCAGGCGCCGACGGCAAGCCGCAGCTTAAGACGGAGCTTCATCCGCAGATCGAGCTCGACACGCCGATTATCTTCGCGCCGATGTCGTTCGGGTCCATCAGCCTCAACGCTCAAAAGGCGCTGGCAATGGCGGCGGTGAAGTGCAATATCCTGTGGTGTACGGGCGAGGGCGGGCTCCACGAGGACTTGCGCGAATACGCGCACCGGGCGATAGTGCAGTGTGCGTCGGGGCGGTTCGGTGTGCAGGCGGACTATCTCAACGCCGCGGCGGGCGTCGAGATCAAGATCGGGCAGGGCGCGAAGCCGGGGATCGGCGGTCACTTGCCGGGTGAGAAGGTGTCGGCCGAGATCTCGGAGACACGGATGGTGCCGGTGGGCTCGGACTGTCTTTCGCCGGCGCCGCACCACGACATCTACTCCATCGAGGACCTCAAGCAGCTCATCTATGCCATCAAGGAGACGACCCAGTACAAGGTCCCGGTGTCGGTAAAGATTGCTGCGGTGCATAACGTGGCGGCGATTGCCAGTGGCATCGTGCGGGCGGGCGCGGACATTGTGTACATTGACGGGTTCCGCGGTGGCACGGGCGCCGCGCCGGCGGTTGTGCGGGATCATATTGGCATTCCCATCGAGCTGGCGCTGGCTGCGGTGGATGACCGGCTGCGGCAAGAGGAGATTCGCCACGAGGCGTCCATCATTGCCGCGGGCAGCGTCCGGTGCAGTGCTGATGTGGCGAAGGCGATTGCGCTGGGGGCCGATGCAGTGGCAATTGGGACGGCGGCACTGATTGCGTTGGGGTGCACGGTGTGCCAGCAGTGCTATACGGGGAACTGCTCGTGGGGGATCGCGACGCAGAAACCGGAACTGACGCGCCGCCTGGACCCGATGGTGCGCTCGGAGATGGCAGCGAACCTAATCCGCGCCTGGACGGAGGAGCTCAAGGAGATCCTGGGGGCCATGGGCGTGAACGCCATCGAGAGCCTCCGGGGGAGCCGGGAGCGGCTGAGGGCGCTGGATGTGGACCAAACGATGCTGGAAGTGCTGGGCGTGAAGTACGCGGGGCAATAGTGGTGGCGCGCGACACCAGGGCTGTTGTTGGTGAGCGGCATGACAACGATTGAGGCGCAGGGCGTTTATTACCGGGAACTGAATGAGCAGCTCCGCGCGGCGGTGCGCGGCGGGGCGAAGGAAGTCGTGCTGGAGGGCGTGAACGGGCAGCGGTACATCGCGGCCGGCCTGGCCGTGCGGGCTAAGATCGCCATCAAGGGCGTGCCGGGCAATGATCTGGGCGCGTTCATGAATGGGCCCCGGATCGAGGTGTTCGGCAACGCGCAGGACGGCGTGGGGAACACGATGAACGAGGGCGCGATCATCGTGCACGGCGATGCGGGTGATGTGCTGGGATACGGGATGCGGGGCGGGAAGATCCTGGTGCGTGGTGATGTGGGGTATCGCGTCGGCATCCACATGAAGGCGTTCAAGGACCAGGTGCCGCGGATTGTGGTCGGCGGCCGGGCCCAGGACTTCTTCGGGGAGTACATGGCAGGCGGCATCTTGGTGCTGTTGGGACTGGACGAGTCGAACCACCGGCCACTGGCGGGGGCCTATTGCGGGACCGGACTGCACGGCGGGGCAATCTACGTTCGGGGCGCGCTGCCGGAGCACAATGTGGCGACGGAACATGTGCGGAGCCGGCCAATTACTGACGAGGACGAGGCCTCTTTACGGCCCCTGATCGAGGAGTTCTGCGAGCTGTTCGCGTACGAGCCCGACGAGGTCTGGCGGGTGCCGTTCAGCCGCTTGACACCGGTGTCCCACCGGCCGTTCGCGGCGAACTACGCGCCAAATGTGTAGCGTTGAGGACGCCGCCGGACGCTTGGGCCGAGAAGCGCCCGGCCCCGGTACAGGGTGCCTCCGAATAACGCCGGGCCGGCCACGAGGGCCGGCCCGGTTTGGTTCGGGCTGCGAGCGGCAAGGTTAGGGATTGCTTCCGGTATAGGGCCCGTACCAATAGCGGCTGGAGGTGCCAAAGGGCGGGATGTTTTCGGCCTTCATCCACTTGGCGTGGCCGTCAACGAAGGCGTTGTTGAGGCCGCCATTGTGGCGCGGGTTAGCAGTCATCTCATCGTTGGCGCCGGCGGTGTCACCATCGAGGTTATATGAATCGCTGCCGCTGGCCTCGGCGAAGAACATGCTCTCGGAGGGGAAGTTGATCTGCCCCAGTGTGAGGCCGTCATTGAGCGTGTTGATGCCGTAGGCGCCGCCGCCAGTGTATTGGCCAGAGTACATTGAGGTACGATAGCTGGGACAGTTGTAGACGCCGATGTTCTTGACGTACGGGAAGATGGCCGTGTGCCAGAGTAGGTAACCGCTATGGCTAGTGCCGTCGGGCAGAGTGTACGTTAGCCCCGGTCCGATAGCCACGATGGGCAGCGTTTCGTCGTAGTCTTGCGCGTACATGTTCGCCGCGAGGCCGAGCTGCTTGAGGTTCGACAGGCAGCTCGTCTGCCGGGCTTTTTCACGGGCGCGCGAGAAGACGGGGAAGAGGATCGCCGCCAGGATGGCGATGATGGCGATCACAACCAGAAGCTCGATCAACGTGAAGGCGGTAGTGCGGCGTCTCATGCGCATCACTCCTTGTACGGAC
>JALGUG010000075.1 GCA_029820995.1 Candidatus Zipacnadia bacterium
GACAAGTACCGCAACATCCAGGAGAGCACGTGGTTCCAGGATGTGCCGGTCACGCCGGGCCCGGCTCGGAGATACGTTTTCAGCGGCTGGATTAGAACGGAGGGGGTGACCGGCGAGCACTTCGCCTTCCTGGCCGTCTATCAGTACGACGCGCAGGGCAAGCTGATCCGCTGGAAGGATATCGTGCAGCTCAAGGGCCTTAACGGATGGCAGCGGCACAAGTATGAATTCAGCACGTTGCCGGAGACGGCGAAGCTTCAGGTGAAAGTGGGACTCTATCGCTGCAGCGGACGTGCCTGGTTTGATGACTTCTCGCTGAAGGGGCCGGACGGGAAGGAGCTGTTGGCGAACACGGGGTTCGAGGAGGACTTCGATCCGGACGATAAAGCGCCCGGCAAGTGGTATCGCACACAGCGAGAGCTCTGTCAAGTCAGCACCGCATGGCCGCATGCCGGCAAGCGTTGTGCGCAGTGTGACTTGCACCAGTTCAAGCCCACGCCCTTCTATCTCAACACTGCGCGGGGGGTTCCGGCCGACGGCCTGAACGTCCAGCCTCAGCAGATCGGCGCGTTCGATGCCGACTTCAAGCTGCGCCGGGTCGCCTATGCTGCCGCGGCCCCGGGCCAGTTCGTCGTGCCGTCGAGCTTCCGGTTGAAGGCCGGGCTGACGGGCTACGTCGCCTCCGCCGTGCTGGGCAACGATGACGCGCGCCGCATCGCACTGGTCAACACCTTCGACCGCTACGGACGCCCGCGCGGAGCGGTAGTCTCGCTCGTCCACCGGTACGGCGGCTTCTACACGGGTTCCTCCTGGGCGCTGTTCGGAGCGGACAACTACGACCTGGTCAAGCGGGGCGACCAGGCCGGGCGAGAGCTACTGATTGGTGTTGCCGACCGCCTGGTGCGGGAGACCTTCTTGCGTGACTTGAAGACGAACCTGGCCTGCTACCGCCAGGGGGAGGCGGTAAAGCTGGCGGTGATCGTGACCGACCACGGGCGTGAGCCCGTCAAGGGCATGGTCCGGTTCGAGGTGAACGCGTGGCCCGTCGGAACCGCCCAACCACTGGTTGACGCGGCCTTCTCCCAGGAGCGGCCGGTTAGCACTGGTGCCGGCGAATCGCAGACAGTCGAGGCGACCTGGTCGCCGGGCAAGTTCGCCGAGAACTTCTATCGCGTCCGCGCGACCCTCTTTCTGGACGGCAAGCCTTACGACCGGATGGAGACGGGATTCGTCGTCTGGGATACCAAGGCTCTGGCTCAGTGCGCGCCGGTGACCTTCCGTGACAACTTCTTCCGCTACGGCGACCGTCCCCAGTTCCTGTTCGGCAGCGACACCTATAGCTTCACCTTCACCAGTGCCCATGAGAACCCGTTGGTCTGGCGCACGGACCTGTCACGGATGCGCGACCAGGGGTTCAACGTCAACGAGAACCTGCAGGGCCACTACTTCGAGCCTGAACAGGAGCTCTGGCGGAAGATTGACGCCCTGATTCAGCTTTCGCAGGAGTACGATCAAGTCTACATGGCCGGCTTGCTGATTGGTGCGAACGTGGTAGTCGAAGATGCGGAGCTCCAGCGTCACGCAGCCTGGTGCCGGCGGTTTGCCGAACGCTATCACGAGGTTCCGGGCCTCATCTACTACCTCAACGGGGATTTCCGGTTGAACCTCAAGGATGGCCCCGATGTACGCCGGCTGTGGAACGAGTTTCTCCGTCAGAAGTACGGTTCCGACGCGAGATTGCGTGCGTCCTGGGGCGATGAGGCGCCCAGCGAGAAGCTCGGTGAGCTCCCGGTCGTGGACTATCGCGGCCAGGATTGGGCGGACCTGCGGGCAGTGGACACCGACCTGTTCCGGATCTCACTACTGCGGCGCTGGGTGAACACGCTGACCGCAGCGATCCGAGAAGTTGACCAGGTCCATCCGATTACCTCGGAGTTCTACCGGCTGCCCTTCAACGGGATTGACTTGATCCAGGGCATCGGGAACATGGATCACTCGAATATCGGATACTTCGATGCGCCCGGCAAGGACATCGCGCGGCTGCCGGCGACGCTCCGCTACCACGATCTGCGCTCTCGGGGCAAGGGCTTCGGACTGGGCGAGTACGGTGTCAAGACGCATCCCGCCTGGCGAGAGGGCGCCCACGGCTACCATCCGACGCGGACGCTGGAGCAGCAGGACGAGCTATTCCTGGCGGTGCATCACTACGCCTTCGGGTTGGGCGCCGGCAAGGTCCAGAACTGGTGCTGGAAGGACAATGTGGAGCGGATCTTTCCGTGGGGGCTCGTGTATCCCCACAATGTGGTCAAGAAGGACGTGCTCGACACGCACCGGGCCACGGCCTTGCTGCTGCACCAGTTCGAGCCGGAGTACCGCCCGGCGAAGGTGTTTCTGCTGACGCCCGACTATCACCGGCTCGGCGCCAGCCGGGCGCAGGTCTACGAGGCGACACTGCGCTCGGCCGATCTGCTGCTCGCCTGCGGCGTCGAGTTCGGGGTGCTGAACGAGTACGACCTGCGGATTCCGCCGACGGCCCAGGTCATCTTCTACCCGCTGCCGTTCCACATCCCCGACCCCGTCTATGGCAAGCTCCTGGAGTGGGTCAAAGGGGGCGGCACGCTGTTTGTTTCGGGCGACGTTTCCTTCGATGGCTTCCGCAAGCGCACGAAGACGGAGCGCCTGAAGGAGCTCTGCGGCGTGGAGTTCGTCCGGGAGAACTTCCCGGGCCTCAAGACTGACCCGGAGGCGCCCCAAAGCGAGCTGAAGTTCCCCCATTTGCCTGACACGCCGGCCAAGCTTGAGTGGACGCTGCCGATCACCCCCCTGAAGGTGTCGAACCTCAAGCTGGAGGTCGAACCCGTGGATGTCGAGGCTGAACTGACGCTGACTGATGCCGACGGCCGGATCGTGCGGGTCGTGCATCGGCTGGGCCGGGGGGCGGTGCACTACTCGACATGGCCGGTGGAGCTGTTGACCACGCGAGAGAACCTGCGAGCGAACCGGTTGCTCTATGCGATGGCCTTGTCTGGTGTGCAGCAGCGAGTCGCTGCAGGTGAGGCCGCCGCGCCCGGCCTGCGTGCGATGGTTGCGCCTCCGCTGGTGCATCAAATGCGGCCCAGCGTCCGCGGCTTGCGGCAGGCCGTGATCGTGTTCGACCAGTCCGACCGCCCCTCGGCCTGGCAGGTCCAGACCGATGCGCGGCACATGCTCGAAGGAGAAGTGACGCCTGGGCGCGGCGGTTTGGCTTTCCTGAGCGACGATGGGAAGCTGCTGGCCGCAGGAGTCTGCGGCAGCCTCGACCGATTGGGACCCGATGGGCCCGAGACCCTACTGCAGTCCCGGGGCCAATTGCTGGCCTTCAGCCTCGATGGGCGAACGCTCTTCCGTTCGAAACGCCTGGCTTTGCTGCCCGTTCAGGAGGGTTCGATTCGCCTCAAGTCGAGCGCCGCATGGCGGCAGCCGACGGCCTTTGTGGGCGAGGTGCTCGACGGTCGCTGGGTTACATACGAGAAGCTGGCCTTAAAGAACGCCGGGGGAACGCTCTCGCTGGAAGTTGATCCTGACCGCAACCGCACGATCATAATCGTCTGCGAGCCCGCCGACCTGCAGGCCTGCTCGGAGAGGCTCGTGGCAAGCATGGTCCATCCCGAACGGAGGCCGTAGCGCCGAACATAACCACCACGGGGAAAGCGGAACACATGGCCTATCGCCGCGCTCGAATGCCGATGCTCATGCTCCAGCAGAGACCCTTTTCGGTTTTTCGAAAAACCGAAAACATACCGCCTGGGAAGCACTTGACCTCAACACGAGCGTCCTACTCCGCCGTCAACCCCATCTTGAAGACCCGAACCTCGTTCGGCTCGAGCTCGATTTCGCAACGGCATACGCCGCCCTTGCCTTGCTCCAAGGGCAGCTCTTCGCCGGTCAGCATTTCCGTCGCCGCGCCGGGGGCCTCAACGCCGAGCTCGCCCAGCGAGAAGTCCAGCCGGACCTTCTGCCGCTCCTCGGCGAAGTTCTTGACGGTGAAGTACACGGCGTCATCCTTGGGGCCGAACCGTTCAACGCCGACCTCCTCACGGCTCGCCTTCGCGTGCGTGATCGGCTCCCATCCGGCCGTCGCCAGCTCAATGATGGTCGGCATGTAGCGCTTGAACAGGTCTCGGAAGCGCTCATACTGTGCCACGTCCGTGGTGCCGCCGACGATGTTGGGGAAGATGCCGAAGAACAGCGCCGACCGCATCCAGGCCTCGCGCTTCTGTCGCGGCACCTCCGGCTTGAGCTGCATCAGCAGACAATACGGCTTCTGATAGGCCAGCGTGCGCTCCAGGTTGAACAGCGCGCGCGATTGGTCGCCCCACACCTCGTGCCCCATCACGTCGAGCAGGTGGTTGAAGAAGACGTAGTTGTAGGGAAAGATGTTGGCCATCAGCAGCCCGTGGCGCTCGTCCAGCTTGTGCCTCAGGTCCAGCACGAACTCGTAATGCGCAAAGAGCTGAAGCTGCGTCGGCCGGCGCTCGAGCGCGTCGAAGGTCAGCGGCAGGTCCGCCAAGGCGTAATGATCTCGCCGGTAGTTGCAAACCCGCGTCCAATAGGCAATGGAATCGAGATACACGCCGTCCAGCTTCGCCCCGCCCCGCTCCGCAGCGCGGTACGCGCGCTCCAGCTCGTAGGTCCACGTCTGGCTTGCCCGGCACGCCCGCCCGTCTGCGGCCAGATCCGGATCCGGGTTGCACGTGAAGTACAGGAACCAGTCGCGCTGCTGGCCCCACTGGTGCCATCCGTCCAGCCGCAGTTTTCCGCCGGCGTCATAGCAGGCCGAGTTGCGGATCGCTTCCGCTTGCTCGCGAACCGGCGACCCGATATGCCCGCCGGCCTGATCCGGCGGCGCTTGGGCCTCCGCCCCCAGCTTCTTCATCGCCTGCTCATAGGTCGGGCGCTTACTCTGCTCTTTCGGCCCCCACCGGTGCCAGTAACCCCATGGCTCGGTGTAGCGGAAGCTCAGGTTCCCGCGCTCATCATCCGCCTGCACGGCGGAGGTCCCTGATTGCTCATTGAAGGCCAGTCCGAAGTCCTCATCGTTGGGCAGCGTGTGCAGGTCCGCGTAATACCAGTTTCCCTGCTTGGGCACTCGCACCCGGAAGAACTCGGGGTACAGGTCGTAGTACTTCTTGATCGCTGCTCGAAAGCCCCACTGCGGATCGTGCTGATACAGAATGAAGCGGAAGGAGGCCTTGCTCGGGAACTTCTTCGTCGCCGCGGTCAGCCCGAAGTCGTAGGCAATCTGGAGCCCTTCGAGGTCCGCGTAGAGCAGCCGGTAGGGGCGGGGCAGGTCCATCGGCACGCCGAGCGCCAACGCCGCCTTCGCCCCGGGCGGGTGGACTGTCGCCACCGGATAGATCGAGTACGGGCCGCAGGTGCCCCACGACCGCGTGTTGCCGATCCGATCGCCCGCCGCGATTCGGCGCCTGGTGCTGATGTCGTCCCACCACTCGCCTCCCACCGCCGCCAGCGGCACTCGGTACGAGAGCGTGACGCAACGATCCTCGCCCGTCTCATCCTCGACCTCGCCATCCACCACAATCCTGGCTTCGTCGGCCCGAAAGGCCGCCGTCACATGGAGGCCCTGTTCGGCCAACTCACCCTCGTATTGCAGCGCGTCGCCCTGCGGCCGCACCTGGCCCGTCAGTGGGGCGGGCGTGCTGCCCAGCTTCTGCACCGAGAAGTCGTCCGCCCAGATCGTGCCGTGCCCCCGAAAGATGTCCGTGCGCAAGGTGATCCTCCGCGTATTGGGCTGGGTCACCAGCGCCAGCCTCAGCTTCGTCCACTGCTGATCGCCGCGCACGGACCCGCCCAGCGTCTGCTGGAACTGAGCCGTCGTCCGCTCGCCGTTCTCATCAAGCTGCTGCAGGTACGCAACGCTGGCCGCGTAGTGCCCCGCTCGCTTCTCGGACTTGAGCCACAGGCTCACTAGATACGCGGTCCCGCCCTCGACCGGAACCTCACAGAGCAAGCTGCTGGAGATCTTGTCCTCCGGGCCGGGAATGGCGCACTTCATGCAGTACTTGCCCGAGTGCGCTCCACTGCCCTCGCGGCTCCAATCGCTCCCGCAGCGGAAGCCGTCCGGGATGCCGTTCCGGTCCGCGTCCTGCTCCAGACTGCCGTTCTGGATCAGGTTGGGCGGCAGTTCTCGCGGAGCCTCGGCCAGGAAGAACCCGCCCGGCTGCTTGCCCAGAGGCAGCTCTTCCCCCGCGGCTCGCACTGTGGCGATGCCTCCGTTCGGGGTCAGAACGAGCTCGAGGCCGTCCTCGGTTTTGACGCTCAGGTCTTGCGCGGCGGCGGGGCACGTGACCAGCAGCACCATCCCCAGCCATGCACTTGCTCGCATCATAGCGCCTCCAGAAGTTCGACGCTCACGGGCATCACCTAACCGTCCCGGAATGTCACAGCTTCGCCGCCTCCACCAGGTCGCCGGTCGCCAGGCTCATCTTCGCCGCCTCCAGTGCAACCATTGTGCGCCGCACACTGCGCCCGGAGGCTTCCGGCTCGTGGTCCTCCATCAGAGCGCGCAAGAACTCCTCCCACTGGCGCCTCATGCTGTCTCGATAGTCGAAGTCGCCCTCCAGCGCCTTGCCGTTGAGCCGGATCGCGTCGGTCGTGATGTAGATCGAGCCCTCGGTCCCGACGATCAGTTGGTCCCATGCTCCAACGTGCGCGTTGAGGGAATGATGCAGGGCGGCAAAGCAGTCGTTGTCCAGGTTGAGCAGCACGCTGATGTTGTCGTAATCGTTCCAGAAGGGATCGGCCATCCGTCCCTGCGCCCACACCGTCTTCGCCTCGGCGTCCATCAGCCACAGCAGCATGTCCATTTCGTGCGCCCCAAATCCGTAAAGCGTCCAGCCGCCGGCGACGGCCGGATCATTGCACCACGTCTGCGTCGGGCGTCGCTCGGAGGCCGACAGCCGCCTCCGGATCGCGTTCACGGGCCGCCCGATTGCGCCCTCCCGCAGCAGTCGCCGCGCCTCGACGTTCGCCTGCCGGAATCGCAGCACCTGCCCCACCATCAACTTGACGCCCGCCTCCTCGGCGGCCCCGATCATCGCGTCGGCCTCCGCCAGCGAAATCGCCATCGGCTTTTCCGTGAACACGTGCTTGCCGGCCCGCGCCGCCGCGACTGCCGGCTCCCAGTGCATGCTGTGCGGCAGGCAGATGTCCACCACGTCCACGTCGTCCTGTCCCAGCACTTCCCGCCAGTCGGTTCCATGGCGCGGCGCCCCATATTCCCGCGCCACCTCCTCCGCCCGTTCAGGCACCACATCCACCACCTGAACCGGCTCCAGCCCCTCAATCTCCCGGATCGCGTTCAGATGCGCGCGCGCGATCCCCCCGCAGCCCAACACAGCGACGCCGTATCTGTCAGCCATAGTGGTTCCTCCAATGCGGCCAAGTGTCAGTCGCTTCGCCCGCGGTCGCGCTCGGTCCTCCTGTTTTCCACGCCGGTGGCCGTGTGCCCCGACGAATCCCGCGTCTGGTGCACGTCAAGATGCACTGCGACAAGTCTCTCTGATGACTCCGGCCTCCGTTCGGGGTAGAATAGAGGACAGGAGGCTTGCGGCAGGTGCATCGGCACCCAAGGCGAAGAAGTAGGATGGAGTGAGGTGCCACGATGAGAGGCATGAGAGTCTCGGCGATTGTGGTCTTGGGCGCTCTGCCGGCGCTGTTGGCGGCTGCTGACGGGTTCGGGATCCGGGTTGGCCCCCTTGGATTTGGCTACCATCATCGGCGTCATCACCATCGCCCCACCTTCTACTTCGGCTACGATCCGTGGTTTGATCGTTACAATGGATACTGGTCGCCCTGGGGCTATGGCTACTATCCTGGCTGGGGTTACGGCTGGCGCTCGTACCGTTCCGCGCGGACGAAGCCGGCGGGTGCGCCCAAGTTCCACGGTAATGACGTGAACTTCCGCCGCTCGCCCGGCAAGCGCATCAAGAAGGTCTCCGCCGAAACAAAACGGCCCACGGCTGCGCGCCGCGCCGCCAGGGAGAACTCGGCTCTTCTCGCCCAGCTCAGCGGGACGATCAGCAACGTGCGCCGGCCACTTGCGCGGCCAACTGCGGGCGCCTCGACGGAACAGGGCGGCCAACCCGGGGCGGACGTGCCGCCGAACGAGAAGCCGGCGGAGGAGAACGCTGATGAATAGCAAACTGCGCCTTATGGTCCTGGCCGGGTCACTCTGTGGCCTCGGCCTGCTAGCGCTTGCCTGGGGAGCGGTGGCCGAGGGCGACGGCGCGACGCTTGCGGAGCTCCTGGAGGCTACGAACTGGAAGTACCGCGACCACGGCCAGGGGCTGCTCGAGGTCCCCTTTGAGAATGGCCGGTCCGTTTACGTCGAAGACGGCAAGGTCTTCGTCACGCTCAGCGTACTACTCGGTTACCTCCCCGAGCGCTACTCGCCGAAGTTCCTGGCGGCGCTCTTGGAGCGCAACCACAAGGTGTTCCAAGGTAAGTATGGCCTCGACGGGCGGACAATCTGGCTGGAGACGGCTCTGCCCAGGCGCACACTGGATGCTCCCGGGTTGTCCAACGCCATCCTGATTCTCAGCGAGGAGGCCGCCGGCTTCAGGGGAGCCCTCTCACCGGGTGAAGAACTCAACCCTCTGGACCGATCTCGAAAGTACGAGCGTTGAGCGGACAGTCGGTATCGAGGCGTGACCGCGCCGCGGCTGTAGCGCCTCGCAGGGCAGGATGCCGGCGGCAATGTGCATCTGTCCGGCGGGGCATCCGCATTCCTAACCGGTGGAGTGGTGAGCTCATGGCCGACCAAACACGGGCGTGTCCCTCCTGCGGTGCCGAAGTAGGACCCCTTGATGCAGTGTGCCCCAGTTGCGGGAAGGGGCTTCCTCCGGCAGAGAGTGTTGCTGCGCCGTCGGGCGCCGGTACACCGCCTGCGCCACCGGTTCCGCGCCCACCGCTCCCCGGGCCCGGGCCGGCCGCAGCCGAAGCCGAGATAGATGTGGATGAACTGCTCCGCACAGCTATCGCTCAGCGGCGCAGCGGCGAGACGCTCGAGAAAACGATCGAGCGTATTGTGGGCGACCGCTTCGGAGCCGCCTCGGAGCAGGTGGTGGCCTCGGTGAAGCAGACGGTGCGCCTCCACGCCGTCATGACCGGCACATCCTTTGACGAAGCTGCCGCGCAGCTTGCCGCCGGCGATGCGGAGCTCAAAGTGACGACCTCCAATTCCGCCGGGGGCGAAGGCTCGTGGGCCGCTGCGAGTCAGAGCGTGGTCATTCGCAGCAGCACGTCCCGCCGAGGCCTCAAGGCCTTGCCGCCCGAACTCCGGGCTCAGGTCCGCGAGTTCATGCGACAGGGCGGCGACCCTGATGAAATGCCCCCCGCGCTTCGCCAACAGATCGCCGAGCATTGGGCGGTCCAGCAGCAAGGCGGCCGGCGGTCACGGGGGATCGGGTGCTTCTTCAGTCTTCTGGCCCTATGCCGCGTGCTGCTGGGCAAGCTATGAGTCCGACCGAAACCCTTGCACAGCTTGGTGAGTTTGGCTTCCTGCGTCAGGTGTGGGCGAGACAAGAGCGCGATGCGCGCGTTCTGGTCGGCCCCGGCGACGATGCTGCCGTTGTTCAGGCCGGCGGAGCCGTACTGGTCCTGACCGTAGATGCGATGCAGGAGGATGTGCACTTTCGTTCGGACTGGTGGACCCCGCAGGAGATCGGCTCCCGAGCCTGCGCCGCCGCGCTCTCGGATCTGGCGGCCATGGGCGCCCGGCCACTGGCTGTTCTGGTCAGTTGGTCCTGCCCCGCGGATACCACCACTGACGATGCGCACGGTCTGCTGGCGGGGATCCGGCAGGCCGCAGCCGAGGCCGGCGCGATGCTGGTCGGCGGTGATATGGCCGGCAGCGGGCGGCTCTGGCTCGATATCAGTGCGGTCGGCCTCCAGCAGGCGGGCCGCTGCCTGCTACGCTCCGGGGCCCGACCGGGCGACCGGCTCTATGTCAGCGGAACGCTGGGCGATTCGGCGCTCGCCGTCCGGCTCGCCGAACGCGGAGCGCTCGATCGCCGGCGCCCCGAACACGAGTATCTCGTCCAGCGTCACGTCCGGCCGACACCGCGCCTGGCCGTCAGTGACCTGCTCGTACGCGAGCCGGCGGTGCATGCCGCGCTCGATCTCAGCGACGGTCTGGGACAAGATGCCGGGCATCTGGCCGCGGCCTCCGAGTGCCGCGTGGTGCTCAGAGCCCGAGACCTGCCTGTCTCCGCAGAGCTGCGCGCAGTGGCGCCCGGGCTCGACCTCGACCTGACGGCGCTGGCCCTGACCGGCGGGGAAGACTACGAGTTGCTGTGGGCGGTAGCTCCGGATCAGGGCGCGCGCGTGGCGCGTCGGATCACCACCAAGACCGAAATCCCCGTGACCGAGGTGGGAGATATACAAGCGGGTGCGGGTGTCATCGTGATCGAGCCCGACGGCACCCAGCATTCTCTCGAGCATGGAGGCTGGGATCACTTCCGACAGGACTGAGACGATCGCGGCCCGGGACAACTGGAAGGTGCTTCATAGGGCCTGTGGGAATGCCTTCAGGGGCGAGGGTCGTTGCTCGTTGAGGTTATGGAACCACCTCTAACCGTACAGGAACGGGGCAGCCCCGGAGGAGGCTGCCCTGTTCCCGTCTGAGCGCGAAGGGGCGCGCGGGGGTAGGCTTCTAAGAGCTGTCCTCGATGGTAAAGGTCACAAAGACCGTGTTATCCACGCCCGTGTAGACTTCGATAGTTCCGGTGCTCGGCGTCACCGGTCCGCCGGTGGCGGTAACCGAGGTGGCGGCCGCTCCGCCGCTGGTCTGCGCGGTCGCTGAGCCGAGCGCCACTGTCGGCGTGGGCGTTCCGGACGGATTGCGAGTCGCGAACGTGATGCTCGTCCCGTCCAGCACGAGTTGTCCGTTGACATCCCGCACGGTTGCGGTGAGCGTCTCCGTCGCTGGATGCAGAAGGCCGTCCTTGTCGAGCGTGGTTCCCGTTGCGCTGAGAGTCACGCTGGCCGCAGCGCCGACCACGATGATGTTGATGGTGTTGCTAATCGCCACCGGGGCCACCGGGGGCGACTGCGCGCGCACGGTGAGCGTGCCCAGGTCGGTTGTCTGCAGCGTGGTGGTCGCGATGCCGCTGGAGGTGGATGTCACGGGCGTGCTGATCGTCGCGGTGCCCGCTGTCAAGTAGAAGTAGATTTGCGTCCCGTCCGCTACCGTCACTCCGTTGGAGTCGCGAACCTCCGCCTGGAGCTGGACCGACGTTGACGGAGCGACGCGCTCGCTGCCCGTGAAGTCCGGCGACAGAGCCGGCGTGCTCAGCACGATACTGTCCGGCGGCCCCACGATTGTGATGATCCCCGACTGGCCCTCAATGGTGGCCCCGCCCGATCCGGTGGTGAACGCCCGAATGCGGACCTGACCCCACGAAACCGCGTCCGGTCGGAACTCGGCGGTCGCCAGACCGTCCGCGTCCGTCAACGCTGTTCCCGTAACGGTGCCGCTGGCGCCGCCGCTGACGCTCAGAACCTCGAAGTTGACCGGCGTATTCGGATTCACCGGGTTGCTGAACTGGTCCTTGACCTGGGCCGTCACATTGATCGGACTACCGAGGTCGTTATACGCGACCGACGTGTCGCTGAGCACGACTGCGATGGTCCCCGCCGGCAAGTCGGCGCGAATGCCGACCAGGTTCAGCGTCACCATCGGGTTCGGGAAGGGTGCCGGCAGAATCGTCTCAGCGCGAATCTGGGCCACGCCGGCCACTGTGCCGCTGGTCAGGATCACTGAGCAGGACCCGTTCACGGTTGCCGCGGTTGCCGTAGTGCCGGAGCCGATAGTTGCTCCGCCCAGCCCTGCCGCATTCACGAGCGTGAATCGGACCACGAGCCCGTCGGCCGGCGCTTGCCCCTGTGTATCCGTGAGCGTCGCCGTGATCGTGGAGGTCTGGGCCCCGCCGACCAGGATCTCCTGCGGGTCGGCCGTCAATGCCGTAATCACCAGACCGAGGAACTCAACGTTGGCCGTTCCCTCTTCACCCGGCGCCGACGCCGCCGTGGCACGCAACTGCACCGTGCCGACCGTAGTGTCCGCCGTCAGGATGCACGTCGCCTGACCAAGTAGATCCGTAGTCGCCGTCACACTGTTTGCGGGCGGATCGCCAGGGTTGATGCTGAGCAGGTTGCGGCCCGCCGGGGCCTCAAAGGTCACCGTATCGCCCGGCACTGGAGCATTGCTGGCGTCGCGGACCGTCGCGGTCAGAATGGTGGTTGACATCCCGTCGGCCGGCAGGGTCGGGTCTGCCGCCGTGAGTACGATCCGCGGCGCCGGCGGCGGCCCTACGAATTGGACCAGCACCTGCGCCGTGGCCCCGAGGCTGGTCGCCGTCACCTGTGCGATGCCCGGCGTCGGTTCGCTGATCAGCGTGGCCGTGGCGATGCCTCCACTGGTCGGCTGGGAGGCCGTGATCGTGCCCAGCGTGGTCGTGAAGAACACGATGCTGGTCGGAGCATCCGGGATCGGGTTGTTGTTGACATCGCGTACCGTCGCCGTGATCTGGCTGGTGCTCACGCCGTCGGCCGCGATGCTGACCGGATCGGCCAGCAGCACGATGCTGGCCGCGCCTGTGAGCGCCGCGAAGGTCACGTCTACGCTGTCCATCAGACCGTCAGTGGTGGCTACCACGTGTGCCAGACCCGGATCCAGCGAGCTGGTGAGCGTGGCGTCGGCCACTCCGTTGTTCACGTCCCGCACGGTGGCGCGAATGATCGTCGTGCTGACCCCGTCGGCCGGGATCGCCGGGTCCGTCGCGATCACGCTCAGTGTAGCCGGTGGTCCTACCTGCACCAGGATCAGAACGGCAGCCGTAGCGCCCACCGAGGTCGCCGTCACACGCGCCTCGCCGGGCGTAGTGTCGCTCGTGAAGCGGACGTTCGCGTGGCCGAACGCGTCGGTGACGACCTCGGGGCTCTGGACCCCGCCGCGATCCGTGCTGAAGTGAACCGTCGTGCCCGGTGGCACCGGGTTGCCCGAGGCGTTCAGCACCGTGGCCTGAATATCGGTAAAGTCCACGCCGTCGGCCGCAAGCTGGGTCTTCCCTGCCGTGAGGAAGATCCTGATGCCGCCCGGGCCTGCCTGGAACTCCACCGTTACGGTGCCCGTGGTGCCGAGAGCTGACGCTGTGATCGTTGCAATGCCGCTGGTCGGCTCACTGGTCAGAGTTGCAGTCGCCACGCCGTCAGTCGTCGTGGCAGTGAACGTGATCGTGCCCAGGGTCGTCGTGAACGATACCACTGTGCCGTCGGGCGCCGGATTGTTCAGCGCGTCGCGTACCACTGCCGTGATCGTGGCCGTCGCCACGCCGTCTGCCGGCAACGTGGGCACGGAAGACGAGACCAGAATACTGTTGCCGGCGACCACGAAGGTCACCGTTGCAGTTGCCGACACGCCCATGCTTGAGGCCGTAATCGTCGCCACTCCGGCGCTCGGCTCGCTGGTCAGCGTCACCTGAGCCACACCGCTGGGCAGACCTCCAGTCCCCGTGAACGCGAGGCCCTGGATAGTCCCCAGGGTCGTTGTGAACCGCACCTCGGTGTTGTCCGGCACCGGGTTGTTCAGCGAATCACGTACCGTCGCCGTGACGGTCAGCGTACTCACGCCATCGGCGGGCAGCGTGTCTACCGAAGTGTCGAGGAAGATTGTCAGGGAGCCGGCGACAAAGGTCACCGTGATGGTCTGCGACAAGCCGTTGACGGTTGCCGTGACATCCGCGGTGCCCGCTTGCTGTGCGCTGGTGAGCGTGGCCGACGCAATCCCGTTGACCGTTGTGGCAGTTGCCTCAATGGTGCCCAGCGTGGTGTCGAAGGTGACCGTAGTTCCGTCCGCGACCGTGTTACCCGCGGCGTCTCGTACCTCCGCGTCAATCCGCGAGGTCGCGGCGCCATCCGCCACGATCGCCGCAGGCGTCGCAGTCAGCGTCAGCGCCGCCGCCATGCCCTGGAACGGCACGTCAATCGTTGCCGTGACCTTGCCGGAGCGCGCCTGCACGTGAGCCAGGGCCGGGTTCGGTTCGGAGCGCAAGATCGCCGTGACCTTCCCGTCATTGTCTGTGCGTCCCTCGCCTGTGATCACACCGTGGTCCGTGGTGAAATGGACTCCGGAATGGGGGACCGGATTGTTCTTCTTGTCTAGAACAGTTGCCGTGATCTCCGTAGTGCTCGTGCCGTCGGCTGCGATGGCGGGCGGGTCGGCTACCAGGAAGACCCCGCCCGTATGGGCGGTATGGCGATGCTTGCCCCTGAACGCCACGTAGAGCACTCCCGCCAACAGGAGCGCCCCGAGAATCTTGCCCGCGGTTGCGAACTTGTGCTTCTCCTTAGGCACCGGGGGCGGCGCGAACAGCAGCTTGGCTCGGTCTCCTGTGTCAATGTGCTTGTCGGGCTGCAGCTCCACGATATGGCACTCGGAGTCATCGGCCATGGCCTTCATCACGCGGACGCGCCCCACCGCCTCGCCGCGGTGGAAGATCTTGAACTCGGCGCCCTCGTGAATCCGCATCCTCGTGCCCACGTCCAGACGCACGTACTGCGCGCGTTGTGTCTCGATCACAGTCGCTTCCACATCAGCCGCCCGCGCCAACTGGATGACCGCTCGCTCCGACGCCTGCTCGACCGCGCGCTTGATCAAGATCCGGCGCTCGGCGCGGGTCCGGGCGCTCCCGCTGTCGGCTCGAGCAATGGCGCGGCCGACCAGCTCCCCGGTCTCCGCGTCTAAGCTCTCCGCCGACACCGCCACCTCGACCTTGCCGCTGTTCTTGGCGACCTTGGCCTCGGACACCGCCGCCGCCACCAGCCACTGCGCCTGTTCACTCTCCGGGGACACTACCGTGAAACGCGGCGAGTCCGACAGCGCCAACGTTAAAGACCGAGCCAGCGTGCTGTCCAGCTCTCGCAGGCCACTAGAAGACAGGTCGCGGCACTTGACGAGAGCCACCTTGATCGGGTCCGGCTTGGGACGCAACCCGGAGGTTGAACCGAGAGCAGGTGCGACGAGCCCTAACAGAAGTGCGGCAACGAGGAATACGGCGAGGTAGGCACGCCTGGGCGAGGGCCGACTCATTTGCTCTGCCTCCTAGTGCATCAGGCCACAGCCCTGATTCATCAGAGCCGAGCGGGCAACGAATCTTACTGCGTCGAGTGCTGTATCCGGTCTCTGCCTGCCCAGTACAACGGCAAAGACCGCCGTAGAACGGCGTTCACACTATTCAATTGTCGCAGACCAACGCCCCTCGCTCCGTCCACCACTACCTACGCAGACCCCAGCCCCTGCTTACGTCACGTAGAATAGCAAAACATGCCTGAGAAGTCAAGCCAGATTAAGGCTTGTCACGGGCCCATTCTGTCTCGCCGCAAGCGCCGTCCTCGCCGCGTTTCCGGCCCCCTGACGCTCATGGGCGCCCAGGCGGGTCCACGGCCTCCGCGTCAGCGAACGCCACGCCGGCCTCCCGGAGCTTGCCTTGCAGCGCCGCTACTTCCACTTCCCGCGGCGCGCAGCCCGACTGAGCCGCCAACGCTGCTGCGGTCCCCGCTGCCTGACCGGTCACCCAACACACCTGAATCTCCCGTAGCGGCTCCAGCGCTTCGTGCGTGGACGACAAACACCGGCCGGCGGTCAGCAAACCGTCCACCGCCTTGGGCAGAAGGCACCGATAGGGCACATCGTAGGCCCTGCCCTCGCGACGGTAGTCATTTCCGCGGCCGATGGCATCCTCAAACCGTCGGTCTTCCTGCGACACGTCCTCCTCCGTCAACGCGTACTCGCCCTTCAGCCTACGCGTACGCCGCACACCCACCTGCGAGGCGGTATCCAGCAGCCATACCCGCTCGAAACCGGGCACCGTTCTGCGCAGGGCCTCCACCGTAAGCCGGATCGCCTCCCGTCCCTGCGTCTCGACGTAGCTCAAGTCCTCGGGGTCCAGGCCATCCAGCTCCTGGAAGCCGGTGTTCGCCCACAACAGCCCGTCCGGGGTCGGCATCCGGCTCATCGCGAAGAAGCCCTCCCAGCCTCCGGCCTCGATCGCCGCCTGTATTGCGCGGGCAACCGCCTCCCCGTCCTGCCGGCGCGCCTCCTCCCAGCGTTCGTAGTCCACATGCGCCAGTCGGCACGGCAGCCCGATGTATTGACGGCTGGTCTCGAACTCCGCTCCCGCCGAAGCGAACACATCGCCATCGCCTGTCGCGTCCACTACCACTTTGCCGCGTACGGCCAGCCGCCCGGCCTTGCTCTCGACGATCGCCCCCCGCACGCAACCCTCCTCCACGATTGCGCCCGCAACCCACACATGATGCAGGATCCTGACCCCGGCCTCGCGGCACATCCGCACTGAAAGCCACTTCAACGCCTCCGGGTCAAAGGCTGACCGGTCGCCTCCTCCCCGGAAAGCTGCTTCGCCGCTCTCGACCATGCGATCACGCATCTCCAGGCCGATGCCACCGACAATCTGGCGCCCGCGGTCCTGGAACGAGGGCAGCACGAGCACCAGGCCGCCGGTCGCCAGTCCGCCCAGGCAACCGTATCGCTCCAGCAGGATCGTGTCTGCTCCTTGCCGTGCCGCCGCAATCGCCGCCGCGGTCCCCGCCGGTCCGCCGCCACAGACCACTACATCCGCGATCCAGCGAACCGGGACCTCGCGGGCGGGCTCGCGAACGAACTGGACATCCTCAGCCATCGCACCGCTTCCCCCAACCCTTGTACCGCGCCTGACACTGAGCGCCCTTTTCGGTTTTTCGAAAAACCGAAAATGCGCGAACCTCAGTGGATCTCAACATCGCTCACCAATATCCTGAGCCCCGGCGTCATGGGGAATGAGTTCTTCAGCTCGTGCAGCGCCTCGATCAGCGGCGCCACCTTCTCCTCACCGATCACCGTCATCAGTACGATGTTCAGGCCCGGCCAGATCGGGCTGCCATCCTTGATTCCCGTCTCGCCCGAGCCATGCACATCGCGCCACCAGGTGTAGCCCTTGATCCCGTGCTTCTCCAACACGCCTAGGATGTCAGCATGCACGGCCTGATCGTAGACGATCGTCGCCAACTTCACGGCTTGGTCCTCCAGGACTGGGCTACATGTGTCGCCAGCGGCGCCGCGGGTCCGGCTCGCGCTTCAAGAAGATGCGATAGTACGCCCGAGTGAAGAAAGTCGCAATATCATCAATGACGGTGTACATGGACGGCACGATCAGCAAGGTCAGAAGCGTTGAGAGCAGCAGCCCACCGATCACGGTATAGCCCATCGGCGCCCGCCACTCCGAACCCTCCGCGAGCGCTATGGCTGTCGGCAGCATTCCGAATATGGTCGCCGTCGCAGTCATCAGGATCGGCTTCATCCGCGTCGGCCCGGCCCGGAGAATCGCCTCGGTTCGGTCCAGCCCTCGAGCGCGCAAGGTGTTCGTGTAGTCCACCAACAGGATCGCGTTCTTGCCGACCAAGCCCATCAACATTACAATCCCGATCAGCGACACAATGCTGACGGTAAAGCCTCCGATGAGCAGCGCCAGCGCCGCGCCGACCATCGCCATCGGGACCGTGAACCAGACGTTGAGTGGCTCCAGAACCGCGTTGTACAGGGCCGCGGTCACCAGGTATACCAGGATGATCGCCAGTATCAGAGATTGACCCAGGAAGCGGAAACTCTCGCCCATGTACTTGACCTGCCCGCCCCACGAAGTGCTGACGGTCTCGGGCACGATTCCCTGGGCGATCTCCAGCACCTTCTGTTGTGCCGCGCCGAGGTCGAAGCCCTTCTCCAGGTAGCTCGTGACCGTCACCTTTCGCTGCTGGTCTTCTCGTTCGATCTTGGTGGGCCCGGAGGATTCCACTACATCCGCCACATCACGCACCCGCAGCGGCTGGCCGCTCCGGGTCATCCCCAGGAAGATCGCTTTGACGTCCCTGACGTTATTGCGCTGCTGTTTCGTCAACTGAATGCGAATGTCGTATTCTTTGCCGCCTTCGGAGAACTGCGTAGACGTATCACCCTCCACACTCGCCCGCACTGCCATCGCCACCTGGCCCGCGGTTAGCCCCAGGTCCGCCGCGCGGTCCCGGTCCACCACCACATGGAGCTCCGGCCGCCCGGCCTTCGTCGAACGCTCCGGGTACACAAAGCCCGGCTCCTGTTCCAGTCTCCGGACCATCTTCAGCGCCGTGTCCTCCAACACTGTCAGGTCGGCGCCCCGCAATTCATACTCGATCGGTGCCTCGGCCCTGCCGCCGCCCATCGAACTGGCCACCACCACCTTGATGGTCGCCGAGGGAATACCCTTCAGGTCTTTACGCAACTCGGCCACAATATCAACGTCCGAGCGCTTGCGTTGCCGCTTTTTCACCAGCACGACCGTCGCTTGGGCATACTGCCCTCCGCGCCCGCCGGCGCTCACGATCCCTCCGCCCGCCGTCCCTACCTGGAAGGCGTAGTCCCGAATCTCGGGGTAGCGACTCCGGTCCGCCAAGACCTGCTCAATCTGTCGGCAGACGCGATCCGTCTCCTCCAGCCGCGTCCCGGCCGGCATTTCGACCTGAATCGAGACTTGCCCCTCATCCGTTGACGGCATCAGCTCAGAGCCCAAGCGCGGCATTATGCCTACTGCAGCCACCGCGAGCCCGGCAACACCCAGAAAGATCGTCAAGAACCGGTGGTGTACCGCCCGGCGCAGCAGACCGCGGTACTTGCGCTCCAGCCATCCGTACGCCCGATCGAACTGCGCGAACAGCCTCCGGCTGAAGGTTTGCCGCCCAGCCAGGTCTCGATGTACGTCAATGCGTGGATACCACCACGAAGCCAGCATCGGCGTCAGCGTGAAGGACATGAACAGCGAGAAGGCGGTGGTGATCGCCGCAGTGATTCCAAAGGCCCTAAAGAACTGGCCCACCATGCCGCCCATGAAAGCGATGGGGAGGAAGACCACCACGTCCACGCTGGTGATGGCAATGGCTGCCAACCCAATCTCGCTGCGACCGTTGAGCGCCGCGGCCGCCGGCTCCTCGCCCATCTGCAAGTGACGCTCGATGTTCTCCAACACGACGATTGAATCGTCCACGAGAATCCCGACCGACAGGCTCAGGGCGAGCATGACCATCATGTTGAGCGTCAAGCCTGCCAGGGACACCGGCAGAAAAGCGGCCATGATGGACGTCGGAATAGCCAGCGCCACAATCACCGTGCCGCGCAGGTTGTGGAGGAACAAGAACACCACGAAGGAGGCCAGCAGGGCGCCCCAGATGAGAGCAAAGAACACGTCCTTGAGCGCTTCCAGAATGCGTTCTGACGCATCCCAGTAAATCGCGACATCGGTATCAGCCGGTAGATTATGCCGAATGGTCTTGAGTTCTTTCTTGACGGCGTTGGCCACCCGAACAGTGTTCGCCTGCGCCTGCTTCGTGATCGAGAGGGTAATACACGGCTTGCCGTTGAGCCGGGCAATGCTTTCCCGCTCCGCCGTGGTGTCGCGCACTGTGGCCAGCTCGCCCACGCGCACCAGCCCTCCCAACGGTGTGGGGATCTTCAACCGGCTGATCTCACTCACTCGCTTGAACTTCCCCAGCGCGCGGATCGAATAGTCCAGACGCCCCTCCTTGATGTTGCCCCCCGGGATGTCAACGTTCTCCGCCTTGAGAAGCTGGGCCAGTTGGCTAATGCTCAGGCCCACCGCGTCCAGACGCTCCCGATCCACCTCCACGTGGATCTCGCGCTCCAGCTCCCCCGTCATCGTCACCGAAGCTACACCGGGGAGCTTGTTTAGCGGGTTCTTTATCCGATCTTCCACAATCCGCTTGAATTCCGTGGCCTCCCGCGTGCTCGCGACTCCCAACTCCATGACCGGCATTGCACGGATGTCAAGCTTGTACAGCGTCGGCGGCTTAGCCTCCTCCGGAAACTGCGCCCGCGCCCGCTCGACCGCATCGCGTACGTCCGCGGCAGCGACGTCAACATCCGTACCGTACCGGAACCGAATGACCGTGTTGAGGAAATTCTCCTGGCAAATTGACTCGACCGTGTCCACACCGTTGATGATCGAAACGGCCTCCTCCAGGGGCTCGGCAACACTGTCCTCCAGCTCCTCCGGCCCGGCGCCCGGATACACTACCGATACGCTGACTATGGGGAACTCGATGCTGGGGTACAGGTCCCAGGGCATGTCCATCAAGCCCCGGGCTCCCAAGACAATCAGCGCCGCGACGACCATGCCGATGAACACGCGGCGGCGGATCGAAACCTCAGTTAACCACATCTAGTCGCACACCTAGCAGTCGCAGATTGCGCGGCAACATCCGGTCCTAGGAGTTCCCCGCCGCGGTGGCCTCGCGGTGCTTGGGCACCACCCGGTCGCCCGGATCCAGGTCCGATTGGCCGGTCGCCACCAGAACGTCCCCCGGTGACACACCCGACACAATCTCGAGCTTGCCGTCTTGCTCCCCGCCCACTTTGACCTCAACCCGCTCGATCTTCCCCCGGACGACCCGATAAACGTAGGATATCTTGTCTCGAATAACCACTGCGTCGCGGTCCACCAGCGCCGCCTTGCGCTCTCCAAACAGCACCCGCGCGCGACCGAACATCCCCGGCCGTACGCGGTGATCGCGATTCTCCAACTTGACCTTGGCGATGTACAATCGCTGTTGCGGCACCGAAGCCGGATACACCTCAGTGACTACGCCTGTGGGATGATAGCCCGGCACGCCGTCAATCGTCAGCGCCGCGCGAAGCCCCTTCCGGATCCGGGTAATGCCCAGCTCCGTCACCTGTGCCAGCAGATAGACTACGTCAATGTTGACCAGCCGGAACACCGCGTTGCTACCGCCCGCCATCTCACCTGGGTCAATCATCCGCAGCGCCACCAGCCCGCTGATCGGCGCGAGGATCGTCGCCTTGTTAACCGCAGCCGCGGCCGCGCGGCGCGAGGCCTCCGCCTGGGCCACCCCGGCTTCAGCCGCCTCAATGTCCTCCTGACGAATCTGCACCTGCACTGCGTTGGCCTCGGCCATCCGCAAGGCCTCTTCCGCCTGCCGAAGCTGTGTGCGCGCCGCCGCCAAATCCTGCTCTCGAATCGCCACCTGTGCCTGGTTCGCCTCCGCCAGACGAAGCTGCTCCTTGGCCTGACGCACCTGGTCCTCGGCCATCCTGACTTGGTCCGTTGTCGGACCCTCCTGGATCAGGCTGTACGCTTGCCGCGCCTGCTCGAGCTGTGCCTTCGTGGTCTGGTAGTAGGCCAGGGCCTCCCCGTACTTCGTGCCCGAGATGGCGCCCTGGGTATACAGGCGCTTGCGAATCTTGTAGTTCGTCTCCGCCAGCTTGAACCCCGCCTCCGCCTGTTCCACGGCGGCCAGGGCTTGCGCACGCTGCTGATCGCGTGCGCCGCGCTTGACTTCCCGCAGATTGGCCTCGGCCGTCTCCAGGTTGATCTGCGCCTGCGAGATCCCAATCTGCGTGGCGGACCCCGTTTGCTCCAAAGCCTTCTGGGCCTGTTCCACGCGGGCCTGCGCCGCCGCGACTTGCTGCCGGGCTTGCTCGACCTGCGTTTCGCTGACCGTACGCTGGAGCTCCGGTCCATGCTTGGCTTGCTCCAGTCGAGCCTTGGCCAGAGCCACCGCTGCTGCCGCTTGATCGCGTTGTGCTGCGGTGATCTCAGTGTCCAAGCGTACTAGCACGGCGCCCTTCTTCACCTCGTCGCCCACGTCGTAGTAGACCGCGGTGACCTTACCCGGCACCTCCGGGACCACATCCACCTCATCCTCCGCCTCAAAGGTGCCCGTATACTCGCCTACGTCCTGGATCGTGCCCAGCTCTGCGGTGACAACCTCTACCGGCTGTGCCGCCCGCTGCGGCGCCTGTCCTGCATCCTCCGGCGCCTTGTCTTGCCGACCCAGGCTCACCATGGTCACGCCCAGAATGATGCCCACACTGAGCACAGCGGCGAGCATGATCCTCTTGTTCATGGCGCCTCCTCCCACAAGGGCAAACCCATCGCTAGGCGCAATTTGCAGAGTGACATCGCCCGTTGGAACCGTACCGAAGCCACACTTGCGCGCGCCCGTGCCAGCGCGGCAGTGGCGTCAATCACCTCTTGCCCGGTGCCCTCCGTAGCCTCATATCGAACCCGTTGAATGCGCAGCAGCTCGCGGGCGGCCGACTCCTCGACCGCGACCTGCTCCTGTTGAGCATTCGCCTCCCGGACATACTCCCACGCCTTCCGTACCTGGTCTGCAACCTCGTCCTTGAGTTTCTCGCGTTGCTGTCGAGCCCGATCCAGCGCCGAACGCGCCTGGTCCACCTTGGCGCGTTCGATCCCGCCATCCATCAGAGGAACGTCCAGTCTCACACCCACTCGGTACGTCAAGGGCTCCGCCAGCGCGGACGCCGTCCGATGCGTTACGTCCCCCGCGAAGACCAGCGCCGGGTCGCTGGTTCTCTTGGCTAGACCAAGCGATGCCTTGGCCAGCGCTATCTGCTGTTCCGCTGCCTTCAGGTCCGGGCGATGCTCCCAAGCGTAGGCGATGCAGCCCTCGAGGTCTCGCTCGGGGTCCGGCAGTAGCGGGCCCTCCTTGACGCGGATCGGCGCCGACTGGGGTAGGACCAGCAGTTTCCGCAGCTTGCCTCGCTCGACTTCCAGTTGCCGCTCCGCTGTCGCGACCTGTTGCCGGGCCCGCGCCGCTTCGGCCCGGGACTGTGATACCTCAAAAAACGCGATGAGCCCCTCGTGGTACAGCCGCTCCGCAACACGCCGATGTTCCTCCAGCGCCGCTGCGTTCTGCAGGGCGACAGTCTGCAGCTCGCGCGACAGCAGCACAGTGTAGCACTGCTCTGCGGCCAGCTCGGCCGCCAATTGCTCGATGCTCTTGCCCTGCTGCTCCGCCAGCGCAACCCCCCGCCGCGCCAGGTCAACGCTGAGCTTCGTTCGCCCGAAATCATACAAGTTCTTCGTGACGGCGAGGGTGTAGCTCTGAACCTCCGTCACCATGAACTCGATCCGCTCGCCCATGAACTCGATGCCCGAGGCTGGACCCTGTTGCGTGAAGCCCGCGCTTAGGGATGTCCGGAGCGCCGACAGCCCCCGCGCTTCACGGATCTTGGCTCTCGCTTCCTCGATGGTGCTGGCATTGATCTTGAGGTCATGCGAGGAGACAACAGCGAGCCTCGAGGCCAGCTCCGGTGTGACCACCAGCTCCGGTTGCTGCCGGAGCGCTTGATTGCCCGCCACCTTGTCCTGACAGAACGCGGCGGAGGCCACGACCAGCAGCGCCAGCACGCCCACAAGAACGCTCCACCTCGTGGCCGGGCTGCGATGTTGTGCTGGGATGATTGGGTGGCGAATTGGGGCTCTCGGAAGACCGAACTCAAGCAGCATACGGCTGCGATATCCGCAACTCAGGCCGAATCGCAACGGCCACACTCCTAACCAGTATCGCTCTCCGGCGGCCCAGCTTCCTCTTCAGTCTCCAGGGCACCAAGGCGGTCCAGTACAGCGCTGAGTAGCCTGTGTAGAAGGTGCATCTGATCCACTTTGATCATTGTCACGCCGTGCGCCGCCGGATCAATGAACACTAGTAGTTTGTCTCCGGGCTCCATGGCGCAGCGTTTGCGAGCTTCAGCCGGAATCACTACCTGACCCCGCTCGCCTACGGTGACGGCGCCCACAAACAGGTCCTGAAGACGCGCATGTGTATCCTCCACAGCCTTCTCCCCTCACCGTCGCAACGCCATGTATACATGAAATCCATGTTGGAAGTGGCATATTATTCAGAAAATCAGCCCCAGACCATTGAGGCTGATTTCTCTGCATATACGTGTAATTCATATTCTACGACGGGCTCATACCGAAGTCAGTGAGACTGAACACGTTTCGGATCCTCGGCCTGAGCCAGGACGCGGCCGTCCACCAAAGCTCGATAGCCTCCTTCTCCATCCCCCCAGACATCCCCTTCCTCCCGCCGACTCCAGCGCACATCCACCTCCCCGATCGGCAAGCGCAGCCCTGACAACCGCAAGTACCGCATCCGGCCGTCCAGAGCCAGCGGCCGAAACGCCGGCGTCCGACCGGCGCGGGGCACCACGCCGCAGATTCGCTGGATGATCATGTCCACCAGTCCCGCCAAGGGCGTCGAGAACAGCGTCCCCAGCTCCTGTGCGGCTGCCGTCCCGCTGTCGGGATCGAAGTAGTACCCCGTCTCCACATGCCCGCGGCCCGCGTGTTGTGACAATGCCAGCGCCCGCTCGATTAGCGCCGCTGCCTCCTGCTCGTATCCACTCCGCGCTAGGCCCTCGGCAATCAGCCAGTTGTTCCGCTGCACGGTGGACCCGGTCCAGATCGGTGTCTTCGAGATCGGCTCACTCTTAGCCACGCACGCCACGGGATACTTGCGCCAGAACTCCTCTGGGTTCTTCAGGACCTTGACTAGCCGGTCCGCCTGGGCCCGCGTTGCTACACTGTTGAGTAGGGGGAACAAGCCCGCGCAGCTCTTCACCTTCGACAGCTCATGAGTATCGGCGAAGATGTCGTAGTAGAACCCCGTCTCCTCGTCCCACATGAGCTTGCGGATTGCGGCCGCCGTCGCCTCGGCCTGCTTGCGGAACTGGGCCGCCTGTTCGGCCCTCCCCAAGACCTCCGCCATGTCAGCCAGCCGAGCGCACTGCGCTTGGTGGTAGCAGTTGGCATCAATCGGCTCCAGCGCGCGCTTGAAAAACCGGCGATCCACGAGATTGTCGTCATAATCGAATCTCAGCGACGAATCCCAGCCCAGGTGAAACGAGTCGAACATGCTCACCAGGTGGTCGCCGTCGGTGTCCAGTTTTTCGGTCAGAAACTCATTCATGCGGCACAGTACCGGGAACGCGCGGGCCAGGAAGTCGCGGTCGCCTTGGCGTTGGAAGACCTCCCATGTCGCGACAGTCAGCAACCCGTATGCATGCACCTTGGCCTTCGCATCTGCCTCCGGGTTAAAGAACTTGTCGAAGATCATCCGCAGACAATTCTGCGCCGGCTCGGGGTCGTTGAGCCAGCGCAGCCCGGTCAAGCAGTGGCTCAAGTCCTCAGGCCAGATGCCCCGCCAAGTCCACTTGCTCGGCACCACGTAGGGGTGAACGTAGTACGTGTCCCCGGTCAGATCGTATTGATCGGCCTTCAGGACATAGAAGACCCAGTAGTACAGCTCCATCAGTCCGCCGTCGGAGCACAGGAACCGCGGCACATCCTCGGCGAGATACTCCCGCCACTTGTCGTGTGCCGCCTGGAAGGCCGCCTCCGGCTCAACCAGTGCCGCCGCCAACTTGCGCTCCACCAGCGACCGTTCGCGGGCAATCGCCCCTGCCAGCACCAGCCTTCCTCCAGGCCAGCTCCCGCGCAGCACATACTGTTCGGCTCCCGTCTCGACTTCAGCCGGGGACAGGTTGCTGCCCAATCCTTGCCATTGTCCTTGAAGTTGCGTATCGGCGTTCTTGAGCACCACGGAGGCCGCGGGCACGTGCACCTCGGCCGCCGGCCCGTCGGCCAGTGGGTGCCCCGTGATCACGACCCGCAGGTCGGCCTCCTCGGTGCCCTCCCGCTCGATACGACACACCGCCACATCGTCCGCCAGGCATACATCCTGCCGCAGTCGCACTCCCTCGCCCACGTACTCCGTGTGAACCAGGTGTGGATGCCAGTAGCTCGCGTCAGTGTCGAGTTGCAGCGCGATCGGCTGCCCACTCCGCTCCAGACTGACCACACCCAGGGGGTTGCCGATTCCCCGATATACGGGCTTGGACGGCCAGCTCCACAGAGAGACGAGCCCGGGCGCATGGACCTCCGGGCCCTTACGGTTGGTTCCCTCGCGTTCGCAGGTCCAGGAGCAGTACGTGGCCTGATTGTCGGCCAGTACGTAGTATCCGGTCTTGCGTAGAAAGGTGGGCAACTCGCCGGCGGCAACCAGCGCCAGGTCCGCGGCCTCCCCGACATGTTCGCGGGCAGCCTGCACTCGCTTGGCGAGCGCCGCGCCGTCTCCCGCGGACATCGCCTCCCGGCGCGCCGCCTGGCGCCCCAGCTCCGCTAGCTCCTGCCGGCCGTCCTCCAGTCGCCGCTTCAATGCAGCGCGGTAGCCCTCGCCGAGTAGAGTGGCCTTGGGCAGCGCCTCCAAAGCCTGGGTCACTCGCGTCCTCAGGTGCAGCACTTCCTGCTCCACTGGTTCTACCATGACCTCGATCCTTCCTGAGCGGTAGACGATCTTGCCTGCCTCGTCACTGAGAACGAACACAATCGTTGACCGGCCCTCACGGGCAATACGGTATCCGACGGTGCATTTCACACTATCGCCCGAAGGCAGCCGGACCTCCGCGGTCTGGCCGCCACCGGGCTCCACCTCTGCGCGCACACGCGCCGCCTCGGGAACGAGCGCGCGCACGATCCGCAGCCGAGCGTGGCCCCGGCCCAGGTACAGTCGCCCCGGGTCGAGAATCTGAATGGGCGACCGCCGCAGCAACCAGGCATCCAGGTGGGGGATCATGATCCGCCGCTCGACCCGTAGCGTGTGCCGTCCCGGCCGCAGGCGAACGGTTCCCTGTAAGGTCCACCTGGCGGTTTCGCTCTTCCAGCTTCCTGTGGTCTGTGAGCAGGCCGACGGGTTGACGATCTTGCCGTCCACACTCAGGACAACGGGTCGCGCCGTGAGCGCCGCATACTTCACGTACAGGTCGTACGTCCCCGCCTGCTTTACCTCGAAGTCGTACTCCGCGAAGTTCGGGTATTTCTCTGCGTTCAAGATGACTGTCGAGGCTTTTCCCCAGCCTGTCCCATCAATGCGCACATTGCCTCGGTCGAAGCTCTCCGCCTCCCGGAGCACGTCTCCAGCCGCGCTACCGGCATCTGTTGGAGGGACCGCCCCCACTCCCGATTGCCCGCCTGCGGGCAGCGCGGCCAGCGTCGCCACTAGAAGGACAATTCCTCGTAACGAAAGCGCCAGTGGTGACCTCGAACGCATCTTTTTCCACCAAATACGTCCATCTTGGCCGCTTTTCAACCGAGTTTTCCACATTTCGACCATCTAGGCTACCTTTGTGCCGATCGGGAATGTAACGCGAAATCGCACATCTATTCGCCCGATTCGTGCCGCTCTGCCAGCGGAAGTACGGAAAAAGTGTCCAGGTCGAGCCCATCGGGTCCCCGTCGCTGCCACTGAAAGAACCCCGCGGCGGCGACCATCGCAGCATTGTCCGTGCAGAGGCCCGGGGGCGGCACATGAACGGGGATACCCAGTTCCTCGCATGCGGCTCGCGCTGCTTGGCGCAGATAGGTGTTGGCGGCGACCCCACCGGCCAACAGCACCTGCCGCGCGCCCGTGTTCTGCGCCCCGGCCACCGTGTTCGCGACCAGCACGTCCGCGACTGACCGTTCGAATGCAGCCGCAACATCAGCAACAGAGTGCTTGTCGGGTTCTGCCTCCAGCAGCCGCGCGACGGCGGTCTTCGGCCCACTGAAGCTGAAGTCAAGGCTGTTTGGGAACCTGGCGATGGGGAACGAGAGGTCCCCCGGGTGTCCCTCTCGGGCCGCGCGGTCCAGCGCGGGTCCTCCGGGAAAGCCCAGTCCGAGTAGGCGAGCGACCTTGTCGAACGCCTCCCCTGCAGCGTCGTCTCGCGTGCTGCCCAGCAGCTCGTAGTCGCCGAGGTCGCGGATCAGTACTATCTCCGAATGTCCGCCCGAGGCGACCAGACAGACGGCGGGAAACTCACAGGCCGCAGGAGCCTCCTGTGCGGATCCCGTGTCCAGAAAGTTGGCGCACACATGCGCCTCTAGATGGTTGACGCCCACCAGCGGCAGATCCCAGGCCAACGAGTACGCCTTCGCGGCCGACACTCCAACCAGTAGGGACCCGATCAGGCCGGGCCCGTGCGTGACGGCGATCAGGGCCAGCTCGCCGAACTCGGCAGCGGCCTCGCTCAGCGCGCGCTCCACGCATATGGTCACGAGTTCCGTGTGCCTGCGTGAAGCAACCTCGGGCACGACGCCGCCGAAGTGGGCATGCAGGTCCTCCTGCGTCGCCACGATGTTGCTGAGCATCCGTGTGCCGTCCGCCACCACCCCCGCGGCCGTCTCGTCGCACGAGGTCTCCAGGCCCAAGACCAGATGCTCGCCCCGGCTAACCATGCTTGCGCTCCCACTCCGCCTGAAGCTCGGCCAGATCCGTCTGCACCTCGACGCTCTGCAGGTCGTCCAGTTCCACCACTATGGCGTCCTCGCCGGTGTCCCGGTAGTATCTCCGGCGCCGGCCGACAACACGGAAACCGAACTTCTCGTACAGCGCGGCTGCCGCAGTATTGGAGACCCGGTACTCCAGGGTCGCGTAGTGACAGCCCTGACGGGCGGCTTCGGTGAGGGCGGCGTGCATTAATGCCTGCGCGATCCCCTGGCGGCGCCACTGCGGCGCGACTGCCAGTGTCAGGATATGCGCTTCTCCCCAACACAGCCACAGGCCGACGTAGCCGACAAGCTGTTCGCCCTCCCGGGCTGCGAGATAGATGGCGGTGTAGTCCCCCTGCTGCCTCTCGGTGCGCATCAGTTCGCGCCGTAAGCTCTCCACGCTCCACGGCGTCGGAAAGCTGGCGCGCTCAATCTCCACAATCTGGGGCAAGTCGTCCAGAGTCGCCGCGGTGATCTCCATGGTCAGCCCGTCCCATTCCGGTCTCATCCGCCGGACGGTCAACTCAGCCCGAGGTCCACCTTGTGTATCACCTCGGCCTGCGACCGCCGTACATACAGGGGCCGCAGGTTGAAGGCCGCCGCCGGGTCGGCAGCGGCAAGCCGTTCACGCGCCTGAAGGGCGAGATGGCTGGCGCGCGGGCAGTTGAACGGCGGTGGCACCGGCAGGGCCCGCGGTCCCAACACCTCGGCGATCCGCTCGGAGTACTTCGGCGTTGCATCTCCACAGAACACGACGCGCTCCCGAACCGGCATCAGCCGTGGCAGCAGTTCTTCCAAGAGCACGACTGCGCAGGCCATCGTCTCCTGCAGCTCTCCGGCCTCCGAAGTCTGGTAGAGCGTCGCGTAGACCTCGTCTCGCAGCGCTTCCTGGATTACACAGATGGTGTAGCCCGGCAGGAAGGAGAGGTCTCGGGCCAGGGCTTCCGGGACGGTCAAGCCGACCAGCGGCAGATGCGCCGCGTGCGCCAGAGCCTTTGCCGTAACGACGCCGATGCGCAAGCCCGTGAAGCTGCCTGGCCCCAGCCCGACGGCAATCCCCCCGAGGCTGCGCAGCGGAACTTGCTCGCGCTCCAGCATCGCCTGGATCGCAGGCACCAGACACTGGGACAGGCGTTGGCGGGCCGGGAAGAGCTCCTCGCACCGGACCTTGTCGCCCTCCACCAGGGCGATGCTCGCCGCTTCCCCCGAGGTCTCCAGGCCGAGGATTAGCACGCCAGAACCTCCGCGACCGCCGCGGCCAGACGAGGGTCCTTCGACCTGAGCTCGATCCGACGGCCGTCAACGCTATACGCCAAAGCGACCTCCACTCGCGGTGCCGGTAGAGCTTCTGCCACCTTCTCCGCCCACTCGACGGCCCATACGCAGTCCGGCGCCCAATCGCCGACGGCTAGGTCTTCCAGTTCCGCCGCGCAAGCCAGCCGATAGGCGTCCACATGCAGCAGTCCGGGGTTGCCCGGATAGTGCTTCGCAATCACGAAGCTCGGGCTGGTCACCGTGGCGGTGATCCCCAGGCCCGCTGCCAGCCCCGCTGCGAACACGGTTTTCCCTGCGCCCAACGGCCCCGACAGCGCCACCACATCCCCCGCGCGCAGGTAGCGCGCCAACTTCGCAGCCAGCTCTCGGGTTTCCTCAGCGGATTTCGTTTCGATCACGCCGTGCCACCTTCCTCAGTGAGGCGGCTTTCCCTCCAGGCCACCTCAGGTGGGCGCTGCTGTTCTGGCGCGCGTTGACGCTTCCGCGAGCCCTTTGATATACTCGCCCACGCGGGAGGCGGCGATGTCTGATTGGATCGAGATTGACGGATCATACGGCGAGGGCGGCGGGCAGATTCTCCGCACCAGCCTGGCGCTCTCCGCGCTGTTGGAACGGCCGCTACGCATGACCAGGATCCGATCGCAGCGCAAGAACCCGGGGCTCGCACCTCAGCATCTCACGGGCGTACGGGCCGTCGCAGCGGTCTGTGAGGGTAGACTGCAGGGCGCCCAGGTTGGTTCACAGGAGCTCACCCTCGAGCCCGGCTCCGTTTGCGGCGGCTCATATTCCTTTGACATCGGCACCGCGGGCTCCACGTCTCTCGTACTGCAGACTCTCCTGCCGCCGCTGCTTCGTGCCAAGGCGCCCTCGAAGGTCCGCGTGACGGGCGGCACAAATGTGCCCTGGAGTCCCGTGTTCGAGTACCTGGACCTGACCTTCCGGCCGGCAGTGACCGCCCTGGGCCTTCAGTTGCAGCTCGAGCGCCACAAGGTGGGCTTCTATCCCAAGGGCGGCGGCGACGTGGCGATGTCTGTCCAGCCGCTCCAGAGCGTGAAGCCGGCACGCTGGACCAGCGCGGCTGACAACCCCCTGGTCCTGCTGCGCAACCTGACGGCTCGGGTACCGGACCACGTGAACGAGCGGCAAGGCGCGCGCGCGCTCCAGCGGCTCCAGCAGGCCGGGGTCCACTGCCGGGAAAAGTCCGAGAAGCTGCCCTCGCGCAGCCCTGGGACGTGCTTGTTCATCGCCGCGCAGGCTGAGGGCTCTTTCGGCGGCTTCACCTCCCTCGGTGAGCGCGGCAAGCGGGCGGAACAGGTCGCCGACCAGGCTGCCGACGAATTCCTCGCCTTCTGCCGGTCGGGCGCTGCCGTGGACTGCCACCTGGCCGATCAATTATTGATCTATTTGGCCTTGGCGGAAGGCGATTCCGTCTTCACTACCGAACGCATCACCCAGCACCTGCTAACCAATGCGTGGGCAATCGAGCGCTTTCTGGGGCCGAGGTTCGAGGTCGAGGGCAGTGAGGGAAAGCCGGGCCAAGTGACGGTCCGCGGCAGCCCGGAGGTCTTGCGATGAACACGCGGCGTCCTTGATCTACCACCGCGTTCATTGATGGCTTTGGAGGTTTGCGTTTGTCGGTAAGACGGCTTGTTGTGGAGGTGAGATTACATGCCCAAGTC
>JALGUG010000354.1 GCA_029820995.1 Candidatus Zipacnadia bacterium
AACGGCTTCGTTGAGCCACGAATTTGCCCGGTTTCGCTAACGTGACTCCTTGTTCGATGTTTTTGGCCTATCTCAACCCACGATTCCCCCTAATCCGCGTGACTTGACCACCTAGCAACGGCTCTGTTAAGCCGTTTTTCCCAGAACTCGCTAACCTCCCGTAAAATCGGCCCGTTTTGAGGTTAGCGATTCGCCGAGAGGCCGGGAAAGGGCTCCACTAAGCCTTTTTGGTAATTCGCTAACCTCGCCCAGAATTCCTGCTTGGCACTGGAAAAAATCCTGATTCGGTCTGATGTTCGGCGCAAATTGTGTTCTGTATTACCAATTTGGGCGGGCACGCTGATCATAGCCGCGGCTGGTGCGGCCGATAGCAGCGCCCCTCGCGAAAGCTCTGCGCCAGCTCCCGCGCCTGCAGATGAAGCAGACGCCGCATGCTGAGCCGCTGCTTCGAGGGGGAGACATACGGCTTGAGCATCATCCGCTCATATTCCCGGAAGAACCACCTCCGCGGCTCGGCGCGCAGGTAGCAGCCTCCGTCTTCTCGCACCTCGAAATCTTCCGCTTTCAACCGCCGCAAGTTGAAGCATCGCAGCACCAGCCGGTCCACGATCGGGACCCGGAACTCCTCCATCACGTCCAGCGCCAGCGCCGGACGCCCGGACCGTCTCACATGGAAGAAACCCACCTGCGGATCCAGGCCAAAGGCCTGGAGCTGCCCCTGCACCTCGATCCGCAGCAGCGTGTACCCCAGCGACAGCAGCGCGTTGACCGGGTCCGGCGGTGGCCGGCGCTTCCGGCCGGGGAAAACCGCCGGGGCTCGCAAGAGCAAAGGGAAGCACTGGAAATAGACCGCCCCGCCTCGCCCCTCGAGCCCGCGCAAGAGCTTGAGAGACGACGCGGCCCCGGCCTGCTCGCGCAAGAACTTCAGCGTCACCAGTGCCTGGTCCAGCGGAAGCGTACGGTCGTTGCGGTGACGACGGAGCAGAAGCTGCCGCGCGCCCAACAGCTTCGCCTGCACCACCGTCCGGGCCAATTCCAGCGACAGCGTCTGGTCCTCGCAGCAACGGTATTGCGCCCGGCGCACCGAGGGCGAGCCGCCCAGTTGCGGAACGATCCGCGCTACGTACTTTCCGGCCCGTGACAAGATCGCCACCGGTACGCCCTCTTGGGCCAGCGCTCGCAAGGCCGGCGGCGTGATCAACACGTCGCCGAACGCGAACACCTGCCGCACGGCCTTGGGCGAAATGCGCGTCAAGCACCGACCCTCCTGTTCGATCCGCAGGTACTTCCCGGTACGAACAATGACCGCGCCCGGTTCCGACACATACAGAGTCCGCACGACCAGCTCCAGGGAGCGAACTGTGCTGACAGATCAAAGCGGTGCTCGCCCGGCCTTCGCCACCGGCGACAGCGTATACCGCCCGAAACCCATGGCGGAGCCCTGACCGATGTGCGTCAACGAGCCCGCCTGCAGGATCAACAGCAGCTCATCAGAGACCGTTCCGCATTGGAACTCCCCCTCCAGCGAACGCCGCCGCCGGGAGGGCGAGAACGGGCAGGGCACGCTGGCGTGAGTGCGGTCTGCCAGGATCGGCACCACTCGTGCCTGCCGATGCCATGCAAAGGCGCTGTCCCTCGGCGCATCCCGGCCCGACACCGCCTTGAGTCCCGCCAAAGCGGCGACCACCACGGGCTGGAGCGACTCCATCCGCCGCACCGGCTCGTTGCGCTGTACAAGGAGCGTCGGCGTTTCGAGCTTAACCCGAACCGGCCGACCCCGCAACGTCTCTTGCTCCGGAAGCCACTGCCACAAGGGCGCCGCGATGTCCGCGCCTGCCGACACTTCCGTCACTGACTCCACCGTACCCTCCGGTCGCCCCACCCAGGCTCCGCTCCGAGCGAGCCGGCCCGAACCGACCCGCAGCTCCCGGCAGATCTCCGCCCACGCCGGCCAACACTGCGCTGTCTCGCCGAACAGGGCCACTCCCAAGGACCAGTTGTCGCCCCGCCGCAGCTTCACCGGCCCCGGCAGCACCCCGAGCACAAAGGGCCGCTCGTGCACGCCGCCCCCGACAGCTCTGCGGTCGTGGAGTTCTCCCAAGCGCCCGCACAGATAGCGCATCGCCGGATCGGGGTGCTGTTCTCTCAGCCTGCGCACCCGGGCAAAGAGCGCGCCATGCACCTTCCGGCCGCAGAACCCCGACACGCGCACGCTGGTCTCAGCTCGCAGCTTGAACAGCAGAACCGCCACAGGAATACTCAGCGCGGCGCGCAGCCACGGATCCGGCACGTCTGCTTCCATAATGTACTGTCGCTCACTTGGGCTTGCTCTTACTGTGCCACGCGGGGGGATCGCTCACCCCGGCCTGCGCCAGGGCCAGATCGTAGATCCAGTTTATCACCGTCAGCGTGGCCGCCTTGGTCGCCGTCATCGTGTGGGCCTTTTCACGGTACAGGTAATCGTGGTCCAGCCACAGAGCATCCAGTCGAGTCGGCAGCACCCAGTAACTCTCGCTCCGATAGCCCGCGGGCTTCTGCCACCCCGCTCCCAGGAGCGCCCGTACCTCGGCGGCGCCCTCGCGCTGGATGTTCCCCCGACCGTCAAACCGCCAGATCTGGCCACTCTCGAGAGCGGGCCCCTCCTTAGTGAGCCGGCAGAACAATGCGTAGACGACGGCACTGCCGACATCCAACCGGGGGCAGGTCCAGGAATCGGCCTGGCGAACCCAGAGCGTCAGGCGCTCATCGTCCGCCTTCTCGGCGCACAGCAGGGCGTTGGGCAGGGAGGCGTAGAGCTTGGGTACCTTCAGGCCGCGTAGTATGGCTGTGTGCCGGTAATCCTCCAGTCTCTTCCGCTGCCAGGCGCGCTGGTGGGGGAGCTGGCCTGCGGCCGTATAGGCCGTCTTGAACTCGTGTACGATGCGTGCCTGTGGGTCCTGCAGGTCCTTTAGGTACAGTTCGGCCATCGCCCGCAGCTCGTCCAACCTCTTCTCTGGACTTCCCGAGGATCTTATCTGACGAACGTACTTGCGAAGACGTTTAATCAATTCCTGTCCGGGCCGGCTGACCCGGTAGGTTCGTCCCAGAAGCTTGAGCTGAGCGTCTTTCCTGATGGAGCGCCCGGAGATTGGACGCGGGTGGACCACCGAGATGAAGAACCGGGCCGAGGGGTGCCGGGTGAACCGCCAATCGTCGGGCGTCTGAGCCTCCAAAGCCGCCAGCGCCCGTCCTAGCAGCGCTTCTGCTTCCGGCCGCTTGTCCTCGTCGTGTTGAAAGAAGCGTTCCACGGCTCGGTCAATGATGTGTCGCTTTGCCTGCCCGGGAGTCCGGAACCTCTTCACGATCCTCCCCCTCGGACGATGGCAGTGATGCAGACAGTCGGCTGGTTTGGGACTTCGGCGCCCGTCTTGCCCTGTCCTGCTCCCGTGGCGGCCCAACGCGGTGCACGGATCGCCTGGAGAACAAAAAGCGCGCGCCGAATGCAACGGATCGGCGGCGCCGGTGGTTTGCTTGGTAATCGTCCGCGGCACAGATGATCCCCGCACGCTTCCAGTCTGTCAGTCGGGTGAATCCCCAAGCACCGATGTAACAGAGCAGGCAGTGGTTTGCCTACACTGGGATTCAATGAGCTGTTTCGCTCCAGGGCCCTGCTACAGGAGGCGATAAACATGAAGTTGATCAGAGTCCACGTCTCAATGAGCTGTTTCGCTCCAGGGCCCTGCTACAGCGCTGTCGCGACCGTGTGGATGTCGGAGTAGTCTCAATGAGCTGTTTCGCTCCAGGGCCCTGCTACCAGTTACCAGTACCCTGATGGCGCCGTGCCAGTGTCTCAATGAGCTGTTTCGCTCCAGGGCCCTGCTACGACCACAAACAATAA
>JALGUG010000355.1 GCA_029820995.1 Candidatus Zipacnadia bacterium
TCGGGCGCCCGACGGTCGCGAGGCGACCAGCTAATCGGTGCGGCCACTGCGCAGCCGCGGCCGCAGTGCTGCGAAGGGGGCGCGGCGCCCACCGCAGGCCGCGGTTGCCGCGCACGTTCCCCGATCCCTACCAACCCACTACGCCGGAAGACGGCAAAGGTCCCGACTGCCGGGTGGCGCCGACAGCCGCCGGTCAGGGACGGCCGCAGCCGCCCGGCCTGCTGCCCGGTCCGTGAGCGTCCACCCGGAGGCCGCCAAGGGCGGCGTCCGGGGCTGACGAGCCGGCTCGAGTCTCGGCGCGCGCACCGCGCCGGACGCCGGAGGTGGATCCGCCTCCGACGATTTTCCGACGATTTCAAGAGGCTCCGATGTTCGTCGCCTCTCATAATTACAATGTTACGGGAAGCCGAAAGATGAACCTGCGGATTGGAGGCGGCGGTCTCGCGGGCCCGCGAAGAACGGCTTGGTTGAGCGGCTCTTGGGGCCAGGGGCACAATGAAGGGGCAAAGTTTGTGTGAGCGGCAATGTACCATATTGTAGGCATACTGCCACTCCCGTCGTGTGGCACGGCTCATCCTGAGCCGTGTAGGAAAAAAGGAGCACTGCTGGCTGCGCCGACAGTGCCACACTAGGCCACCGGCAGGAACTCCCCTCACAGCAACGAATAGCCTCTCAATCTAGTGTTTATCCAATGAAGGGGAGGCTACCGTCATGGCGCGTCGCGGCTTCACACTTATCGAGCTGCTGGTGGTGATTGCGATCATTGCCATCCTGGCAGCGATCCTGTTTCCGGTGTTTGCCCGGGCCCGAGAGAAGGCCCGGCAGACGAGCTGTTTGAGCAATTTGAAGCAACTGGGGCTGGCCTGGCTCATGTACGCTCAAGACTACGATGAGCGCGTGTGCGCCACCCACATGCCGCCCGTAGGCGCCCCGGACCGAACGGATATGTGGGTCTACGTGGCCAACTCGGACCCAACTCGAGCGATCGGCTCGCGCCTGATGCCCTACTGCAAGAACGAGCAGATGTTCGTCTGCCCCAGTGAGCCGGGGTCACACTGGAGCTACGGGATGAACTACTACTTCGCCGCCTACGCCCGGGCGACGTTGGGCAGCTCGGGGCCCTCGGGCTACGGCTATGGTGGCGCTGCGCTGGCGGCCATCGGCCGCCCCGCGGAGATCCTGGTGCTGACGGATGCGCGCTCCGATTGCTACTACATCGGCAATGCCTCATACCCCGGCTATGGGTGGAGATCCCCGGGCTACGTCTGCGGCGGCGCTCGTCCCCGGCACAATGATGGCGTCAACTGCACCTTTGCCGACGGGCATGCCAAGTGGCTCAATGGCAGCAAGTTCGTGCCGGGCGGGCCTCTGCGCTCGATGCTGATGTTCTGGGTGGAATAGTCGGGCCCTCGGGCCCTCAGTCCAGCCCCAGGGCGCAGCGGAAGCCGACGCTATAATCCTGCCGGCCCGGAGACATCCGATATCGGTGCGCTGACCGGCAAACATCGCGGTCGAGCCAATAGCCGCCGCCGCGCATAACGCGCTCGCTTCCGGCCTCCGGGCCCGAGGGATTGCGCGCCGGCGAGTGTCGGTAGTAATCCGGCCGGTACCAGTCGGCGCACCATTCGTAGACGTTCCCCGCCAGGTCCAGCGCGCCGCACCAGCTCGCTCCCGCGGGGAAGCTGCCCACGGGCAGCGTTCGGGGGTGGCCGGTGCCTGCATTCTCCTTCCAGCACAGCTTAGTGCCGTCCCAGTCGTTGCCCCAGGGGTACTTGCGCGCTTCCGGGCCCCGCGCTGCGTACTCGCGCTCCGCCTCGGTCGGCAGGCGCAGCCCGGCCCACTGGCAGTATGTCCGCGCATCCTCCCAACTGACGGCCACCACCGGATGCAGGTCCCGACCGGCCGCAAATTGGCGCCACTTCTCGGAGCCGCTGTAACCCGTGGCCGCCACGAAGCGCGTATATTGCGCGTTGGTCACCGGAGTGCGCTGGATCCAGAAGGCGCTTAGCTCGACCTCATGCTGCGGCTTTTCCTGCTGCCGATATTCCGTTTGGGCGTCGGGATCGTCGTCGGCGCTACCCATCAGGAACCGACCGGCCGGAACGTAGACCAGCTCCGAGCCGTCCGCGGGCCAGCGAATGCGCGACCCCAGCCTGGGACGCCGCCATCCGAAGCGGCTGCGTGTGTCCATCACGGCGTAGGCTTCGGCGATCTCCACGTCCGCGCGAACCTCCCCACATGTGAAGGCAACAGTGTGACACTGGTCGGCCTGTTTTGTGCCGTTTATTAGCTTGCGAAAATCAATCTTTTCACAACCATATTCCGCCCGCGAGAGAATTCGCTGGATCTTAAGCTAGACGCGTCTCACATTAGGCCCTAAAAAAATAGTGGCGTGGTTCGCAAACGTTCAAAGGGTGGCAGGAGTTTTCTCACGCGGGACGAATATTGTATCAAGAAAGTCGGCAACCACGGACCTGAGTCTTGGGCCGCACTGGCTGACCCTCGCCCTAGTCCCCCCGCGCCAGGGCGAGCCGGTCGTCGTGCGGCCCGTGGCACCTTGCAGGCGGTCATTACTGGCCGCCTGCGCCTTTCCGCATCTGGTGCAGTCGCGTTGTGGCACCAGAAGCTATTTCATAACCCTTGTAGGGGCGCGTTTACGCGCGACTGCTGCTGAGGTCATGAAACCGGCTCTAGCGCTTGCGCCAGACGCTGTTGTAGTTGTCCGGATAGTACGCCCAGTTCTCGTTCTTTTGCCATTTGGCGTGCCCGTCGCAATAGCCGATGTTGGCGCCGCCGTTATGGCGTTCCCAGTTGTACGGCCAGCCTTTGGGGCGGGCGTCGGCCGCAGCGCGCGCGCGGCACCACGGCGAAGAGCCTGCCGCAACATTGCCGATGGGGTACCCGCAGGGCCGGGTCCCGGCCCAGACCTCGAACAGCAAGAGCACGCTGGCGGGCTCCTGCAGCGTGGCCATCAAGTTGGCTGAAGCCCCAAAATCGCCGTATCCCCTGGTCACAACCCAGGGATTATAGCTGTAGTCCACCGTGCCGCCGGCGCTGGGGCAGGAGTAGATCTGGGCGTTCTTGACATACGGATAGATATTGCCCCACCAGGCGTACCAGCCCGTGCGGTTGGTCTTCGTGACGGGGTCGTAGCCGCCCCCGCCGCGATACCCGGGGCACCACTTCTCATCGTAGTCCTGGGCGTACATTAGCATTCCGAGCGTCAACTGCTTCATGTTGCTCAGACAGGAGGTCTGCCGCGCCTTCTCGCGTGCCTTGGCAAACACCGGGAACAGGATCGCCGCTAGGATCGCGATGATCGCGATCACCACCAACAGCTCGATCAGCGTGAAGCCCCTTCGACGCACAACAACCACCCCTTCACTGTGTGATAGGGGACTGTTCGCCATCCACCGGCGTTTTCCTGTCGCCGCAGGAAGCGTGGCACGGCTGATGCTGAGTCGTGTACAGAAAGCAGCGCTGTCGGTCCAGCCGACAGTGCCACATCAACTGAGCCTCTGTCGCCCATGCTGCTGGAGTGCTTGACATATTAGCATACTATTGTGTACACTATATTGCATACAGGAGGCGGCACAGCATGGGCAGCACGAGCGTCCGGATCAGCCAGGAAACGCGCGAGGCTCTGCGGGCCCTGGCAGCCGAAAGCCAGTCTTCAATGCGCGAGGTGTTGGAGCGAGCCATCGAGTGCTATCGGCGACAGCGCTTGCTCGAGCAGGCAAATGAGGCCTACGCGGCCCTGCGCGCCGATCCGAAGGCATGGCAGCAGGAGCTGCAGGAGCGCCAGGCATGGGACGCGACTCTCGCCGACGGGCTGGCTCCGGAGTGACGAATCCGGTGCCCTCACGGGGCGAAGTCTGGATCGTGCACCTGGATCCCGTGCGCGGTCGCGAGCAGCAGGGCCGGCGCCCCGCGCTTATCGTGTCTGTGGACCGATTCAACCATGGCCCGGCGGGCCTGGTCATTATGGTGCCTCTGACGACCAAGGCCAAAGGCATTCCGTTACATGTTCCGGTGAATCCCCCGGAAGGGGGCCTCAGTAAGCCCAGCTTCATCAAGTGTGAAGACGTCCGGTCGGTGTC
>JALGUG010000356.1 GCA_029820995.1 Candidatus Zipacnadia bacterium
TCCTCCACCAGCCGCATGAAGGCTCGGTAGTTCATCAGGTCCGTCTTGAGCGCCGCCTCGGGGGTCTCCATGATGAAGGGCCTGTCATGGAGCGCGGGGTGGTTGATGATCCGCTGGAAGCCCTCTCGGCCGATCTTGCCCTTCCCGATGTGCCAGTGGCGATCCACCCTTGACCCCAGGGGCGCCCTGGAATCATTGCAGTGCAACAGTTCCACCCGCTCCAGCCCAACGGCTCGGTCGAGCTCAGCCAGCGTGGCCTCCAGGCCTGCCTCGTCCGCGACATCGTAGCCCGCGGCGAAGGCATGGGCCGTGTCAAAGCAGACCGCCAGTTGGTCGGGCCGAGCGCTGTGCTCCAGGATGTACGCCAGGTCGCCCAGCCGGCCGCCGATGGCGTTCCCCTGGCCTGCGCTGTTTTCCAGCAGGATCCGCGCCTTCGGGCCGCCGCGGCCCAGAGCGCGGTCCACGCCGCGCACCACGCGGTCCAGGTCACGCTTCTCCGCTGCGCGACCGGGGCTGCCCAGATGGATCACCACGCCCTGAGCGCCCAGGAGCTGCGCTCGCTCCAGGTCCTCGGCAAGGCTCCGCACGCTGCGCTGGAACAGCCGTCTCTCACGCGAGGCGAGGTTGAGCAGATACTGCCCATGGACGAACACCGGCCGAATGTCGGCGCGCCGGGCGTCCTGCCGAAAGGCCGTTGCTTCCTGCACCGACAATTCCCGGAAGGCCCACTGGACCGGGGCCGTGGTAAACACCTGCAGCGACGTGCAGTGCCGTTCCCGAGCCCGCTCCAGTGCCTTCGCCATTCCGCCTTGGATCGAAACGTGGAACCCAATTCTGCGATCCGATCCGCCCGATCGTTTCACTGACCCGCAGTTTCCTCTCAGTGCGCGATCCGCCCTGCACTTCACGCTAACTGCCGGGGGGCCGGGAGGAGTACCTCCCTGCCGCGAGGAAAAGCGGCCCGCGACCGGCAGCGACTTACGGTTCGTGATCCTTCTCGAAGGAGCCCATGCGTTTGGCCCGTGCCCCTGATGCCATCGAGGCAACGGCACTTGACGCGCCGTCGCAGCAACCCGAGCGCCCCGCCCTGTCCGGACGGGTCATCCTTCTGTTCCTGGTCCTCACGGTCATCATCGTCCTGTGGGTCGAATACTCCGTGCTCGTCGTGGACAGCACGAGCTTCAACAGCCTCGCCCCCTCGATCACCAGCGTCTTCGCACTGCTGACCGTCTGTCTGTTGCTCAACCCCCTGCTCAAGTTGCTGCGCCGCTCCTTCGGCCTTTCCCCGCGCGAGCTCGTGTTGCTGTACTCGATGCTGATGGTCGCCTCGCCGGTCATGAGCATCGGTTGCGTCCACTTCCTGCTCCCGACCATGACCTCCGCCCGCTATTTCGCTACGCCGGAGAACAAGTGGGAGGAGCTGTTCTTCGAGTTCATCCCCTCCTGGCTGGGACCCACGGACCAGCGCGATGTCCTCGATTTCTGGGAATCCTCGCCCCGAGCCGTGCCCTGGCTGCTTTGGCTCCGACCGATCGCGCTCTGGAGCGTGTTCGTGCTCGCCATGTACCTGGCCATGTACGGCCTGAACTCCATCATCCGCCGCCAGTGGATTGACCGCGAGCGCCTGACCTTCCCCCTGGTATACCTGCCGCTCGAGATGGCCCGCGAGGACCCGGGCCGCTTGCTCAGCTCGTTCTATAAGAACTGGCTCATGTGGACCGGCTTCGCGCTTGCCGTGGTCCTGCAGAGCTTCCCCGGGCTGCACACGTACTACCCCGCCTGGCCGGACCTCAAGGTGAAGCACTATCCTTTGACCCCCTTCATGCGGGAGCCGCCGTGGAACGCGGTCGGCTCCTTTGCGCTGTCGTTTTATCCCTGCATGATCGGCTTTGCGTACATCCTCACCACCGAGGTCTCCTTCTCCGGGTGGTTCTTCTACCTGTTCAGCAAGGCGGAGCGCATCTTTGGCCGGGCGATCGGCTGGACCGGCGTGGCCGGCTCCGGCTTCGGCCACTTCCCCTTCGAGGAGTACCAATCCGCAGGGGCGTGGATTGCGCTGGTGCTGTTCGCGCTCTGGATCGCGAGGCCCCATCTTCTGCAGGTCCTGCGCAGCGCTCTGGGGTGGCTCCGCGAAGAGAATGAAGCCGACGCGCCGCTCACTCACCGCGGCGGCGTGGTCGCGGCGCTGGGCGGAATCGCAGTGATGTTGCTGTGGCTCAGTGCGGCCGGGCTGCACGCCGGCGTGGCCGCGATACTGCTGGTCATCTTCTTCATCTTCATTCTGGCGCTGACCCGCATCCGCGCCGAAGCGGGATTGGGCTGTCTCTCCGGGCCCCTGACGACGGCCGATCTGATGATCGGCTGGGCCGGCTCGGGCCCCTTTGGCGCGCGGAACCTGACGCTGATGGCGTTCTGCCACTGGTTCACGGTGGAGTTCCGCGGCGCCGGGACCGTCATGCCGTGCCAGCTTGAGGCCATGAAGATGGCCGACGCCTCCCGCATCCGCGGGCGCCACTTGACGCCTGCGCTGGCGCTGGCCGTTGTGGTCACCATGTTCCTCGCCTTCGCCGTCACGCTCAAGGTCTGTTACCTGCACGGTGGCGTGACGCTCAACCGCTGGCGGTTCCTCGATGTTCCCGTCACGCCCTTCCGTGTGCTGGGCAATCGGCTGTCCAGCCCGGCTCCTCCGGACATCTATGGCACCGCCTTTACGCTCGTCGGTGCCGGGACGATGCTGTTCCTGACGCTCATGCGTATCAAATACCTCTGGTGGCCCTTCCATCCCATCGGTTACGCCTATGCCTTCACCAAACGCAGCGCCCACTGGTTGTGGACGCCGCTGCTCATCTCCTGGATCATCAAGACTACCGTGATCCGTTATGGCGGGTTCCAACTGTACCGGACCCTGCTGCCCTTCTTTCTCGGGCTCATTCTGGGCGACTTCTTCATCGGGGGCGTCTTCGGCGTGGCCGGCGCTCTAATCCCGCAAAAGGGCTATTGCGTATTCCCCTGAGAGGGTGGACGGTGGCGCTGATGGCCAAGCGATCCTTTCGCAATCGGCTGAACGATCTGACCCCGAAAGAATGGCTCAAGTTCCAGAAGAGCTGGTTCGTTCACCGACCGGCGCCGCGCCAGGAAGACGTGATCCTGCATCCCGCCAAGTTCCCCGAGGAGCTGGCGCAGGAGTTCATTGAGTTCTTCACCAAGCGCGGCCAGACGGTCTTGGACCCCATGGTCGGCACCGGAAGCACGCTCGTCGCGGCCTTGCACAGCGGCCGGCGCGGCCTCGGAATCGAGCTGCTGCCCAAATACGCGGACATCGCCCGTCAGCGCGTCGAGCGAGAGACGAAACTACTGGGCGCCGACGCGGCCGAGCAGCGCGTGATCTGCGCCGATGCGCGCGAGCTCGCTAACATGAACCTGGGCGAGGTGGACTATTGTCTGACCAGCCCGCCCTACTGGGACATGCTCCGCCGCAAGGGCTTCGAGACCCAGCGCGAGCGCGCCGGAGCCGGGCTGGACGTCCATTACTCCGAAGACGAGAGCGACCTGGGCAACATTGACGACTACGAAGTCTTCCTCGCGGAGCTCTGCCACGTCTACCTGCAAGTACATGCGCTCTTGCGGCCGCGCGGCTACCTGACAATCATCGTCAAGAACATCAAGAAAGGCGGCAAGGTGTACCCCTTGGCCTGGGACCTGGCTCGGAGCTTGAGTGATACTTTTGCACTCAAAGATGAGAAGATCTGGTGCCAGGATGATCTACGCCTCGCTCCATACGGAATGGGCAACGCCTGGGTGAGCAACACCATGCACCACTACTGCCTCAACTTCCGGAA
>JALGUG010000357.1 GCA_029820995.1 Candidatus Zipacnadia bacterium
CTCAGCGGGGAGTGCGACTGGAACTCCATTTTGGAACACCGTTCCACACGGGTTTTCCACAGTTTCAATCCCCTTCTCAGCGGGGAGTGCGACTGGAACTACTGTAAAAGATACCCTGTACCCAGTACTTAAGTACCTGTTTCAATCCCCTTCTCAGCGGGGAGTGCGACTGGAACGACCAGTTTGGTGGCTGTTAGCGAGATCCTGCGGGTATTTAGCTGCCAAGGTGCGCTGAGTCGTTCGAAGATCTTCTCCACGGTCATGAACAGGACCTTCCGCAAATCAAGAATTCCTTCCTGAGACGCGCGGATTTGCGAAACGGGCTGCCAGCGCCGCCGGGGGCCGGGCCGGCGGCAATTGTGCTGCAGGCATTGGTCGGGAGCTGCCGATCCGTGGCGGATCCCGCATAGAGGAGCCTGGAGGAAACGCTACGGCGGCCTTTTGTTCGCGAATGTTATGAGGCTTTGTGCAGCCCATCGGTTTGCGAAGGTGGCCAAACGTTTGATTTGCGAAGTCAGACATCGCCGCAGAAACGTCTATATTCGCAATCCACGCACTTGCCCCGGCGTTTGGGCGGCGCGGGAAAGCGCTCGGTGTCGAGCATCACCCTAATTCGCTGCAAGGTCAGGTGGACCTTCTCACGCCATTGGCCGGTAGTGCTGACGCGCCAGACCTGGCCATCGGTGAGCCGGCAGATGAAGCCATAGTGGGCGGGTCGGCTGAAGTGGTTTTCGGCCATCAGGGCATAAGCGGTGAGTTGGAGGCGGTGATTGTGTGAGACGCCTCCGTCGCTGTACTTGAACTCAACGGGGTAGACGGCCTCAGGCGCCAGAATGAGCATGTCGGCTCGGCCGGCCAGGCCGAGGGGCTCCGAGCGCAACCAGTGGTCGAAGAGCCGTTCGCCGTGCTGCAGGTGGTAGCGATGGAGCGTGCGTCGGCGTTCGAGTGCGGCTATCCGCTGCTCGGCAGAGAGGCCGTGCTCCATCTTGTAGGTGATGGGGCGCTCCAAGGGCTGTACGTAGGTGAAGTAGACGACGCGCGGACAGTAATCGAACTGACGGATATCCGTGACGGTGAGCGGGAAGCGAGGGGGCTTTGGCTGGTCACTCATCAGCGTCCTCCCACGGATCGTCGTCGAAGCCGACGGGTTTGTTGCGGCGCCGATGGCGAGCGACCTGGCGCAAGGCCCCGGCTATTGAGCGGGGTCCGGACTCGCCGGATTGCGGAGAAGTTGGGGCGGGAGCCGAAGGCTCGAGCTCGCCTGGCGAGGGGCCGGCATCGGGCTCATCGGGCAGGAACCAGACGTTCGCGTTGCGATCGGACGGGGCTTCGTTGAGGCCCTGGTACTGCGCCGTGGCGTAGTGAATGCGGCGCTGGAAGCACTGCCGGCAGAGGGGGAAGATGTGGATGCGCGCGGGCTCATCGCCGATGATCTCGCGGCACTGGAGCAGGAGCTCCTCGCAGCGGTTCTCAGTCAGGTCGCCCCAGAAGGCGGAGTATTGCATTCGCTCAAGGCCCATATTCTTGCAGGCATCGGCGACCTTGGTTCGGCCCCGATCTGATTCGATGTCGTAGATCACGACGTGGATCACTGGTTTCACCACCGCATTACAAAGGGCTTGAAGGGCCGCTCGCCGCGGACGGCTACAGCGAGGGAGCGGGCCTGCTGAACGATGATAGTGGCCAGGCTGTGACGGTGGCCACGGAAGGGGGTGTTGGTATTGAGGCGGGCGAGCACCTGGGCAGCCAGGCGGCGGCGGGAGTCCCGGGCAATGCGGCCCTCCTGTTCGAACTCGAGGCGGAAGCCTCGATTCAGGAGGGCCAGTACAGCCCGGTCCACAACAGGTTGTCGGAAGACTTCTTGCAGATCGAGGACGAGCGAGGGTTTGCCCGGTCGGTCTACGTGGATGAAGCCGCCGAAGGGGTCGAGACCGGCCAAGAGGACGGCGCTCCAGCATTGGGAGTACAGAACGCCGTAGCCGTAGTTGAGCATGCAGTTGACGGGGTCCAGGGCACCGCGGTGGACCCGCTTGGGCGGTGCGAGGCGGGCGGGCAGGAGGGCGAAAAGGGCCGGCCAATATTGGGCGCCCGCGCGACCCTCGATGTTCAAGAGGGCCGCGCGGCAGTCATCAATTGCCGGGCCGGAGATAGCGGCGAGCTGGGTGCGAAGCTCAGCAATGGCCGCGGCGGTGCCGGCGAGCTTCTCCTCCAGCTCCGGCGCAGTCTTGCGGCGATACTTGGCGAAGTAGAGCAGCAGGCTGCGCTGGTTGGCGAGTTTGGCAGCCACGATGGCCTTGGCGATTTGGAGGCCGCGTTGATCCTCGAAGGCCTGTAACTGCTCGCGGCGGGTCTCGACGGTGGCGGTGAGCAAGGGGGACATGATCTTGGCATAGGGTTCACCGTCGAAGGCGACGCAGTTGATGGGGATACCGCGGGTGGCGCATTCGTGGATCAGGTCCACGGACAGCGAGATGCCGCGACCTTCGATGTTGACGCAGGCAAGGTCTTCGAAGGGGCGTTCGACGAGGGTGTCGCCCCCTTTGCGCACCTGCACCAGATGTCCACGCTTGCCGACGAAGCAACCGAACTCATCCACGACGAGAATGGGCATCAGCGGTCCTCCCCGTTCTCGAACGGCACGCGCTTCCAGACGAGCCAGTTCGCCCCTTGCTTCTCGACAGTGAGAGGGAACAGATACATTCTTCTGTCCAGAGCTCGGCCCGCCCCACTCTTGGAAGCGACCGGGGCAAAATGTGCCAGTTCAGCCTTGGACGTGAGATCGTTGAGCGGCAGGGCCAGCCGGCCACGGAGCATCTCCGGCTGGTCCATCATATCGTCCAGCTTGCGGGCGCAGAGGGACCAGTCGGGCTGCGCAACTACGGTAGGGATGGTGGACACGAGCGAATCGGTAGTGCCCAGGCGCCGTAGATGCCGGGCGGCGTGAAGGCACTGGTCCACAGTCTCAGGCGGGACGCGAATCCAGATCGTCAAGGGGCCATCGCAATGGAGGTACTCGCGGATGCCGAAGGAGACGGTGAACCCCTTTTCCTTTTGCTTGGCCTTCTTGAGGCGCTTGGTCAAGATGCGCGACGAGGCGACACGTTTGGCCGGCATGAGGGCCACCGGAGCGTCGCGCACGGCGGTGAAGAGTTCACGCCCGGCGTTCACTGAGCCGGTGGCCTCAATCATGCAGGACACCAGGCTGAGCTTGAGCGTCGAGGGAGACGGCAAGGGAGAAGCCAGGGCGTAAAAGGAATTGAAGTCTGGGATACGATAGGAGAAGAGCGCGCCGAAACGGCACTCGATCCGCACCCACTGGGTATCCCGGCTCATCGTCACGCCCCCTTGCGAAGGGTGTACGGCTCTCGTTGATCGGCCAGGTCGGCCATGATCTGGATGAACCCGGCCATGTTCTCAAACCGCTTCAACTCCAGGCCATCGCCAATGGTGGCGACCAGACCCTGAAGCTGGTCGAGGTAGTCGTCGGCGAGGCCGCTCACGACAGGCACAGGGAGATTGGCGGTGGAGGTCACCACCGCACCCTCGAACCCCTCGATATGCGGCAGCCGGGTGGTTGTCATGGCGCCCTCGGTGCGCCAGAACATGGCCTGATAGGCGCGTAGAGCAAGCTGGTAGCGTTGTTGGCGCGCGGCTTCGTCAATGACGTAGTTGTAGTCGAGATGCTCGAGGCCGATGCGCCAGGGTGAGAAGACCGTGACAACGGCGTACTTGCCGGAACGCGTCGGGCGGTTGTAGACCATCTGAGAGGTGCCTTCGCCCTCGTCCTGGCCTTCGGGCTCCTGGTCCGCCGCCTTCCCTGGTGCGCCTGTCTGTG
>JALGUG010000358.1 GCA_029820995.1 Candidatus Zipacnadia bacterium
AGGCATGACCTCCCCAACTGACCATGGTGGCGCCATAGGCCCGGTAGATCTCCGGATCCTTGGGGCCCATGAACACGACCTCGGAGCGCCTCAGCGCCGTTCCTTCCGCGCCGACTGCTGCTCCCACGAGCCACATTGCAACACCGGCTGCAGCCAGCCGTACGGCAAGATCAGTGAGCATGACAGACCTCCCTGAGCACGGACCATCAGTCCCCGCGCTGCGATCAGCGAGGTCTTCGCGACGAGAGCCGGAGCTTCCTTGTCGGGTGTGACACTTGCTCGCTGTCCGGCGCTCGCGAGCAACAACGGAACGAAGAACGACAGGGCCGGATGCCGTGCGACGGTGCGCACCGGTACCCCACCCATTTGGTTCCTCCTTCTATCGGTGCGCGTTCGCAGTGTTCCCAGGCGACAGGAGGGGCCGTCCGTGAGGAGAGGGAATATCGGGTGCACGAAACGCGTCATACCCTGATGTGCGCCGGCCGGCTGTGAAAGCCGGACCGCGGCTAGGAGCCACAGGATGCGCTCAATCTTGGTCTTGGCACTGGCGGTTGGTATATCTTGTTCGGCCGAGAACGTTCTCTTCACGTACGATTTCGAGGCCGGCGCGGAATTGGCGGCTTACAAGGGACTGCAGATCGGCAAGGGCATTGAGGCTGAGATTGCCGCACCCGGTGCGGACGGCACGGGCCACGCGCTGCGGCTGCGCAACTTGAAGCCCGGGCGTTACGCGAGCCTGACCGTCCGCAAGCCGATGACCATCGAAAAGAACCTGGTGCTCTCCTTCGACTACAAGGCCGAGATTGAGGAGGGCAAACCGGGCGCCTATGTCGGCATCCTCTTTTTCTATCCCGACGGCAAGCAGTTCTTCGGGAGCGTTCCCTTTGAGCCCGAGTGGCAGCACGCGGAGAAGGCCCTGGGAGAGCTGCACCCCGCCAATAAGGGTGTGCTGCAGATCGGGAAGGAATTCGACCACGTGAACATCTACGCGCGGGCCAAAGGGGACACGAACGCGCTGATGACGCTGTGGGTGGACAACTTGCGGTTCGAGGTGAGACCCCGGGAGGGCAAAGTGACTGACAAGGAGCGCCTCTCGTATTCCAACCCCCCGCTGTTCAACTGGCCGCGCAGCGTAGGCAGGCACACGCTGCAATACTCGCAGGACCCGACTTTCCCGCCGCAGGGCACGGTCTCGGTGGAGCCGAAGGCCAACTTCTACACGCCGGCCGAGCCGCTGGAGCCGGGCGTCTGGTACTGGCGCGGCTGGTTCTCGACCGAGCTGTCGGAGGGCTGGACCGATGCCGAGCGGCTGATCATTCCGCCCGAGGCGCACCGGTTTATGACGCCGCCCGTGCCGGCAGAGAAGATCGCCGCTTCGCCGCACCCGCGGGTGATCGGCTCCGCCGTCTCGCGGGCGGACCTGACCCCGGAGCGCGTCACGCAACTCGTCAAGAGCGCGCAGCGCCTTCACGACAGGGGTGTGCCGCCGGACCCGCCGCGGTATGCGCCGGGCAATCCCGAGTGGCCGACGTGGATTGACTGGTACGGGAAGGTGCACGGCGGTATTACGAGCCGAACGGGTCGGCGGCTGCAGCAGATCTCGGAGATCTACGCTCAGACGGGCGACCCGCAGGTGCGGGACTGGACCAAGGAAATGGCGCTCGCAGCCGCGGCCTGGGACCCCGACGGCGGTAGCGCCATGAACGCCGGCGACATCGGCGCCCACCATCTCCTGCGGGGGCTCAACTGGTGCTACGACGCGCTGCACGACGATCTCAGCGAAGCAGAGCGCGCGCGCCTGCGTGATATTATCGTGACGCGGGCCAATCAGTTCTATGCGGCCCTCAACCCCTTCCGGGGCGGGGAGGCCAACAATCATGCCTGGCTGCGCGCCTTCGGCCTGGCCGAATCGGGTTTCGTGCTGATGGGCGAGCACCCGGAGGCCGCGGAGTGGGCCGAGTACGTGCGGCAACTGTATCTGGGCCGGTTCCTGTGCTGCCTGGGCTATCAGGGCGAGAACAATGAGGGGATCTCCTACTGGGGCTACGGACTGTGGTTCATCGTTGACTACGCGGACCTGATGAAGCACGTCTGCGGCATTGACTTGTTCCAGCACCCGTGGCTGAGCCAAACCGCGCGGTTCCCGATGTACTCCGCGCCGCCGGGCGCCTGGGCGATCTCCTTCGCCGACACCGGCAAGCCCAACCACGGCGTCAAGGGCCCGGCACAGCAGAAACGTGTCCGCGACCTGGCCCTGCGCACGCGCGATCCGTACGCGCTGTGGTACAGCGGCGCCCGCGGGGAGGTGGACGGCCTCGTGCCCCGGCCGCCGGTGGATCTGCCGCAGTCCATCCACTACCGGCATATTGGCTGGGTGATCTTTCACACCTCGCTGGTAGACGGCCGGGAAAGCGTGGACTTCGGGATGCGCAGCGGCAAGTACTTCGCCGGGCACCAGCACAACGACCAGAACGGTTTCGTTCTGCACGCCTACGGAGAGAAGCTGGCCATCGACTCAGGCTACTATGATTGGTACGGCAGTGAGCATTTCAAGCAGTACTCGATGCAGACGGTGGCGCACAATGCGATTCTCGTCAACGGCCGGGGCCAGGCGGACCGGAAGGTGGGCGCTGACGGGCGAATTGCGGCCTACTTCGACTCGCCCGCCTACGGCTATACGGTCGGGGATGCCGCCGATCCGGACATCTACTTCGGCCAACTCACGCGCTTTGACCGCCGGGTCCTGTTCCTCAAGCCCGGATTCGTGGTGATTCACGATGTTCTGGACGCCCGGGAGCCCGCCCGATACGATTGGTTGCTCCATACGGTGGCGCCCATCGAGACCGACGCCTCCCGAGGAGCCTTTCAGTTTACCTCCGGCACCGTGGCGCTGCAGGGGCGGTTCCTGTCGCCGCCCAAGATCGGGCTGAAGGTCACCAAGGGATATCCGGTCGAGCCGGTGGACGGTTACAGCACGCGCCCGGTGCCGCCGGAGAAGTACGCGCACGAGTGGACTCTGACGGCAACGCCTCCGGAGGCGGCGGCCCAGCAGGATTTCCTCACCGTGCTGGCCGTCACGCGCGTCGCCGAGCGGCGTGGAGCGGCCAAGATCGAGTTGCTGCCCGGCGAGAACGCTCTGGCCGCGAAGGTCATGGCCGGGCCGGACGTGCACCTCGTTCTGTTCCGCCGGCGGGGGGCCGAAGGGCCGCTGGAGGCGGGCGGACTGGAGTGCGACGGCACCGCGGCTTCCGTCAGCCGACAGGGCGCAGAGATTCGGCGGGCCTTCGCGGCCGACGCCCGCCGCGTCAGGTTCGAGGGGAAGCAGCTCTTCGGCTCCGAGCAGCCCGCCAACTGGTCACTGCTTGTCTGCCCGGAGGGGAAACTCGTCCACGTCTCGATCCGGCAGGCGGGCGCCATCTCCCTCGCCGCCGGGTCGAAGCCGGCCCGCGTTCTGCTGGACGGCGAGCGGGCCGATGCGACCTTTGACTCCGCCGCTGCGGTCATTCGCCTGCAGCTTGAGCCCGGTGAGCATGTCATCGCGTATGGGCCTGAGCCGGAGAAACTGGCTTCCGGGCCGCTGGAGCCGGTGCCGGTGCGATTGAAGGACAGGATCGCCGAACTGGAGGGCTATCAGCAACGGCGGGCCGAGGGCCGGTTGAGCTATTGGTGGGGGCAGATCGAGGTGCCCGCGGCGGACCGCTACCGGCTGTCGGTGAGCGGGTGGCAAGGCGAGGGCCGACCGGCGCTGGACCTGGACGGGCAGCCGGTTGCGCTCACGGCAGAGGGCGCGCCGGCCGCCACCGTGTGGCTGACGGAGGGGAAGCACTTCGTAACGCTCACGGGACGAGGGAGCCTGCGAGAGCTTGACCTGGCTGCCCAGGGCGTGAAGGTGCGTCCGGCGCGGATGCTGCCGAAGGACTTCGCGCCGGCGCAAGCCGTGGTGATCGAGGCCGAGAAACCGTCGGCCGAGGGAAACGTCAAGGGGAAGATCATGGAGAAGGTCGGCGCCTCGGGCGGCGTGGCGCACTGCTGCTGGGATACGGCGGGGCAGTGGGCGGAGTGGGAGTTCGAGGCGCCAC
>JALGUG010000076.1 GCA_029820995.1 Candidatus Zipacnadia bacterium
TGGTCGTTGAGGCTATGCAACGACCTCCAGGGCGACTTGTGCTGCGCTCGCGACGGAACGGTCCCTGCGAATGCTTCCCGTAAGAGAGGGCGCCTGTCCTGCGGCGGCGAAGTGAAGTTGGCAATTCTAGCATGACTGGGCCCGTGCGGCCCACCTTGAAAGGACGTGGAGACATGGCGAAGCTGGGAGTCGGTTTCATCGGCTGCGGCGGCATCCACAATGCCCACGCGCCCCATCTGGTTGACAACGACGAGGCCTACATTGCGTGCGCGATGGACGTCAGCGCAGACGCCGCGAAGGCGCACTGCGAGAAGTACGGAACCAAGCACTGGACGACCGACCGGACCGAGCTGCTGGCCCGCGAGGACGTGGAGGCAGTCGTGGTCTGCACGCCCACCGGGTTCCACAAGGAAGTGGTCCTCGACGCCGCGGCGGCCGGCAAGCACATCCTGTGCGAAAAGCCGATGGCCATGAACGTGGCCGACTGCGAGGCTATGGACCGCGCCTGTCGGGAGGCGGGCGTCGTTCTGCAGATCGGCTTCGTGCGGCACTTCTGCAACGAGTGGCTGAAGCTGCGGGAGGTCATCCAGGACGGCATGATCGGTCGCCCGGTTGTGTGGCGCTCCGTCAGCGGCGGCTCCGGCGCGCCGACGGCCTGGTTCTTCGACCGCGAGATCGGCGGCGGCCCGTTCATTGACGGCGCGGTGCACAGCTATGATTTCGCGCGCTTCATCTTCGGGGAGGCCAAGAATGTGGTCGCCGATATTCGCCGCCTGAAGGCCGACACGACGGCCTGGGACACCGGCACGGCCATCGTCAACTTCGCAAGCGGCGACCAGCAGGTCCTTCTCTGGTCCTGGGGCCTACCGGGCTTCGGCTACAAGGTGAAAGCCGATAGCGCCCACGACGTGCTGGGCCCGCTGGGCTCGATCATGTTCCCCGGCGACGGCAAGCTCCAGGTCAACCTGGAGGACGGGGAGCACCTCGTTGAGTTTGAGCCCGACACGGGCAGCGACTGGTTCGGCAAGCAGATGGCGCACTTCGTGGATTGCTGCCGCACCGGCAAGCAGCCGGTGGCGGGCGCCAAAGAGGGCCTCGAGGCCACCCGCATCGCTGAGGCGATCCTCAACATCGGCGACCGGCCCGCCGTAGTCGAGCTATAGTCGCGGCGCTGGCCCAAATCCGAGCAGTTCGCCAACCGGCCAATGGCTGAGGGGAGGGGCCGAATGCGAGCATCCGGCCCGGCCGCGAATCGGTCACACACGTCGGTATGAACCGGCTTGCTGGAATAGCTCTGCCAGTTCGATCCGGTGCATGTGCTCCGCGTGATGGAGGGACAGGGCCCTCCACGTGTTGATGTTGTCCCTTAAGGCTGTCGTGCTCTTCAGCCGCCAGTGCTGCGGGAGGATTTGCCGGCGGTGCTCAGTGCGGGGGCATGCGCCGCGGCAGGTTCGACAGAAACCGGTCAATGTTGTCCGCTGTGGCTTGTGGCGCGAACACGAACACCTTGATGCCCGGACGTTCGGTCTCCCCGGTCTCCGAGTCCTGGTAGGGTGACATGCCGTCTGCGATGTAGATCAGCCCCTGGTCGAACGCGATGCCGCGCGGATCGTTGGAAAAGGGCCCAAGGTGCCACAGGCCGAGGACCCTGCCGGTGTTCGGGTTGGCTGAGAAGAACAGGCTACGTTCGTTGTGCCGGCGGTCGTTGCGGCCCCGGTAGCCAGCCGAGGTGAGCCACAGCTTCCCGTCGCCGAAGCCCACACCCGCAACATGGCCGGGTGGATCGCCGAACTTGTAGCGCACGGGAAAGCCGGCCAGGGGTTGCAGGGTCGCGACGTCGCCGGCAGCCAGGTACTGGTAGCGGAAGGGCAGGTAGATCCGTCCCAGAGCGAACTCAACATCCTCGGCTCGTGTCGCGATCTTGCCGACATCCAGTGTTGCCGCCAGTGCCCCGATCCGGCCGTCACGCCAGTCGAGCAAGTGTACATTGTTGGTGGCATCGTCGGATAGCGCCATGTACTGCCGGCCCTCGCGCTCGACGAGGCACAGGCCTTCGGGCCCCACGCACTCGGTCTCGGTTCCGGCAAAGGGCAGCGTGGCCGTGGAGTCCACGACATGACAGGTGTCGAGGTCCACGTTCAGGATGGCGTGTCCGTCATCGTCGGCCACCAGCAGTCTGCGCCCGACCACGGCGACGCCTTCGAGGTCCTTGGCCCGAGGGCCCGCGACCGGCGCCGCCAGATCAATGATGGCCAGCAGGCTGGGGCGCTGAAGGGGCAGTTCCTCCTCGCGTTCTCGATCGCCCGACATCCAGCGGAACTTGAGCGTCGCCGGTCTCTGCGCTGAGCGCTGAAACTCGCGCGCATAGTTGGCGCTGAAGTCCGCTCGGGCGTTGCCCTCGAACCTGTTGTTGCCGGCGTAGAGCGTCGTCTTGACGCGATGGTCCACGCTCTGTTCATCGCGGTGATCCACCGCGCCTACACCGAAGCGCGCATTGCTGCGGAAGTCATTATCGTCCACTGCGACGAGGTTGTGCGTTCGGTCGGACACCGGCGAATCGATCAGCTCCAGGCCGTCCTCGCCGTTGGCGGAGATCACGTTCCCCGTGAGGATGGCGTGTGTGCGCCGAGTGAGGCGGATTTCGATCCCGTCGTCGCCGTTGTGCTCCAGTCGGCAAAAGGCCACAAGCACGCTGCAGTCGCCGTCATAGTCAACAGCATCGTCGCGATTGTTGTGAATGTGACACCTCAGAATCACGCCCTGCGTGCCCTCGAGGTCAATGGCGTCGCCGCAATTGGTCAACTCGCTGTCGCGCAGGTCGAGGCGCGTCGTGGTACCGGACCGGAATCCGATCCCGTCCTCCCGGGCGTCGCGAATCAGTAGCCGTCGGCCGATCAGCTTCGCGCCGGCGTCCACGAATACGCCGCAGTCTCCACCGCGGACCGCGAGGTCCTCCAGTGTTGCGGCGCCGGTTACGGTCAGCACGTTCCCGCTCGATGCGGCGATAATCGTGCCTTCGCGGGCCGCGCCGCGCAGCGTGATCGAACGGGCGAGCACAAAGTTGCCTCGGTGCAGACCCGCAGCCAGCAGTACCGTGTCACCGTCTTCGGCGGCAGCGAGCGCGGCGTCCAGGGAGGCGTGCTGTTCGGGCACCCTCAACTCCGCGCCGGGTGCTTTGGCAGCACAAAGAGCGACGAGCGCGATTAGCGATGCCACCATAGTGCTTCGCATGACGGATTCCCCTTTGGCGTTTAAGGCTCACCAGTCCCGCGGCTCCTCCCAGGTTTCGAAGACCGCCGCGATGTTCTCCGGGGGGTTGTTCTTGCCCCATTCGCACTGAGCGATGACACCGCCGCGCCCGTCGTCGAGCAAGCGCCGCACTCGCCGCACCGCCTCCCGCACTTCGGCCACCGTGCCGAAGGGCAAGATGCGTTGACGGTCAATCTCCCCCCAGAAGGTGATCTTGCCCTTGAAGTTCTCCGCGAGCCATTCCAGGTTCATGCAGAACAGTTGACTGTTGATGGCGTCCACGCCCAGCTCGACGAGGTCCGGGTAGACCGCTTCGATGTGTCCGTCCGAGTGCACGAACACGAACTTGTCGTACTGATGGGCCAGGTCGCAGTAGTCGCGGTACAGCGGCTTGAAGAACTCGCGCCACATCTCCGGAGCGATCAGCAGCGTATGCTGGGCTCCCCAGTCGTCCATGAAGAACAGGGCATCCACGTCCGTCTGCGCCCACATCTCCCACTCGCGCAGGTAGTACTCGTGCACCATGTCGCGGAGCTGGTAGACTTCCTTGAGGCCGTACGCGAGATCGAGGTACAGGTTCTCGCTGCCGCGCAGGAACTGCATCCGCTCGAAGGGGCGCGGACAGCAGCCGCCACGCACGAACAGGTCCGTTTCGGCGCAGCTTTGGTTGACCTCCGACAGGTCCGCGCCATCGAGCAGCTCGTACGGCGGCCGGAAGCGGGCAAAATCGCTCCAGTCGGCCAGCGCCGGCCCCGTGACCTCGCCCACCACCCCGTCCTCCGCCGCTTCCCACACCGAACCCCACTCGTCCACGCTGGTGCCCTTTCGTCCCGGCCGGCCGCGGGCCCGTTCGCTTCGGCCGTAGCGAAAGCGGGCCCCGCCGAAGTCGGTCGGGAACCGCCGCAACAGGGCGGCGCACTCCTCCTTCTGGTAGAGACCCACCGCCGGTAGCGTCCACAGATCTCGTGGCGCCCGGTCAGGACCCTCGAAGGTCAGCGTCCGCCGCACGCGTTCGCGCGGGGACATCGGTTCTTCTGAAGTTGTGTCCCTCATATCGCCTGCTCAGACTGCTTCACTTGCACGCTCGCCTTTGCGGCACGGTGTTCCAGTCCCTCGCCGCCAATTCCTTCGCCGTGACGCGAGGCAAGTTGCCCGGCTGAGGACCGTCGTGAACTCCCTGTCCCCGGCAGGGCACACACTCAGCGAAGGCGAAGCTAGACCTGAGCATCGTCTGCGGTCGTCGAAATGTTGCCTCTCGGTTCAACTGCCGGCGGCCGACATCTTCTGAGGAGCGAGGTCATGCCCAAGGTACGATATGAGGAAATGCTCCCGCACGAAGTCGTGGAGGCCCGACAGAAGAAGCCGGTGGCCTACCTTCCAATCGGAGGCATCGAATGGCACGGGGAGCATAATTGTCTCGGTCTAGACACGGTGAAGATCCACGCGATCGCCCTGAGATGCGCCGAGCAGATCGGGGGGCTCGCCTTTCCGGCGCTGTTCTACGGCGAACCGCGGGAGAGCTATCTGATGGAGGCCAACCACGACCAGGAGGGCAAGATCTGCGAGAAGATGGGCCTCCCGCCCGGCAACTTCGCTCCCGGGTACATGGACGAGCGCCGGCACGAGGCTGACCTGAATTACGTGAGATTGCTTCTGCACATTCTCCATGAGCTGAGAAGCCTTGGTTTCAAGGTCATCGTTGTCATGGCGGGCCATTACCCGCTGCTGAGGCATGCTACCGCGGCGGCAGAGCTGTTCAACCTCGAGACGCGCGGGAGCGCCACGGCCTGGGCGTGTAGCGGATACGAACTCGTGCGCGAGCAGATTCCTCACGCCGGTGACCACGCCGCCGCGTGGGAGACCTCGCTCATGATGGCGCTCCGGCCGGAGTTGGTGGACCTGTCACGCTTGCCTGAAGACCCGAACGAGAAGCTAATCGGCGTCGGGGGCCGCGACCCGCGCCGGTTCGCCTCCAGGGATTACGGGGAACAGGGCCTCAAGGCCATCATTGAGCAGATCGAGGAGAAGGTCAACCAACTCCTCCAGCGCCACGTGACTTGACGCCGGGACAAAGGAGTGGAATCCAACCATGCGATCGAGAGACCATGGAACAGTGACTCACGCGATTCTTTGCTGGTCGGCCATACTGGTGTTGGGCGGGGCAGTGTGGGCCCAGGAGGCGGTGGCGAAATTCGACTTCGGCACCGCGGACTCCCCGGTCCGAACAGGATTCACCCAGGTGACGCCCGCCACGGCATATTCCGCGGCGCAGGGGTACGGCTGGGAGAGCACCGAAGGCCTCAAGGAGGCAGACAAGGTCAATGCCGATGACCTCCAGCGCGACTTCATCTACTGGAACGCGCCCAAAGGTGATCTCAAAGGTCACTTTCTGGTGGACCTGCCGGCCGGCCGGTACTGGATTGCGGTGTTCGCAGGCGACATACAATACAGTCGCGCGGAGCTGCCCTTCGATGTGCTGGTGAACGGTCAGCCGGTGATCGAGGGCTGGCGCAATCGGCGGTGGGAGTACAAGCTGGCCTCCGCCGAGCTGCCGGCGGGCGCAGGTCCGCTGCGCATCACCTTTCAATCGTCACAGGAGCCGGACCAGCGCTATGCCTGGTGGTTCTGCAACGGGCTGATGGTCCTGGCGACCGCCCAGCGGGAGCAGGCCGAGGCCCAGGTCCAGGCGCTGTTCGAGCAGATGAAGGCTGAGCGGTACGCCGATTACGAGGAAGTGTTCCCCGAGGCGGCCCCCGACGAAGGCCCGATCACCGCGCAGGACCGCGAGCGCGGCTATGTGGCCTTCGCACGCGACTACCTGAAGATCGTCTACCCGCGGACCCGTCCCAGCGACGAGGAGCGCAGTGCCGATTTGAGCTGCTGGGCTGCGCAGGGCGAGCACGAGCCCCTGAGCTTCGCAGTGGTGCCCCTGCGCGATCTGGGGACCTGCACGGTGAAAGTCACTGACCTGTCCTCCGGGGATGCCGCGCTGCCGGCGAGCTGTTGGGACCTGCGCCTGGCTCGCATTGCCCGACAGCGCGTGGGACGGCACGAGAAGAAGTTCCGGCGGGGCCCCAAGATCCTGGACCCGGGCGGGCAGGCTGCTGTGGAACGAGGAGACACGCGTTGGTGGTGGCTGACGGTCAAGGTGCCCGAGGATCAGCCGCCGGGGATCTACCGGGGCGAGGTGCTGTTCACTCCGGAGAAGGCCCAACCGTGGCGCTGCACGATCAGCGTGCGCGTGCTGCCGTTCAAGCTGGAACATCCGCCGGGCGAGATCTTCGGGATGTACTACGGTACGCACTATGCGTACTACCCGGAGAATCAGGCGAAGCACTTCCAGGATCTGCGCGACCACCTGATTGACACCATTACGCTCTCCAGCGAGGCGCCGACGGGAGGCTGGGAGGACGGCAAGCTGAAGTTGGACTTCTCGGCGATGGACAAGTTTATCGCCGAGGCTCAGGCCCACGGATTGACCGGTCCAATGCCGTGGGGCGGCGTCCGCCGCCTGCCCGGCCTGATTCCGAAGGGACTATCGGATGCCCAGTGGGACGAGCATTATAAGGAACTGATCGCCGCGGTCGTCAAGCGGGGGAAGGAAAGGGGCTGGCCGCCGCTGCTGTGCTATCCGGTGGATGAGCCGAGCAACAACAAGGAACGCATCGAGCGGGCCTCGAAGCGGATGGGACTCACCAAGCAGGTCCCCGGTGCGTTGACCTACTGTACGCCCAACAACATCGAGGGCGGCACGAAGCTGATTGATCTCATGGACTACGCCTGCTGGCAGCATCTGTCCGCCAACGCCGACACCCGCAAGATGACGCTCGAGCACGGCAACACCTTCTGGTACTACTCCAGCAACTACGGTGCTAGGACCAGCATCCCCAGATTCCGCAGCGGCTTCCTGCGCTGGCGACTCGGAGCCACCGGTATGTTCTACTGGCACTACCAATGCTGCGTGAACGACCCGTTCGACGACCTCGACGGCAATCACTGCGACATGTACGTGGCCGCGCCGAGCCCGCAGGGCCCGCGGCCCACGCTGGGATGGGAGTGTGAGCGCGAGGGCATCGAGGATGTCTGGTACTTGCGGATGTTGGAGCGCCTTATCAAGGCAGCGCCGCCGAACAAGCGCCAGGCGGCTGCCGAGGCCCAGGCGACGCTCGACGAGCTCCGGACCGGCATCGTTCCCGACGGGAAACAGAACCTGGAGATACCCGAGGGCTGGTCGCCCGCAACCTTCCATCGTTTCCGACAGCGTATCGCCGAACACATACTGAAGCTCCGCTAGAACGCAGTGAGAGCGCATCAGGCCTCGCTCACTCTGGAGTGATCTCACGTGAAGCTACACGCGATCTGCGCGCCCGTATTGCTGTTCATGTTCTGCTACGTCACGTCGCTCCCGGCCGAGCCCTTTGGCGCCGACTGGCGACGGCACTGGCAGTTGATGCTGGGGGAGGAGCACCTGACCAGGCATGAGGACGGCTCCCTCGAGTTGGACTACGGGCGCGGTCAGCACGTGTACTTTGCCGGCGGCGAGAATCTGCACGACTTCGCTGTGACGGCGAAGGTCAAGTTCCTGCGAGCCGACGACAAGTACTCGGGATTCAGCCTCTACCTGCGGCAGCGCGGCGCCGTCTGGGGCAAGCGGGCGGGCTATTGGGTCTATCTGCGCCCCAAGTTCCGCGGCCTGTTCATGCAGAAGGTCGTGGACGGGCAGCTCGACCGCGAGTTCGCGACGCACGTGGAAGCGGTGCGACCGAAGTCAACGCCGCTGGGCGAGTGGATGACCCTGCGCTGCGAGGTGCGCGGCCGACGGATCGAGGTCTATCTCAACGATAAGCGGCACCTCTCGGCCACGGACGACGGCCGGTTCCCGATCCTCAGTGGGCGCGTGATGTTCGGCGTCGGGAACGCCCGTGTCATCCTGGCCGACTTGACGCAGATCAACCTCGAGAAGAGCGAGCGGATCGCCGGCGTCACATACCGCTATGTGAACGCGCCGACGCGCGGAGACAAGGGTGCCCGGATTCTGACGGACGGAAAGATCAACCCGCCGGAGGAGCAGGCGTTCTGGCGGATGTTGGGGCCGCGGCCGGAGATCGTGTTCGACCTCGGCCAGGAGTATTTCGTCACCCGGATCGCTCTCCGAGCGGTGTCGTCGCCGGCGACCAACATCTCCTCCGCGGAGGTCCAGGGCAGCGCGGACCGGGAATCGTGGGACACGCTCGCAGTACTACAGAACAGGGACCCGCGGCGCGCAGTGGCCGAGCATGAGATCTCCGGGGATGTGCGGCGCGTCGCACGGTTCGTGAAGCTGACGCTGGCCCGCCCCGCGGCCGATCAGGATGTCGAGCTGGCCGAAGTGGAGTTCTATGGCCGAGAGCCGACTGCGGAGGACCGCCAGGCCGGAGCCGCCGCTGCGTACGTCATCGGTCCTGAAATGCCTCCGACAACGGAGGCGACACAGCGCGACGAGCATTACTGGTACCTGAACAGCAAGGCGGCTCGGTTTGCCATTGACCGACGTCGCGGCCTGGTGGCCGGTGGCTGGAGCCGCACTCACGGAGAGAAGTGCCTCGAGCGGCTGCCTGACAGCTATTACCTGTACACGAGGGGCGGCGACACGGAAGCGAACGAGTATGAAGATCGCGTTGACAGGGTTCTGGAGGGGGGCGGCAAGGGGCGGCTTAAGCTGCGGTGCACGAATCCCGCGCTCCCGGACCTGATCATCGAGAAGACGTACAGCCTCAGTGACGACGGCACGCGGTTGGTCAAGCGCGTCGGCTTCACCTCCACCTCGGACCAACGCGATCGCTTCCTGACCCACCGCACTGGCGGGGTGCTGGCCGAGCAGTTCCGGCGCGGCGGCGTCTACATGGGCGGCGACCGGGGACTGGGCGCGAGGCTGTTCGCGGATCGGGTCAAGCTCCCCACCACCAACAAGAGCCTGGGTGCGCGGAACGCCAAAGTGGTTCTGTTCATCCGCTACGACCTGGGCTGGGGACTGGCGCACTATCGCTACAAGATCAACGACCGCTACTGCCGGCCGGTCACGTCGCGCTGGCACGAAAAGGAGAACCATCCGCCGATCTACACGCCGAACGGGTGGGAGATGGGGCTGTGCACGCTCCATTTGGCCCCCCGGCGGGAGCGATCCACCGAGACACACCTGGCACTGTTCGACGGACGGCAATATGACTTCTACGGGATGTACCGGAGCCTCCCCGAGGTCGCCCGGCAATACGCCGCCGTGAAGCGGCCCCGGTGGGTGACGAACCTCAAGACCTCGTGCGACGTGGCGCTCAACCCCCTAACGGCAGACCTCACCGGCCCGCTCTTGCCCGTCCGGCGGACCCTTGAGATGACCCAGACCGGAACGCTGTGGAAGCTGATGCACATTCACGGGATCTGGGGCGAATGGGTCACCGAGGGCCTCACGACCAACGGCTATGGCGCGAAGCTGGACACCCAGTGGTTGAAAGACTACATTGCGGCCGGACACAAGCTGTCGCCCCGGGTGAAGATCGGCGTGTATACCTGGGCCTGGGCCGTGCATCCGCGCTCGAGAGTGTACCGCGATCACCCGGAGTGGTTCATCACGACGGACCGGAGCGGTCAGGTTTTCAGCGCCTACTCCAACATGGTGCTCAATCATGCTCGACGCCTGGGGATCAAGGAGAGCCAAGACGAGTTGATGGACGAGTTCGAGCATGTCATGCGCGACTTCGGCGGAGACTTCTTCTACCTCGACGGCGGAGGCGGCGGCCAGAACCTGATTGATTGGGAGCACCTCGGATGTGATCAAGACTATGACTACGAGGAGCTGTACCGCCGCATCCGCCAGGTGGCGCGAGCGTGTGGCGATGACAAGGCCGTGTGGTTCAATGCCCGGACCGGGCCCTACTGGGACATTGGCTACTACGAGGGCATTGACCAGCGCCTCACTGCCGCAACGTGGCGCGAGTCGGCTGACGGGTTTGCCTGCGTGAAGATTCGCCACGCCTACGACCCCGGTCAGGTGGTCATCCCGCTATACTGGCGAGACAGCACGCGGCCGTTCTTCAGCAACTACTGCATTGGCCTGGGCCTTACGCCCTCGTCACCCCTCGGCGCCGAGAAGCAGCGCCTCCAATTGCCCTTCATTGAGGCGGCCTATGAGACCCGCGGCCTGCGCTGGATCGAAGCCGACCTGAAGCCCGACTGGCGGACCGACCCGGACACGCAGATCGAAGCCTACACTCTCCGACGCGCCGACGCGGCGGTAATCTCGCTCGTGGACCATCGCGAAAGCGGCCCGGGCCTAGCCCGGATCTCGGCCGATACCCGAAAGCTCGGGCTCGACCCGAGACGCCCGGTGTACGCGTGGGTGTTCGGCGTGCGCGATATCCGGCACTCCTGGCCTGCCTTGCCCGAGGCCACGCGCCGGGAGGTCTACCGGCGCACCGGATGGGGGCTCGACCTGGCGGGTCGGCTGCTCGGCGTGCAGGTGATCGAGCGCCCGGCCCAACGCCTGGAGCTCTCCGTTCCCACGGAGCCTCACCTGCTGCGCATGGTGCTGCTGAGCAATTCGCCCGCCGGGGTGTTCTCCGTAGGGGGGCTGCGGACGAACTTCTGGCTGCCGGAAAACCTCGGAGCGTCGGCTCGCATTAGAGCGAGTGACGACGGCAGGACACTGACGCTATCAGTGAACGCCCCGGCGGGCGGCGCGGAGTTCATCGTATCTGCTCCCCCCGGCAAAGCGTTGGTCAGTGCCTCCGGACGGACAAGGCCGTTGGCCGCCTACGGTCATGACTTCCTCATCGTCCCCGTGGATGCCGGCAAGCACACCATCGAGCTGAAGACGTCGGCGTCGGAAGAACACGGTGGGCGGGTCACCATCGAGTGCCCGCAGACGATCGCCGCGGGCTCAACCCTTGAGCTGCGGCTGGCGCCGGCCCCAAGAGCGGCACAGGTGAGCCTGTGGCGGGATGGGGTACCGGTTTATGCCGGTGAACAGAAGCTACGCGAGGGCCTCGCGCAGATCCAGGTTCCGGCGGAAGTCCATGGCGGGAGATTGGACCTGCATGTATCCGCGTCCGTGGGCGGCAAGACCGTCCAGGCTAGCCGAGCCCTTGAGATTGCCGGCGACTACGCTCCGGAGCTGGTCCCCGTCACGCTTCCCAAGCTCAAGCCGAAACTGCAGATCGCCGAGGTGGACCGGACGGTCAGGGGCTTGCGGGTCCTGCGCACGGGCACTGACACTTACGACGGTTACGACGGCACGCTATTCGCGCAATCGGATGCCGACACGCTTGAGATTGCGGGAGGCAGTCTGGATGCTCCGCGCAGCCGTTACGGCTACGGCTTCGGCGGACTGGAGCTCCAAGAGGCCCGCGTGCTGACGCTGCAGGTGACCAACAGCTTTTACGATGCGTGGACCTTCTATCGCGATCGCGTGTCGTACCATCCGACCTACACCTCCACGTTTGCGGGGATGATGGTGGACTACCACACGGCGCACGGGTACGCCAAGCGAGTAGCCCTGGGCCTGGGGCTGATAAACCCGCGGCGTAAGTCGCCGCGTCCCACGTGGGGCACCGGCGCCGCTCCAGCCGACTTCATCAACCTGACGGACGCCATCCACGAGGGACGGGAGACCAAGCTAACCATTGATCTGAGCAAATGGGCCCCGCCGGACTGGGACGGCCGCTGCTGGCTTTCGGCCGGCGCCGAAAATGTGCTGCCCTCGCGCCGCATTCGGGTGAAGATCCTGGAGGCCTCAAAGTCGCCCGAGGGCAAGACCATCAATGAGGGCCAATCTGTCGGCGACCTATACAAGATGCGCACCTACCGCATCGTGCGGGCTTTCAGCCGGCCGAAGATTGACGGAAAACTCGACGATCCAGTGTGGTCGAAGACCCCCTTCGCGGACGCCTTCCGGTTGCTGGGCCGCCTTGGCACCTCAACCCAAAACACCCGGGCGTGGATTACTTACGATGACGCAGCGCTCTATGTGGCCTTTGACTGCCCGGAGAGCGAGAAGAAGCAGTTGAGCACGACGGCCAAGAAAATCTGGAATCAGGATGCCGTGGACTTGGCCCTGGACGTGGACGCCGACCGCGTTGACTTCCACCAGGTCATCGTCAACTGCAAGGGTGAGATGGAGCAATTCAGCCAGGGGAGCAGTGGGCGCAAGGAGACCTGGAAGCTCGCCGCGGCTGCGGCCGAGCATGAAGGCGGCTGGGCGGTCGAGATGGCGATCCCGTGGGACCAGCTCAAGCTCCGGCCGCGCCCGGGCCTGAAGTGGAGTGGGAACTTCGTGCGCTATCGTCCGAAGCCGCCGGACTTCGAGATGCAGACCTGGTCGCCGCTGCCCGGCCCTTCGCTCATTGTCCCGGAGCGGTTTGGGGAATTCGTGTTCGAGTAGGCGACAGTCGCTCGGATCGCCGATTCAGCCGAGGCGCGTTCAAGGTTGGTTGTCCAGGTGGAACTACCGCCGGCTCTCGGGGTTCTGAATGTTTGGGCCGTGCGCAGCAGACCGCGTCAGAGACTGGAAGCTGTTCCATGAGCACTGTAGGAGCGCATTCGTGCGCGATGGTCGCTGGTTGTTGAGATGATGAGACCAGCTCTGGCGCCGACCGCTCGCACCCGGGGCGGCGCCTGGTTTTCCGATCAGCTTCACCGTATCTCTGCGGAGCACGTCCCCCCAACCGCGGCATCAGCCGTCACGTCGGATGCCGCGGGACTGTGTTACCGCTTCGGGGTAGACAAATGGCAGAACATCAGCACTGGAAGCGGCTACTGTGCTTGGCGGCCATGCTCTCTGCAGGTTCGGTCTTGGCCGATGAGGGCGACCTGGCTCTCGCCAAGAGCCTGCAGGATTCGTACAACCGGTGTACCTCGAGGATTATGGTGCGCGTCATTCCCCGCGCGGACCGAGCCGCCTTGGACTACGCGGCATACGATCGCAATCCGCTGTTTCACTATCCGCTCACGGGCCCTCTGACGGCACCTGCTGTGGTGCCCGCGCTCAACGAGCTGGACTTCGACGGGGCACTGGTGCGCGGTAGTGTGCGTGACCGTCTGAGTGATACGCCGCTCATCGCACAGGAGGTCGCTCGCCCCCTGGCGTGGCGGCCGCTGGTCAAGTACCTGAGCGAGTGGGACTACGATGCGGCGCGACCCCTGCTGGTCATTGAGAGCCGGGTCAGCCGCCAGAAGTGGCATAATGAGGATCTGGTCCGGCCGGTGCAGCAGATCTGCACGGCCTACCTACACGGGGACCAGATCTGGGTCAAGGTCGAGTTCCGCCCGGAGGTTTCGTGGCTGCCTGTGCACGACGAGGACGCCGACGGCTACCCGGAGCTCTACGGACGGATAGACCCCGGCCCGGACGGCGCGCGGGTGGTGGCCCACCTGCGGAACGACTACCTCCGGAAGCGGCTGACAGCGAAAGAGATCGAAACCTACTTCTTCGAGCTGGCGTCCGACTGGTACCAGTCGCTCCGAACCGAGACCCTGGAGCCGGAGACCACGCGACCCTGGCCCAACGCCGACACGGAGCCCGAAATCGCGAAGCTGTTGGGCGGCAAGCGCTTCGCCCGGCCGTTCATCGTAATGCGGGGCCGGCCCTACGGCGAAGTGATCTACAACGTGTTTCTGCTGGCCGACCACCTTGCGGCCTCGACTGAGGCGGCGGTAATGTGGAGTGCTCGGCGGCCCGGCAGCTACTTCGTCGGCAATTCCGGGCAGAGCGAACTGCAGCGTTCCCGCGGAAGCTGGAAGGCGTGGTACGACCTGCTGGCGGGGTTTCGCGCGGACGTCCGCCGGCAGCTCGATGCCCGTCCCGCGGAACTCAAGGGCCTGATCGGCAAAGACGGCTTTCTGTTCTTCCGCGGCGACCTGGAGTATCTGCTCTCCGGCGACCTCCGCGACCAGCCCGACGGGCGCGATCCCTACCCGGCGATCGTTGATTTCAGCCGGCAGCTCAAAGCGCGGAACATCGCCATGCTGCTGGTGGTGATACCGACCAAGGCGGAGGTCTTCCCGGAGAAGCTGTCCGACCGGGCCCCCGTGGGCGCCAAGCCGTACGTCGCGCCCTATTGCCGCAAGCTCCTGGGCGAGCTGGCCGAGGCAGGGGTGCAGATCGTGGACCTGCTGCCGACCTTCATCCAGCAGCGGGAGGCCGGCGGCGAGTTGCTGTACATGCCGCAGGACACCCACTGGACCAACCGGGGCGTGCGACTGGCGGCTCATCTGATCGCTCAGCGCGTGCAACAGTATCCGTGGTATGCCGGCCTGCAAGCCAAGCGGGTCAAGTACACCGTCAAGCATGTGACCTGCACCCGGCTCGGCGATATCTGTGACATGCTCACCGACCAAGAGAAGCTCGCCTATCGGCCGATGAAGCTGGAGGCTCAGCAGGTGGTGGCGCCCGACGGCACGCTGTACGCCGACGATCCCGATAGCCCGGTAGTGATGCTGGGAGACAGCTTCACGGGCGTGTTTCACTTCGAGGACTGCAAGCACGCGGGCCTGTCGGCTCACCTGGCCAAGGAGCTGGGCCTGCCGATTGATCTGATCATGGCCCAGGGTAGCGGACCGCGCATTCGCACGCGATTTGCTCGCCGTGGGCATGACGCCATTGAGGCCAAGCGGTTGGTCATCTGGACGGTCGTGGCACGCGACCTCTACAAGTATTGGGCTCCCTGGGAGGTCATCAGGCTCCCCTAAATGGTTTTCTCTTCGCACATCTTCATCTTCTATTTCCTCCCTACCGTGCTGGCGCTGTACTACGCCTGTCCTCCCCGCTGGCGACAGCTCCTGATCGCCGTCGTCAGCTACGTCTTCTACGGCTGGGCCAACCCGTGGTTTGTGTTCCTGATGCTGTTTTCGACCATTGTGGACTATGCGTGCGGCCAGCTCATTGTGGGTCGGTGGCGACTGCCTTTGTTCGCGGCCGACGCGCCGGCCGGCCCGGGTCTTCCGTCGGCTCGTCAACGCAAGCTGGCCGTGATCGCTTCGATCACGACAAATCTGGCGCTGCTCGGCTGCTTCAAGTACCTGCCCTTCGTTCAGACGAACGTCAACTACTTTCTCGAGCTATTCGGCCATAACGCGCTCCGCGTGTATCAGATCGTGCTGCCGGTCGGGATCTCGTTTTACACCTTCCAGTCCATGAGTTATTCCATTGACCTGTACCGCGGAGACGCGCAGCCGGCGCGCGACTTTCTGGATTTCGCCTGCTACGTGGCCCTGTTTCCCCAGTTGGTGGCCGGACCGATCGTACGCTATCGGGACCTGGCCGAGCAACTGATCTCTCGTTCGCATACCGTGGAGAAGTTCTCCCGGGGCATCCTGTTTTTCGCCCTGGGAATGGCCAAGAAGATCCTGCTCGCGAATCCGATGGGGCAAGTCGCCGACGCGGCCTTTGCTGCCGGAGGATTGGCTTGGTACCAGGCGTGGCTGGGCGTGCTCGCCTATGCCTTTCAGATCTACTTCGACTTCAGCGGCTACTCGGATATGGCCATCGGCCTGGGACAGATGCTGGGGTTCGAGTTCAAGCGCAACTTCAATCTGCCGTACATTTCGCAGAGCATTACCGAGTTCTGGCGGCGCTGGCACATCTCGTTGTCTACCTGGCTGCGCGATTACCTGTACATCCCGCTGGGGGGCAATCGCCGCGGCGCGCGGCGGACGTATGCCAATTTGGCCATCGTGATGCTGCTCGGCGGCCTGTGGCACGGCGCGCAGTGGACCTTTGTGATTTGGGGTGCCGTGCACGGCGCCCTGCTGGCCTTGGAACGCTGGAACGGCAAGCGACCGCTGTATCAGGCGCTGCCGCAGCCGCTCTGCATCGCGGCGACCTTTATCCTCGTGCTAATCACCTGGGTGTTCTTCCGCGCTGAGAGCTTCCCGGGTGCCGTCCACTATCTGGGGGCCATGTTCGGGCTGCAAGACGCCGGTCCAGCCGGCTCGCTGGTGAGCGCAGTGCTCTGCGAGCCCCAGTACCTGTTGGTCTTCGGACTATGCGCTCTGATCCACCTGTTTCGACTTGACACCTGGGACATTGCCCAGAACCTGCGCCCGATCAAGCTCGGGCTCGCCGGCGCAGCTCTAACCTGCTCAGTGGCGATCATGTTCACGCAAGCCTACAACCCGTTCCTGTACTTCCGCTTCTAGGGGGGCAATTGCCGTGACCGCGCGCCCGGCACAGCTCGAATCTCGCCCCGCGACGAAGCGCTCCAGCAGGTGGGCCGAACTGGCACTGATCCCCTGGTTCGCCCTCTTGATCACGGTGGTGCCTGTCGCGCAGCTCGTCTGGGAGTTGGGGCGCGGCGAGCCAATCCAGGAGCTGGAGCTGTTTCGACGAGCGCCAACCTTGGAGCGCCTTCAGAGCTACGAGCGGGCCATCGAGGACAACTCGGTCGTGGGCGAGGCCGTGAGAAAACGGTGTCAGTGGTTAGGGCTGGTGGCGCTGCGTAGCGGCAATGACAAGGCCGTAGTAGGCCGACACCAGACGATCTTCTATCGGCCCAGCCTCGATGCGGTTATCAGCTCGGGCTTCATGTCGGACCCGTACCACGAGGGCCACCCCGTTGACGCTATCGTGGCCTTCCGAGACAGCCTCCGAAGGCACGGCGTTGATCTGGTGCTGCTGGTCGTGCCGGGCAAGGAGACGATCTACCCCGAGTGGCTCTCCAGCCGATATCCGCTCGCCGCAGGGCCGCCGAACAATCGCGACCTGCCGATCTTCCTGGCCGAACTGGAGCGGCGGGGCGTAAACGTCGTGGACCCCACGCAGGCGCTGTGGCGGGCCAAAGACCGGGGGGAGTTGTACCTGCGACAGGACAGCCACTGGACACCGCAGGGGCTGGATATTGTCGTGGATGAGCTGGTGCGACGCCTGCCCCAGGTCCAGGGAGCAACGCGGCGCCTCAAGGCAGTGCCGGTCGAAATCACGGGCCACGGCGACCTTTATGATATGCTTCAACTCCCGGCGCTGCCCTCGCCCTTCGAACCGCAGACGGTCGTCATACGGCGCGTGGTTGACGTGAACACCGGCGAGCCCTTCGAGCCGGACCCGGGCGCCCCGATTGTGCTGCTCGGGGACAGCTTCACCAACATCTACTCCCTGGCGGAGATGAACTGGGGCGACCATGCCGGGCTGGGGGAGCAGCTCGCCCTTCGCTTGGGGCAGCCCCTGGATGTCATCGCCCAGAATGACGGCGGCGTCAACACCGCACGGGCCACGCTGGCTCGCAATCCCGGTCGCCTGGACGGCAAGAAGCTCGTCATCTGGCAGTTCGCTGCTCGCGACCTGGTGGTGTCTAACGGTGAATGGAAGCGAATCCAGATCCCCAACGACTAGGAGGACCAAAATGCGTGTCCTGCGTCCCGGTATTGTTCCGTGCCTTCTGTGTCTCAGTCTTCTGGCCCTGACAGCGGCATTCGTCGGTTGCACTTCCAAGCCCCACGCCGAGGCCGTGCCGCCAGCGGCGCAGGCTCAGCCGCCGCAGCCTTCGGAGGAGGTCGCGACCGTGAGCAGCGCGCCCGATTCCGAGCCGAAGCCGGAGACCTCGAAACAGCCTGAGCGACCCGAACCCTCCAGCAAGAAGCCCCAAGCCCCGACTGCCGCGGCAAGAGCGCCGGAACAGCCGGCGACCTCGGCGGAGACGCCCGCCGCGGATGTAGACGAGGCGCCCAGGGCCTCGCCGGAGGCCGGCGTGGCCGAGAAGCAGCAAGGCACGGTCGTCGTCGGGAAGATCGAGCTCGTGTCGCAGGTGCCCGATCCATCCACGGTGCCCTACAAGGACTGCGTAACCTTCATCAAGTACCGGGTGGAGAGCGTGGAGAGTGGCGAGTACGAGGGCGAGGAGTTGCTGGCGGTCTTCTGGGGCATGCGAGAGGCCAAGCTTCAGCCTGC